>JAYVUE010000001.1:0-4005 GCA_043788195.1 Chitinophagaceae bacterium
ATAAAATAAAAAATAACAGATAAAATAACCCGCGACACCTAATATCACAGTATAAACAGTTTTTATGGTAAAGGGCTGCAGATTGAATTTGCTTATCAAAAACCAATATCGGATGGCGTTATAAATACTAAAAGTAATCAGGTTTGAAATAGCTGGGCCGGTTACTCCAAAATAATATTTTGTAAGTATATAATTCATAGGCAAAGTTAAAAACAGTAAAATGATGCCGGTAATAAAATCAAAACGCCAACGGGTAGAGGTTCCAATGATCTGGCTGTTTACTCCTGTACCCATATCAACGATCTTCATTAACCCAATGTAAAAGAATATCCATTTAGCATCTAAATATCCACCCTGTAAATGAAAAGTGAAAATTAAGTCCGAAAAACTTAACCAGATCAGTACAAAAAGTCCAACAGAAAAAATCAGCTGGTTAATGGAAGAACTGTGATAGATCCTGTTTATTTTTTTCATGTCTTTGTCTTTCCAGGCTTTTGACAAAGCGGAAAAAGAAGATGAAACAATGCCACGTTGCGGAGCCTGTATCAAACTTGCAATATTTTGCGCCAGGGTGTAAATGCCTGCCAAAGCAAGTCCATTTGGTAATACTGCAGCAATTAATATAGAATCGAATACGGCAGATATGGTATATACAAGGCTACCTCCGTACACAAATGAAATTAATGTTATAATTTTTTTAAAAAACTTTTTCGAAACGTTACTTACTGAAAATGTAAAGAAAATTTTATTTGTAAAGATCAAATAACCCAATAATAGCAGGGCAATAGCCAGGTAGGTAAAAGAATATAGTTTTATAAAAAGATCAAACTTTGAAATGACTCCAACGATCAGTAATAAAATAAGTACCGACGTAAAAAGCCTAAACTGTATCTCTTTCAAAAAATTAGTCAGCACCGATTTTTTTAATTGCCAGGTATAAGCTTCCAGTATAGAAAACAAAGTGAGCCCAAGGCCAAAGGGAAAAATATAATAATAATATTTTACAAGGTCGGGTGAGTTGGCTCCAAATTTTCTGATCACAAGGTCTTTAAAAACTATTCCGGCAATGATAACAAGGCAAAAACCTACCAGGGAAAAAAGAAGCGCCCAGGTAAACTGGTCGTTTTGTTTTTTGGGAAGATTATCATTGTAGTATGGGTAAAATTTGTGTATATACGATCCCATTCCCAGGTTGGCAAAAGAATACATAATATTGGCAATAGCTACAAAAATACCTGTAAGGCCATATTCTGCCTGTGTAAAACCACCTTCACGGGTAAATAGGTATGTATTAAAAAAGCCAATGGCAAAGCCAACATATACAACTGCTGAAGAAATAATGCTCTGCCTCCTGATCTGGCTCATAGATTTATTTGCTGCTAAATTAATCTACCTTTTTTGTTTTAATGTAGAAATTCGGGTCTACACTAAATTTATTATCACCCTCGGGATAAAGTTCCAGGCTTTGCCATTTTTCAGTTGGCTTTATCCATTGCGTTGTTTTAAATGTAATTTTTAAAGGAAGATTAAATCCTTGTACACAACTATCATATCGATACGAAAGTTTGTAGCCATCAATTTTATATTCCAGTATTGGTATCCGGGTATTCCTTAAATACTGGTCAAACACTTTACTAAAATTAATTTTGCTTTGTTTACTGATATATTCTTCTACCTGTTGAGTAGTAACTGTTTGGTGGTAAAAAGTTTTATTGAGTCCTCTTAATATCTGCCTGAATTTTTCATCATCATTGATCACCTGCCTTATAGTGTGTAGCATATTGCCGCTTTTATAATACATATCTCCGCTGCCTGATCGGTTTACGCCGTACTGGCCAATAATGGGTATATCGTTTTGTATGTTTGCCCGAATACCTTTTACATATTCATTTCCGGCTACTGTACCATACCAATAATCTGTAAATAATGTTTCGCTATAATTGGTAAAGCCTTCATGTACCCACATATCAGCAATGTCTTTGCTGGTAATATTATTGGCAAACCATTCGTGTCCGCTTTCATGTACAATAATAAAATCCCATTTCATTCCCCAGCCGCTACCGCTTAAATCCCTGCCATTATAACCCATCTTATAAGCATTACCATAGGCAGTAGCGCTTTGGTGTTCCATTCCCAAATGAGGTGCATCAACTAATTTATAACCATCTTCGTAAAAAGGATAGGGGCCAAACCAATGCTCAAAAGCTTTCATCATACGGGGAGCATCTTTGAAATGTTCTTTCGCTTTTTCTAAGTTATAATCCAGCACCCAATAATCCATGTCAAGATCTCCTTTTTCGCCTTTGAATATTTCGCTAAAATGAACGTATTTGCCAATATAAGGTATCAGGCAATAATTATTGATCGGATTCACAACAGCCCAATCATAAGTTGAAGTACCATCACCATTAATTTTTTTTTCGCGGAAGCGGCCGTTACCCACACATACAAGGCTATCGGGGATGGTTATATGCATTTCTGCACTGTCGGGTTCATCGCTCTGGTGATCTTTACAGGGGTACCAAACACTTGCCCCAAGCCCCTGGCAGGCAACAGTTACCCAGGGATTATTGTTCTTGTCTTTTTTCCATATCAGTCCGCCATCCCAGGGCGGGCGCCGGGCAATGCGGGGTTTGCCATGGTAGTAAACAGTTAGGTAGTTTGTAGTTTGGGGTTTGTAGTTGCTAACTGAACAGAAATATGCATTTCCATCTTTATTAAAATTAATTTTTGACCGTCCTGAACTTATTCTGGATTGTTTCAAAATTGAAAATTCAATAATACTGTCAATGATCATCGGCTCCTGCAGATCGATCTGCATCACATCTCCTTTCTTTAATACTTTAAATTGTATGATATTATAACCGTTGATCGTACTATCATTAATATTAAATTTTACATGTAAATCATATTTCAACGCATCCCACCAATCCCGGCCCGGGCCATAGGTACCCCGCAAGGTATCGGCATGTGTAAAGACAACCTGCTTATTTATTGGTTGTGCACTTGAATGATTAATAATTAATAATGAACAATTAATAATTATCAGCGTTTTAAAAATTTGTTTCATGTCAATAAGAATAAGTAATTATATAAATGCTAATTTAGTTTTTTTATGCCACTAACACACAAAGACACCAAGCCATTCATCATATTCCTTAGTGCCCTAGTGCCTTTGTTGCTGATTTTTTTATCTTCCTGCAAAAATCATAACCACCCTGATAAGAAGATCTTCCATTACAACGAAAGTAGCGGACTTACATCCCTTGACCCTGCCTTTGCTAAAAATAAACAGGTTATGTGGGGTGTGCACCAATTGTATAATACTTTAATTGAAATTGACAGTAATATGCAGATGTCGCCATCATTGGCAAAACGCTGGGATATTACAACTGATCATTTACTGTTCACTTTTTATTTACGTGATGATGTTTATTTCACAGATGATAATTGCTTTACAAACGGCAAAGGCCGTAAATTAAATGCCTATGATGTAGAGTATAGTTTTAAACGTATCGTTGATAAAAATACGGCAAGTCCCGGAGCATGGATATTTAATAACCGGGTTGATTCAACCGCTGGATTTAAAGCCTTGAATGATACAACATTTCAACTTAAATTAATTCGCCCTTTTCAATCTATTTTGGGCATATTAAGTATGCAAGATTGCTCTGTTATTCCAAAAGAAGCCGTTGAAAAATATGGAAACGATTTCAGAAGGCATCCCGTTGGCAGCGGGCCATTTAGTTTTGTGGCCTGGGAAGAGGGGCAGGCGCTTATCCTGAAAAGGAATGATAACTATTTTGAAAAAGATGCTGGCGGCAGATTATTACCCTACCTGGATGGGATAAAAATTTCTTTTTACAATAGCAAGGCAACAGAGTTTTTAGAATTTCAGCAAAACCGGTTGGATTTTATCGATGATATTGATCCGTCTTTCAAAGATGAAGTGTTAACCAAAACGGGCAACTTAAAAAAACAATGGGAAGGAAAAATTGCATTGCA
>JAYVUE010000002.1:0-2307 GCA_043788195.1 Chitinophagaceae bacterium
TGCTCATGCTATCATCATAACTAAAGGTGGATGTTGTAGCGCCTACCTCAGCTCCCATGTTGCAGATTGTTCCTTTGCCGGTACAGCTTATACTTTCAGCACCTTCTCCAAAATATTCTACAATAGCCCCAGTTCCGCCTTTTACAGTAAGTATTCCTGCCACTTTTAATATAACATCTTTAGCGGCAGTCCAGCCACTTAACTTACCTGTTAATTTTACACCAATCAGCTTAGGCATTTTTAATTCCCAGGGAAGGCCTGCCATTACATCGCAGGCATCTGCACCCCCAACTCCTATTGCAATCATTCCTAAACCTCCGGCATTTACAGTATGACTATCTGTTCCTATCATCATTCCACCCGGGAAAGCATAATTTTCAAGAACTACCTGGTGAATAATTCCTGCGCCAGGCCGCCAGAATCCAATTCCATATTTATTTGAAACTGATGAAAGGAAATCAAATACTTCACTGCTTTCATGACGTGCCCTTTCGAGATCAGTTTTACTATTGTCTTTTGCTTCAATCAGATGATCACAATGTACAGTGCTGGGTACAGCCACTTTCGTACGACCACTTTGCATAAATTGTAATAAAGCCATCTGTGCAGTGGCGTCTTGCATGGCTACACGGTCTGGTGCAAAATCCACATATGAATTACCTCTCTCATAAAGTTCCTTTGCATTTCCTTTCCATAAATGGGTGTATATTATTTTTTCAGAAAGTGTAAGAGGTCTGCCAACGATCTTTCTTGCTGCTTCTATGCGTTCAGGAAAGGAAGCATATACTTTTTTGATCATTTCTATGTCGAATGCCATACTGATGATTTGAAGTTAGAAGGTATAATCAGGGAACATATTGTACCGTTCCCAATTCGAAGTGCAAAATTAGTCAATTTCATTAACAGGTCAATTCAAAAATTGAGTAATTTTACATGCAGGAAATTATATGAACAGGTTTAAATATTTTATTGAGTGGCATGTATTCGGCGTTTGTTCAGCTATAGGTGAGAAGATGGGTATAGCTACTGCCACCATCAGAAAATATTTCATCTACATTTCTTTTCTCACAATGGGCTCTCCACTCATTGTATATCTTTTTGTAGCCTTCTGGATGAATGTCAAGCGCTATATTTTAAATGCAAGAAGAAATCCACTCAGGTACTTATAAAATTGCAGTACGAATTTTTACCAGCTTCTCCAATAAAGGCTCCAGTAAATCAAGATGAAGCATATTAGCACCATCACTTTTGGCTAATTGTGGATCCGGATGTGTTTCAATAAATAAACCATCAGCTCCTGTAGCTATTGCAGCTTTAGCTATAGTTTCAATGAGAGATGGATCACCGCCGGTTATACCGGATTGCTGATTGGGTTGCTGAAGAGAATGTGTACAATCCATTATTACAGGAACTTTTAAATCTTTCATCCATGTAATATTCCTATAGTCCACCACAAGGTCCTGGTAGCCAAAAGTATTTCCTCTTTCAGTTAACCATGTTTCTTTGTTTCCTGCTTTTTGCAATTTATCAATTGCAAATTTCATTGATGGGCCACTGAGGAACTGACCTTTTTTTACATTTACGATCTTTCCTGTTTTTGCTGCAGCAACCAAAAGGTCAGATTGCCTGCATAAAAATGCAGGTATCTGAAGTATATCAACATAATTTGCTGCAAAAGAAGCCTCTTCGTGGGAATGGATATCTGTTAATACAGGAACCGATAATGCATTACCAACTTTCTGTATAAGTTGTAAAGCCTTTTCATCACCAATGCCGGTAAAAGAATCTGCACTTGTACGGTTTGCTTTTCTGTAAGATGCTTTAAAAATGTAAGGGATTTTATAATTCTTACAGAGTGCATTTACTTTTTCCGCAATTGTAAAAACCATTGTTTCATCTTCTACTATGCAGGGCCCTGCAATCAGAAAGAAATTGTTGTTGTTATAAAAATTAGTTACTGATCCCGTTATCATATATTCAAAATTAGTGTTTTAGAACAGTATCACATTTCAATATTACTTTTGTTAAAAGAGCAGCATGGCAAAAGAAAAAATAATGGTAATTGGGGCTAGTGGTCAGATAGGTGTTGAATTAACCCTTGCGCTCAGAAAAATTTATGGAAATAGCAATGTGATTGCTTCCGATCTGAGAGAAGAGAATGAATTGCTTCATGGGTCAGGGCCTTATGTTAGCCTTGATGTAATGAATAAGGAAATGCTGCATGTGCAGGTAATCAGGCAGGGTATCACTCAGATATATTTACTGGCTGCTATTCTTTCTGCCACCGGCGAAAAAAATCCTAACCTG
>JAYVUE010000003.1:0-6476 GCA_043788195.1 Chitinophagaceae bacterium
AGGCCTTTGTAAAACTTCTTTAAATTGCTGTGCGGTAGAAAGAATAATGGAAATATCCTGGGGTAAGAGGTCTTTAATGCCCAATAGATGTTTAGTAGATAGTTGCATTAAAAAACGAAATTAAAGTATTTTGCCACAGATTACACAGATTTACACAGAAAATATTTTACAGGATTGAATTTCAAGTAAGGAGTTATTTAGCCAGTTATAAGTACAACATGCTTTTCTCCATCCTCACCTTTTACCAGCTTTACTTTATCCTGCTTATTGGTTTGCAGTGTTATGCCGGCATAATCGGCCTGTATTGGAAACTGACGGTGTTCTTTTCTGTCGATCAGTACACATAATTCTACTTTTGCAGGGCGGCCATAATCCAGCAATACATCAAGGGCTGCTTTAATGGTTCGGCCGGTAAATAAAACATCATCTATTAAAACCACCATTTTATTTTCAATGGGAAAAGGGATATTCATATTATCCGGGGCCAGTATTTCTTTACGAAGATCGTCTCTGTAAAAAGTGATATCCAACTGTCCGTATTGAATTTTATTTGCAGGATCTTTTTCCTGAAGGCTTTTGATCAGATCATCAGCCAAAACCACACCACCCTGCTGAATACCAATAAAAACTACATTGGCCAGGTCGGTGTGTTGTTGCAACAACTCATCGGCCAGTTGCTCTATTGCACTATGCAGTTGTTCTTTATCGAGGATCGTTTTCAAATTTTGGTATTGACCTCATCCCCCAACCTCCCGAAAAAATCGGGAGAACTGGAAGTTGGTAGTTTTTTATTTCAAGGTTTCTTTATCTAAAGTAATATATTCATCGCTTCTATCTACACATCAATCTTCTCCATTTTTTCTCCCCTTGGGGAGAGATAGAGAGGGGCCGGGGTTTATTTTTCCTGCAAAAAAGGATACCGGTAATCTGTAGGTGAATTAAAAGTTTCTTTTATTGTTCTTGCGCTTAACCAGCGATAAAGATTTAACAAAGATCCTGCTTTATCATTAGTGCCGCTTCCACGTGCACCGCCAAAAGGTTGTTGTCCAACTACTGCTCCTGTTGGTTTATCGTTGATATAAAAATTACCAGCACTGTTTCGTAATTTATTTGTTGCCAGTTCCACCGCAAACCGATCCTGTGCAATTACAGCTCCCGTTAATGCATAAGCTGAAGTATTATCTACCAGTTTTAATGTTTCTTCAAATTTATTTTCGTCATAAATATAAACGGTTAGTACCGGGCCAAATAGTTCATCACACATTGTAGTATAATAAGGATCAGTTGCTTCAATTACAGTAGGCTCAATAAAATATCCTTCTGTTTTATCGCATTTGCCACCTACCCAAATCCTGGCACCGCTGTCTCTCTTTCTTGCTCCTTTGATATATCCCTCCAGTTTATCAAAACTTTTTTCATCAATTACTGCATTGATGAAATTGGTAAAATCTTCCACTGTTCCCATTTTCATCGTTTTAATCTGTTCTACCAGTTTCTTTTTTACTTCGGCAGCAATGTTTGATGGAATATACGCCCTGGAAGCGGCTGAACATTTTTGTCCCTGGTATTCAAAAGCACCACGGGCCAGTGCAGTAACCACTACATCGGCATTTGCACTTTTATGTGCTATCACAAAATCTTTTCCACCGGTTTCTCCAACAATACGTGGATAGGACTTATACATGCCCATATTTTTACCAATGGTTTCCCACATACGATTGAATACGCCCGTACTACCCGTAAAATGTATGCCGGCAAAATCGGGGTGATTAAAGACCACTTCCCCAATCGTTGGACCATCAATAAAAACAAGATTGATAACGCCATCGGGTAGGCCGGCTTCTTTTAATACACGCATGAAAAGTTGTGCGCTGTAAACCTGCGTGTTGGCGCATTTCCAGATTATCACATTTCCACACATAGCTGCACTGGTAGGCAAATTGCCGCCTATGGCAGTAAAGTTGAATGGTGTTACAGCAAAAACAAAACCTTCCAGTGGGCGATACTCCATCCTGTTGTACATACCAGGACTACTAATTGGTTGCTGACGATAAAAATCACTCAGAAAGTGAACATTAAAACGAAGAAAATCGATCAACTCACAGGCCGCATCAATCTCTGCCTGAAAACAATTTTTACTTTGCCCCAGCATAGTAGTACCGTTAATGTATGGACGATATTTACCGGCCAGCAGATCTGCGGTTTTTAAAAAAATATTGGCCCTGTTCTCCCAACTCATGTTGGCCCATTTATCTTTTACTTTTAATGCTGCATTTATTGCTTTGGTAACGTGTTTGGCTTCTCCTACATGAAACTGCCCCAGTAAATGTTTTCGTTCATGTGGTGGGCGAAGCTCAACTGTTTTACCGGTACGCACTTCTTCACTGCCGATGTACATAGGAACATCTATCTTTTCTTTTTTTAGTTCGGCAAGAACTTCTTTTAATCTTTTTTTCTCGGGCGAACCTGGTGCATAAGAAAGTACAGGTTCATTGACTGGCATGGGGTAATAAAAATCTCCGTATTGCATATCGTTGATTTGGTGATTTGGTGATTTGGCGATTTGGTGATTTGGTGATTTGGTGATTTGGTGATTAGTTGATTGATCTTAATTTTGAAGATGCTATTATTTTAGATAACACTTTGATAATTGAAATACAATTCTGTAGCAATTCTTCACAATTTTCGTACCCATCAGATTCCTTACAAAGTAACAACCAATATTCTGTTTCGTCTGCTTCTTTAGCTGCTATTTTCAGTTTATGAATAAAGTCGGCTTTACTTTCCGCATTTTGGGCTTCTCTCACATTTGCACCGATACTTGAACCTGACTTTAATAATTGCCTTGCAATAACGTATTTATGATTTCGCTCTAATAACTCCACATATTTAATGATCTTTAAAGCGAATTCAAATGTCAACTCAACAATAAGATTTTTATCCTTATTAGCTTGCATAAAGTACGATTAATTGATTTTGTGATTTGGTAATCTGGAGATTACCCAATTACAAAATCCGTAACAAAATTAATTAATTACCAAATCATCAAATCTCCAAATCAGGTATTTTCCTTCTCACTCATAAGGTAAGCCTTGATAAACCCATCCAATTCCCCATCCATCACCGGCCCTACATTACCCACTTCATAATCCGTTCTGTGGTCTTTTATCATTTTATAGGGATGAAAAACATAGCTGCGTATCTGGCTACCCCACTCTATTTTTTTCTTTTTGCTGTTGGCAGCATCTTTCAAGGCATTGCGTTTTTGTAATTCAATTTCATACAAACGGCTTTTAAGCATTTTCATGGCTAATTCGCGGTTACCCAATTGACTTCTGTCCTGCTGACATACCACTACAATACCAGTGGGAATATGCGTTAACTGCACTTTGGTTTCTACTTTGTTCACATTTTGTCCGCCGGCTCCGCCACTTCTTGAAGTTTCCATTTTTACATCTGCAGGGTTGATCTCAATATTGATGGTATCATCTACCAAAGGGTATGCATTTACTGATACGAATGAAGTATGCCTGCGGGCATTGCTGTCGAATGGTGAAATACGTACCAGGCGATGTACCCCGCTTTCTGATTTTAAAAAACCATATGCAAAGGGGCCTTCAAATTTATAAGTACAGGTTTTAATACCGGCACCATCGCCCCATTGCCAATCCATTTCAGTAACATTCCAGCCCTGCTTTTCACCATACATCCTGAACATCCGGGCCAGCATTTCTGCCCAGTCCTGGCTTTCAGTACCACCAGCACCACTATTGATCTGTAACATAGCGGGCAATTCATCCTCAGGTTCGTTAAGGGTGCTTTTAAATTCAGCTTCTTCAATTTTAGTAACGGCTTCATCAAAAGCAAGTTTTACCTCCTCTTCGGCAGCTTCACCTGCTTTCCAGAATTCAAACAGTATGGCAAAATCTTCCACTGCAGTATTTACTGCATTAAAGAGATTGATCCAGTACTCATTTACTTTAGTTTCTTTAAGAATACCTGTGGCACGGGCATTATCATCCCAAAAGCCTGGCGAAAGTGAGAGTTGTTTGTCGTTTGCTATTTTAGCTTCCCTGTTTTCTACGTCAAAGAAATCTCTTCAAAACCGTTGTGCGGTCTCTCAGAGCCTTTATCTGTTCTATTGTCATGCTGCAAAAATAAGAAAGGTTTTTTATTAAAAGTTTATGAGTTTAGGGGTTTGGCAAAAAAATCCCGTAAACAATTTCTGTTTACGGGACGAACATATTTTATCAGGATTATTTAAATTCTGCAGCTACAGTAATTTTAGGATCAGTAGCAACTTTACCCGCAGCAATTGAAGGACCATTAATTCCAAAATCAGCTACTTTAATTTCAAATGCAGAAGTGGCTGTAACAGTTTTGCCATTTACAACTATTGTAGCACTTGTAGTAACCGGCTTGGTTACCCCATGAATGGTAAGGTCTCCGCTGATTGTTGTTGTATATGAACCATCTGCATTAAATTTAACTGCAGAAGGGTTGGTTATTGCGCCTTTAAAAGTTGCTGCCGGGAATTTATCAGAATCCATCCAGGTAGTACCGTTAAAATGTTCCTGCATTTTTGGATTTGAAAAAGTGAAATTTTTAACCACTGTTTCAAATGCTATTTCACCGGTTTTAGTATTTAAACTGGCAATAGTGGTTTTATTTTCAGCTTTAGCCAAGGGGTCCAATTTTGTGCTGGCATCAAAAGCGAGTGTGGCAGAAGTAGTAATTTTTTTCTTTTGTGCAAAAGAAAACATAGTTAACCCAACTAAGGCAATAAGGAAGAATGATCTTTTCATTTTTTGTGATTTTAATTTTTATTGATTAAGAATTATTTATTGATTGCACATCGTTTAAATGTAATGAATGCTGTTTCCAGTATCTGGCTATAGGTTCCGCCACTGCAGGATCCTTTAATGGAAACACTATCCCCTTCTTTGAGTTGTTTGGTTTCTGTAAGATGCTGTTGCTGAAATGCAAAAATGATATAGGCACCTGTTAGTGTATCCGTCATTTTAAGATTGATTACTGTGTCAGCGGCTTCCAATTCAGCAATCCGTCCGTTTACCGTAATAATCTGCTCCGCATATTTCTTATTTGCCAGGCTGTCATTCTGCTGAAATTCATGAATAAAGTCAATCGCATTTACTGTAAATGTTGCTTTTCTTGCAGTGGTATCTGAAAAAGTATCGGTAAAAATGTACCAGAATATTATTACACCGGCAATAAGAACTACCCCTGCTCCAAATAATATTCTTTTAAACCATGGATGTTTATTTAAGGCTTTATTGTTCATTCGTAAACAGGTATTATATTATTTTCAGTTACAAATATACGATGTTTAAACATTAATTAGGACCTGCCGGTAGTAATTATATATTTTTTAACGAAATGATTACCAATAACCGGTAAATATGGTGCAAAACAGGTGTATAAAAGCTATTTTGTAAATCAAATACAGGCAGCATAAAGTGCTATCTTCAAATTACAATTGTCATAAATAATAACCATAAGGGCAAAATGACATCAGCTGAATTAAAAAGGCAGTTTTTAAGCTTTTATTTTAGTCAAAACAGGTAACTGTTATAATAATTGTTAATATTTGTTCACATTGGCTTCAGCTTGTTTTTTTAAAAGAGATGTGGCACTGAAATTGCTAATTGATAAGTACCTTATTACCTAAATCTCATTTAATGAAAATACAGTTTTATAAAAATGTCCAGTTCACTAAACTGATTAAAATAGATGGCCGGTTAAGAGAATTCAATTTCAGAAAACACGGTGATGTAATGCAAAAGCATGTTTGCTCAGTAAACGTGGCAGATGACAGGGGAAACCGGATTATTTTTGAAATGCAGAAACAGGAAGGAGGATGGAAAATAATGCAACACCAGTTGCCGGTATGGATACTGGATAACGAGAATAATTTTCAACAATTTATAGAAGAAGAAGCTTAAAAAAGGTACGGTAATAAGCCGTATCTTTTTTTTAACTTACTTAAATATCTTTCCAAAAAAAACTTTCATTTCATTCCACGAAGCCGAATCAGCTGCAGCATTGTAAGCAATGGGTATTTTAAATTTTTGCCCCCAGGCAGTTGCAGCCGGATTAGAAAAAGCATGTGTTGCACCAGCATATGTTTTTAATGTATAATCCGCTCCTATAGAATCCATTTGCTTTTTGAATGTGGCTACCTCTTCAGGCTTTACAAACTGATCATTAGCACCATGGCAAACCAGTACTTTCGCCTTCAACAAATTTTTATCTGCCGGCACACCTGCTAAATTGCCATGGAAGCTAACCACACCATTTAATTGCTCCCCTAACCTGGCTACATTTAATACTACGGCTCCTCCAAAGCAATAGCCAATAGCCGCAATTTTTGACGTATCGGCCTGGCTATACATTTTAATTTTAGCTAATGCAGCATCAAACCTGCTTTTGGCAAATGCAGGGTTTTGATAGAAAGG
>JAYVUE010000004.1:0-8353 GCA_043788195.1 Chitinophagaceae bacterium
CTTTTAAAGAAGGGTTTCCGTCATTTCCATTTAATACTTCTTTCTTGAAATCTTCAACTTCTTTAATTACTAAAAAAGATTCTTCTTTGAAATCATTAATGATCTTTTTAAGATAACTTTTTTGGCCTTTTGATAAATTTTGATCTTGCATAGTAGTTCTTTTGATTACAGAATCATTTTAAAAAATAAAACCGCAGCCCAATGAGCTACGGTTTTCATAATGGTATTTGGTTTTAAAATATCCTTCGGCAAACTGAGGATAGCATTTTATTCTTCTTACTTCACCTCCTCAAACGGCACATCCTCTACTTTACTTTCCTGGTTACTACCCTGCTCTTGTCCTCCATCTGCATGTGGCTGCTCTCCTGCGTTTGTGCCTTCCTGTGTGGCCTTATACATTTCTTCACTGGCCGCTGTCCATGCTGCATTCATTTCGGCTGTTGCTGCATCAATGGCGGCAAGGTCATGCAGTTTATGCGCCTCTTTTAATTTTTCCAATGCCGCTTCAATAGGCGCTTTTTTATCCGCAGATATTTTTTCACCGTATTCTTTCAATTGTTTTTCTGTCTGAAAAATTAAACTATCAGCCTGGTTAATTTTTTCTACTTTTTCTTTTTCTATCTTATCTGATGCTTCATTTACTTTGGCGTCATTCTTCATCTTTTCAATTTCTTCTTTACTTAAACCACTACCAGATTCGATCCGGATCTTTTGCTCTTTTCCGGTACCCTTATCTTTTGCAGTTACATGTATAAGCCCATTGGCATCTATATCAAATATTACTTCTATCTGTGGCATACCTTTTGGCGCAGGTGGTATGCCATCAAGGTTAAATACACCTAAACTTTTATTATCCTTCGACATTGATCTTTCACCCTGCAAAACGTGTATTTGCACACCCGGCTGGTTATCGCTGGCTGTAGAAAATACTTCAGATTTTTTTGTAGGGATGGTTGTATTGCTATCGATCAGCCTTGTCATGATACCACCCATGGTTTCAATACCCAGGCTTAATGGAGTTACATCCAGCAACAAAACGTCTTTGATATCTCCACTCATTACCGCTCCCTGTATGGCTGCACCAACGGCTACCACTTCATCAGGATTAACACTACGGTTAGGTTTTTTTCCAAAGAATTTTTCAACCAATTCCTGCACTTTTGGAATACGGCTGCTACCACCAACCAAAATGATTTCGTCAATTTCACTGGTATTCATACCCGCATCTTTCAATGCCAGTTCGCATGGTTTTAAACAACGTTCAAATAATTTATCGGCCAATGCTTCAAACTTTGCACGGGTTAATTTTTTTACCAGGTGCTTTGGAACTCCATCTACTGCTGTTACATAAGGCAGGTTGATCTCCGTTTCGCTGGAAGAAGATAATTCTACTTTAGCTTTTTCTGCTGCTTCTTTTAAACGTTGTAAAGCCATTGGATCTTTACGCAGGTCGATGGCTTCGTCGTTCTTAAATTCTTCAGCCAGCCAATCCATGATCACTTTATCAAAATCATCACCACCAAGGTGAGTATCTCCATTTGTTGATTTTACTTCAAAAACACCTTCGCCTAATTCCAGTACGGAAATGTCGAAAGTTCCGCCTCCCAGGTCAAACACAGCAATCTTTTGATCTTTGCCGCCTTTATCCAATCCATAAGCCAAAGCGGCGGCTGTGGGTTCATTTACAATACGCTTTACCGTAAGTCCGGCAATTTCGCCTGCTTCCTTTGTAGCCTGGCGTTGTGCATCATTAAAATAAGCTGGTACTGTAATTACCGCTTCAGTAACTTCTGTACCCAGGTAATCCTCTGCAGTTTTTTTCATTTTCTGCAATACCATTGCACTCAATTCCTGCGGGGTATATAGCCTGCCATCTATGTCTATCCTTACCGTATTATTGTCACCTTTTACTACCTTATAACTCCAATGACTGATCTCTTCTGTCACTTCATCAAAACGACGGCCCATAAAACGCTTAACACTGCTAATGGTATTTTGAGAGTTAGTAATAGCCTGACGTTTGGCAGGATCACCAATTTTACGTTCGCCATTTTTAAGGAAAGCAACAACAGAAGGGGTTGTACGCCTGCCTTCTTCATTAGCTATTACTACCGGCTCATTGCCTTCCATTACTGAAACACAGCTATTTGTTGTTCCGAGGTCAATTCCTATAATTTTTCCCATGATTAAAATATATTTTGTTTAAAAACAAATGTCAATGATTGTGCCATTGACTGGTAAATGCAATTTTGTCAGATAATAACAATAAAGGGGTGAAGACTTTGGCAGTTAAAAAATAATTAACTGCCTGATATGCAGTAGTTAGGTTGGATCGAATAGTTATTTTACCTGAATAAGGTTAGCCCAGCTTCTTCCATTAGATTCGGTAACCAAAACAGCATACTCATTACCGGTTTTATGGGCAGCCCTTATAGCACTGTCTAATACCTGGTCTTTGGTATACTCTCCTTCTTTATTGTACTCCGCTGAAGGTAATATAAAGACTGCGCCGGCATCGTCCCTGATAGTATTTGTAAAACCCTCTAATTGCAATGCATTGTAGAGTAACTGGAAGTCTTCCTTAACTAAAGAAAGTAATTCAAAACGTATGGTAAATAATGCCATAATTTTGTTTTTGAAAACAAATATAAATAACATTATTTGAAATTTTACGTGTTTTTACTCATATTTTTACGTATTTTCCACATGTAGTTATTATTTAGTATTCTTGCCACATTCCCATTGCTACATTGCATTTTATTAATAGCTTAATACAACAGAACTATCGGCCAGGTAGGGAATATTTTGCCCGTATTCGCAATTAAACAGGTAGCGGAAGAAATTAACGGTACTCCATTTCTCTTTAAGATCGATATAATTTTTATCGGGGAAACGTACGGCGCAAATATTATTATACTTAAATGGTTCATAGCCGTTTTCATTCCTGAATGTACGGTAACCATGATCACTCATAATGACAATTATTGAATGAGGATCCTTTTCTGTGATCGCTTGTACAAGGGATGCAATTACCGTATTAGTGTACTTTAAATAGCCCAGGTAAAGTGCCCTGTTGAATAAAGAAGCTTCGCTGGCAATGATCTCATCACTATTGTAATGGCCGGCACTATCCCTGTAAAAAGGCCAATGCGGTAAAGAAAAATGGGCATAACAAAATTCAGGTACTGTTTTTTTCCCGGACGCCATTTCAATTACTTTCTTTTCGGAATACCCGTTATTTGTATCATGCTGAAACAGGTATTTTTTTCTCCATGAAGACAGGGCTAATTTACCGGTTGTAAACAACCATCCCGATGTTCTGATAATGCGGTTGTGCAGTATTTTATCAGTAAGTAACAATGAATGTACGGGCAAAAAAGAATTTTGACTGGACACACCATGTTGATCACCTATATCAAAAATGGAATAATTATTAAACCGGTATCCCATTTTTTTAAAGATGCCAAACACTTCACCGTTTCTTATTTCATTTGCCCGCAATTGAAAATCCCGCTGGCTAACCTTTAAGGGGTTATAACCGCTATCTACATAACGCATATTTAAAATAGACGACATGCTGAACAAGGTGAAATCATAATTGGTAAATGTGGGCAAAATGCGGAATTCTTTTTTATGCAAAAGATCATACAAACTATCATTGGCAAAGGAAAAACTGTCTTTCAGGCCTTTATAACCCGGGTATTCATCAAACCACAGGTAATACACATTGGGCTTTGTTTTTACTTTATCATATTCAAAAGCAACCTGTGCAGTAATTTTTTTTACCGGTGTAAAATAATTCTTCACAAGAATAAAGCCATCTACACAACAGTAGATCAATAATAACAGGTTAAGGTAAAATGTCCAGCGTGTATGCGCTGATTTATGCCTGCGTAAATAAATGATCCAAATTATAGTGGCGGCTAATAATAAAGGTAACAGTACAGAATACCTGTTCATAAATGACAGGAAAGAAATAGCTTTTACCCAATCGTGTATGGCGCCAAAAAACAGGTACCACAATAAAATAAAAAAACTGATGAGTGCTGCAAAAAGATAATTGCGGGTAAAAATAAGTACGATCAGCGACAACAGTAATACACAACCTGTTATCACAAGCCCCAGCATGCCTACTTCCTTAAATTCAATAAATCCATAATTCTCTACACTACCATGCAGGCAAAAAAACAGTACTAATAAAAAAAGGAATAACGGTATTTTTTTTAAAACTCCCATGGCTGATCTTACATTAATTGAAAACTTATTCATTAACCCAAATTGTACTGTCTTTCAAATAAGGCAACTGCTGCCCAAATGCACAATTAAAAAGGTATGGAAAAAAATTTACAGTACTCCATTTGTCTTTATAATCACTACAATTTTTTTGGGGCAGCCGAAGCGCACATATATTGTCGAAATTAAGTGGATCGTAATCTGCCCTGGTATTGTAATTATGAAACCCATGGTCGCTCATTACTACAACAATAGCAGTTGAATCAGTTTGTACAATTTTTGTAACCAGTGAAGTGATCACGCTGTTGGCATATTTAAGGTTAGACAGAAATGCCGGTTTATCAAACATATTATACATATCATCGGGTGAATTAAAAATTCTCAGGCTACCCAGGCTGTCGCGAAAATAAGGTCCGTGAGGTAAAAGAAAATGCGCATAACAAAATTTAGGTGCATTGTTTTTTCTCTGTGTACTTTCTATTACCATTTGTTGTGCATAATGGTTATCAGTATCAATATGGTAAAGATATTTTTTTCTGAAGCCCGGGATCTCAAATCTTCCGGTGATCAGTAACCAGCCAAGATCCCTGAATAACCTGTTATGCAATATTTTGTCTGTGAGTAAACGTGTATGGATCGGAAACAAAGAATTTCTGGCAGCAATACTACTTTGATCAGCAATATCAAAAATGGAATAATTTTCAATTGTATAACCCATCTCTTTAAAAATAGTTATTGTCCTTGCATCTTTAATTTCGGCAATTCTTTGCTGAATGTCTTTTTGAGTTACCAGGCCATGATCATAATTACTATCTACATATTGCATATTTAAAATGGAGGACATGCTAAATGGCGTGTAATCATAATTTGAAAAAGTGGGTAGCATTTTAAACCCGTTTACCTGCAAAAAATGGTACAGGCTATCATTACTAAATGCAAAACTATCTTTAAGGCTTTTGTAACCCGGGTATTCATCAAAAAGAAGGTAATAGATATTGGGTTTTGATCTCACTTTACCGGGATCAAAAGTAACAGGTGCAATAAAAATTTTTTTATGCGACAATGATCTATTTACCAACAGGGTAATATCCACCATACAATAAATAAGCAATAATACATTGAGGTATAAAAACATTCTTGCCCGGATGGCAGCATACCGATGTACCCAGACAGACCATGCAATAGTAGCTATGATAAGAAGCGGTAACAACACTGAATAACTGTGTAAAAAAGAAAGAAAGTACCTGTCTTTTATCCAGTCGTGCAGGCCCCCGAAAAATAAATACCAAAGCGCAATAAAAAAAACGGTTAGCGCAGCGGATGCATAATTTCGGGTAAATAAAAAGAGAATGAAAAAAAGAACAGCTACTGCAACAAGTATCACCAGGCCGGTAATGGCTACTTCACGGGCATCAATAAAACCAAAGTTCTCTACAGTTCCATGAAGACAAAAGAACAGCACCAGCAACAAAAGAAAAAAAGGTATTTTTTTAAGTCCGTTCATTTATTACTGTTTCGCTTCTGTATTATTGATTACAAATTTATCCAAATTGTACTATCACTTAAATAAGGTAGCTGCTGACCGAATTCGCAATTAAAGAGATACCTGAAAAAATTAACAGTACTCCATTTCTCTTTATAGTTGATATAATTTTTATCCGGAAAACGCACCGCACAAATATTGTTGTAATTATACGGGTTATAACTGATTGAATTATTAAACGTATGAAAACCATGGTCACTCATCACAACAATAATGGCATTGGGATCATTATGGGTAATATTTTTTATCAGTGAGCTGATCACCTTGTTGGTATATTTCAGGTAAGAAAGAAAGATCTCTTTATCAAAAAATAATTCATACATTTCATCGGGTGATTTGAAGTCCCTGGTATTACCTGTACTATCACGGTAGTAAGGACGGTGTGGCAAAAGGAAATGACCATAACAGAATTTTGGAAAACTGGTCTTTTGAGCCGAGCTTTCAATGATCATCTTTTCTGTATACTTATTATCCCTGTCTTTACGATAAAGATATTTTTCTCTGAGAGACTCAATTTTAAATTTACCTGTTACCAGCCACCATGCCAGGTCCTTTAAGATCCTGTTATGAAAGATCTTATCAGTAAGCAACGGCGTATGCACCGGAAAAAGGGAATTCCTGGCTGCTGTGCTGTTTTGGCCGGCAATATCAAAGATGGAATAATTTTCAATTTTATATCCCATCTGGCTGAATAATGAGATCACCCCTGCATTTTTTATTTCCTTCAGCCTTTGCTGCATATCCTTTTGCGTTAATTTTTTGTGATCATAATTACTATCTACATATTGCATATTAAAAATAGAAGACATGCTGAAAAGTGTAAAATCATAATTGGCAAATGTGGGTAATACTTGAAATTCATTTTTTGCAAAAAACCAGTACAGGCTGTCATTCCTAAATCCAAAACTATCCTGCAGGCTTTTGTACCCAGGGTATTCATCAAAGAGCAGGTAATACACGTTAGGTTTCGTTTTCACTTTTCTGAGGTCAAACGCAACCTGCTTAAAAAATTTTTTTTCAGGAGTCATATAGTTTCGCATGATGCGTACACCATCAATACTGCAATAGACCATCAATAACAGATTCAGGTAAAGTGTCCATTGGGGCTGTGCAGTTTTATGGCGTCGTAAATAGATGATCCAGGCAACGGTAATAACCAGCAACAGTGGTAACAATACTGTGTAACTATGCAGGAAGGAAAGAAAATATTTGCTTTTTATCCAATCGTGAATGGCCCCGAAAAAAAGATACCACAATACTATAAAAAAACTGATGAGCGAAGCAAAAAGATAATTGTGTGTAAAAAAAAGAATGACCAGGAATAATACCAATACTGAGCCTGCAATGATCAACCCAAGAATAAACACTTCATGTAAACTGATAAAGCCGTAATTCTCCACGCTGCCATGAAGACAAAAGAAAACCACCACTAATAAAAGAAAGAAAGGTATTTGCTTTAAGCGCTGCATTTATTTTTGTTTTAATAAAAACAATACGCGTTTTGTATTACCGATATTGTTTTCATGCAATATGGTATAATGCTCACTAAATACCTCTTTGAAATGTTGTAAAGAATAATCACTGAAAATATCTTCCCTGTGCTGCAATAACAATTGTACTTTTTCATCTTCTTTGGGAACAAATTCTATCAACAAATATTTTCCCATGGGTTGCAGCCAATCAGCGATCATGGAAAGCGGAACATTATTGGAAATGGCCAGGTGATGAACCAGTGCCAGCGCTATAATAAGATCAGCCTTTAATCTTTCTGTAATTGAATTCCTTTCTTTGTTGTTCCATCCAATAGAAGGCGAAGGTGCCATTAAATTTATCACCAGGGGCAGGATATTGTATTTATCTTTTTTAATTTTTACATACAGTTCATTGATACAATTGGCATCTGCATCCAGTGCAACCACTTTTTTGTCCTTACACCATAAACTAAAATAACCATCATTGGCACCCAGATCAATAACAGTTTCATAGGAGATATCTTTTAAAAAAGATTGTACAGTTTTTGTTTTTTCATCAAGGTAATTTTGACCCAGTATCGTTCCGCCATAATAATTGTCCCAGGTTGATCTTGTATTTTTTAACCTCAGTTTGCCAACAAAGCTAACCAGGCCATTCAATAAGATCTGCAGCTTTTGCCTGGAGAAATGATGTTTGCTGTTTTGTTTGCGGCTATCCTTCTCCGACAGTTTTTTTTGGAGGTAGATATGTAAGTAAGTATTCAAATTCCATTTTGCTTTTTTGGGCAGCAGGCTTACCAGTACATCAAGCGGTATGCCATTAGGAAATGTTGTAAATAATTTATTGGTATCCGGGTGACAGTAATTCATTAGTAAAAGAGGCGCTAAAAAACATTCGCAAAACTGCCGGTAAGCGATCCATGGCTCACCTGGTGTATATTTTTCAAATGAAAGTGTATCAATAAAAATGGGCCTACCATTTTGAAATTGAATATTAAAAGGAGTGGCATCTTTTAATATCATATCCTTTTGTAAAGATTCAATGGCAATTTGTAAAGTAAGCAGGGCGGCATCCTGCCACATGTTAAAGCTCCATTCATAAGGG
>JAYVUE010000005.1:0-20811 GCA_043788195.1 Chitinophagaceae bacterium
CAACCCTTTTTAATCCGGCTGATTTACTCATTTGTGCATTTAGCATATCTGCACTGGCTTGGTTGGCAAAATTTGCTTTTCCGTTATATCCATAAGTAATATAAGTGCCATTCAGTTTATCGTTCAAAGAAAATAAAACGCTGTCATAAGGTGTTGGAATTTCTTCAACTTTGGCATCCTGGTTAATATTAGTAAAACTGCCTGAGCCACATTCTGCATTAAGGTTCCAGTGTTCTTTAATGCCCTGCACCCTGTCTCCGCAATAAATTGTATTAACAATTACTCCTTTGCTCTTTGCTTCGGTACAAGCTTTTGTATATGACAGGTTGCCCTGTAAAAAATCTTCATTGCCGGCAATAAAGATCACTTTATAATTGTTTGGATCTGCATCCCAGTTCAGTTGTTTTAATGAAGTGTAAATTACCTGTCCGCAATACTCATCACCACCGTTAGTGGTTAACTTAAAAAGTTCAAGCGAAAGCTTGTCAAGATCAGTGGTAAAGCCGCTTATTTGTTTTACATAGCCATCGGCTACAGCATTACTGCTTCTTCCGTATTCGTATAATGCGATCTCAATATAAGGTGATACATCATTAGCACATTTTGCTTTTCCCATTACCGCCACCATATTCCATAACTGAGCCTTAGCCTGTTCAATCAGTCCATCCATACTATTGCTAACGTCCAGTAAAATGACAGCCTGAATTTTAGGGCCCGTATTTTTTTGAGCCACATTCCTGTTCTTTTTATTGGAAGGGTTAGTTAACGACATTATGGATAATGAAGTAAGAATTAAAAAGACAAATGCTGCGGGTTTTAATAAAACTTTCATGGTTGGTTGATTTTTTATCAAGATGCAACCGGTTTGTTGATTGCACAAACGAGCGATGTTAAATTAATTTCATTTTTGTTTTATTTAACAGTTTTATGCTAAGAGATAGAAGAAAAAGGCCAAAAATGACACTACTGTTTTATTCGTGTCAATTCGTGTAATTAGTGGCTAATATTACTTTGTATTTTATAGCCGCAGGCTATCCAAAAACAACCAGTAACTTCGCAGCTGTAAAACCTGGAACGATCAATGCAATTCGATAGAAAAAATTTAAGTAACGAAACCCTGACCGGCCTGTACAAAAATTTGTTGCTGCCCCGGATGATCGAAGAAAAGATGCTGGTATTATTGCGGCAGGGAAAAATAAGTAAATGGTTCAGTGGAATTGGCCAGGAAGCCATATCCGTTGGTGTTACCGCTGCCTTACAACCCGATGAATGGATCATGCCATTGCACCGCAACCTGGGTGTTTTTACTACCCGTAATATGCCACTCAACAAATTATTTATGCAATGGCAGGGCAATAAAGAAGGATACAGCAAAGGAAGGGAAAGAAGTTTTCATTTTGGTACAAAAGAGCATCATATCTGTGGTATGATATCGCACCTGGGACCCCAGCTGGCAATAGCCGATGGTGTGGCACTGGGGTATAAATTACGCAAAGAACAAAAAGTTTCTCTTGCTTTTACCGGTGATGGAGGCACCAGCGAGGGAGATTTTCATGAAGCATTAAATACTGCTGCAGTATGGGAATTGCCTGTAATTTTTATCATAGAAAATAATGGCTATGGATTAAGCACTCCGGCAAATGAACAATATCGTTGCGATAGCCTTATAGATAAAGCCAAAGGCTATGGCATTGAAGGGATCCGTATTGACGGCAATAATATTTTAGATGTATTTGATACAATAAAGGGAGTAAGGGAATATTGTATAAAAAACCAAAGGCCTTATTTAATAGAATGTATGACCTTTCGGATGCGGGGACACGAAGAAGCCAGCGGTACAAAATATGTTCCAAAAGAACTGTTTGAAGAATGGGAAAAAAAGGATCCGATCAAAAACTACGAGCGTTGGCTGATCGAAGAAAAGATCATCAATGAAATAAATGTAGCAGAGTTACGTAATGAATTCAAAGCGCATATTGAAGCAGAATTAAAAGTTGCTTATGAAGCAATGCCCATGATTGTTAATATCAAAGATGAGTTGAATGATGTGTATGCTCCGAACCACAAACCTCAAACTATAAACAACAAACTTCAAACAACAGGTGTTGAGAAAAGATTCGTCGACGGCATCAAAGAAGCCCTTCATCAATCTATGCAAAAACATCAAAACCTTATTTTAATGGGGCAGGACATTGCAGAATACGGAGGAGCATTTAAAATAACAGAAGGTTTTGTAACTGAATTTGGAAAAGAACGGGTACGAAATACACCATTATGTGAAAGTGCAATAGTTGGTGCGGCACTCGGTTTAAGCCTGGAAGGATATAAAAGCATGATGGAAATGCAGTTTGCCGATTTTGTAACGGTGGGATTTAACCAGATCATAAATAACCTGGCCAAGATACACTACCGCTGGGGACAAAACGCAGATGTGGTGATACGAATGCCAACGGGCGGCGGTGTGGGCGCAGGGCCATTTCATTCGCAAAGTAATGAGGCCTGGTTTGTACATACCCCGGGGCTGAAAGTGGTTTATCCTTCAACACCCATAGATGCAAAGGGATTACTGATAGCTGCCATTAATGATCCCAATCCTGTTTTATATTTTGAGCACAAGGCTTTGTACAGGAGCATCAGTGGCCAGGTACCCGAAGAATATTATGAAATTGAAATTGGCAAGGCCAGATTAGTACAGGATGGAGATGATATCAGCATTATAACTTATGGAGCTGGCGTGCATTGGGCAATGGATTATGCAAAAAATCATCCAGGCATTTCAATACATATTTTAGACCTCCGAACCTTGTTGCCACTCGATTATGATGCTATCCGTAAAGCTGTAGCAACCACGGGAAAAGTATTATTATTACATGAAGACACATTGACCGGTGGTATAGGTGGGGAAATTGCAGCATGGATAGGAGAAAACTGTTTTGACAAACTGGATGCACCGGTAATGCGATGCGGTTCACTGGATACACCCATTCCATTTAATTTAGACCTGGAGAAAAATTTTATGGCGTATAGCCGTTTGGGGGAGCTGGTAGAGAAATTGTTAAATTATTAAATAAAAACAAATAAAATGGATACAATGATCTTAACGAAAGGGAAAATTCATACAGCCAAAGGAGTAATGACCTTTGAATTGTATGACGATGCAACACCCCTTGCAGCAGCCAATTTTAAAAAACTGGCCCTGCAGGGTTATTATGATGGGCTAAATTTTCACCGCGTGATACCGAATTTTATGATACAGGGCGGTTGCCCCGATGGTACAGGCGCTGGAGGCCCGGGTTATAACATTGATTGTGAAACCAAAGGAGCTAAACAATACCACGACAGGGGGGTGATGAGCATGGCCCACCGCGGACTTAATACAGGAGGATCACAATTTTTCATTTGTCATAGTAGGCAGGGCACAGCGCATCTGGATGGAGTACATACCTGTTTTGGTAAAATTATTGAGGGAATTGAAATAATTGATGAGATAAGAGGTGGAGATAAGATGGATAAAGTAGAGATATTGGCATAAAAAAATCAAGCTTGTGTTTTAAACTAACGGAACTGTAACTACTTGCCTGTACAATAATATTTTTATCATTTTATTGTTATTGTTTAAATGATACTGCCAAAAAAAAGTCTTCTTTTAATTTTTATTCTGCTTTCCGGTTATTCCGGTTGGGCCCAATATGATTTCTGTGTAATTATCAGGGATACATCTGATAAAGAGATTTTACATGGTGTAAATGCAAACATTGCCGGTACAAAAAAAACCAGCGCATCTGATAGTACAGGAAAAATTGTTTTCCGAAATCTTAGAGCAGGGGATATAAAAATTGTTTTTTCTTTTGTTGGATACAATGAGCAAACCATCAGTTTTAAAATTCCACAACAGCCAACAACCCCTGTAATTTATTTACAACGCGATGCAAATAATACTGAAGAAGAAGTAATAATAATATCAAGCCGTACCAACAGCCGCATCGAAGATCTTGCTACCAAAGTAGAAGTGATAGGTAGCGAAGAAGTAGATGAAGAAGCCGGTACCACTCCTGGCAGTATTGCTAATTTATTGGGTGATGTTGCGGGTATTCAAAATCAAAGAACATCGGAAACAACGGCCAGTATTGATTTACGTGTACAAGGCCTGTCCGGAAAGTATACGCAATTACTTCGTGACGGCCTACCATTATTCGGAGGGTACAGTGGCAGTTTCAGTTTATTGCAAATACCACCGCTTGACCTGAAGCAGGTAGAGATCATAAAAGGAGCCAGCTCTACTTTATACGGTGGTGGTGCAATTGCCGGCCTGATCAATCTTATTTCAAAAACACCAAAACTGAAAGAGCCGCATCATAGTGTATTGGTTAATTACAGTTCGTTGAATGAATTTAATCTGAATACTTTTCATAGCGGAAGAAATGAAAAAACCGGCTATACCTTTTTTGCAGGTACAACAATACAAAGAGCCAATGATGTAAATAATGATGGCTTCAGCGATGTACCCGACCTGAAAAGTTTTTTCTTTCACCCTAAACTATTTTTATATCCAAATGAAAAAAATACCCTCACACTTGAATATGATGGAACTTATGAAGATCGTAATGGTGGTGATATGCAGGTTTTGCACAAAACAAAGGATACTATTCACCAATTCTTTATTCAAAATAAAACACTCCGGAATTCATTTGCGGCTACCTGGGAAAAGAGGTTAAGTAAAACAAGCCAATTTAATTTTAAAGGGTTGATTGATTTTTTTAACAGGGATATTACTACCAATGTATTTGGAATGAAAGCTGCTCAACAAACTTTTTTCACCGAATTGTCTTATTTAAAGAAATGGAATAAACACAGTTTGGTTTCGGGAATTAATGTTTCCGGTGAAAGTTTTAGTAAAAAATTACCTGACTCCTCATTAATAAATCCATACAACAATCTTATTATGGGTGTATTTGTGCAAGACGATTGGAAAATAACTCCAAAACTTACTGCCCAGGCAGGCTTACGTTTTGATTATCACGATGCCTATAAACCGGTTATTTTACCAAGGTTATCAATGTTATATAAATTCAATACCCATTTTACTTCCAGGCTTGGCGGTGGGGTGGGTTATAAGGCTCCCTCAGTATTTAATAATGATATCGACGAAAGGCAATTACGGGGCCATAATTTAGTTGCGGGCATACTTACAGAAAAATCCATGGGTGCCAATTTGGATATTAATTTTAAACATCGGTTTAATGAGTGGAATATTACTATCAACCAGATGTTTTATATTACTCAGATAAATCGGCCGGTGATCGCAGAAGACAACAGCACCTATTATAAATATATCAATGCAACAAAACCTTTGAATACAAAGGGCTTTGAAGCTTATGTGGCACTTAAGCATGATGACCTGGAAGTTTATCTGGGCTATACCTATACCATTGCTAAACAATTATTCAATTCAATACAACCAAATGTACCGCTTAGCGCTAAAAGTAAATTTGCTGCTATTGTTTCAAATGAATTCAGCAAAAGGTTCAGAGCCTGTATTGAGGCTTCATACACCGACAAACAATATTTAGATGATGGTACAAGAACCCCTGGATATTTTATTACCGCCGGCATGATCCGGTATGATATAAAAAAATTATCGTTGGTTTTAAACTGCGAAAACCTTTTTGATTACAGGCAGACAAGAAAAGAAAGTATTGTGTATGGGCCTGTCAGCAACCCCTCTTTTAAACAACTATGGGCACCGGTTGACGGAAGGGTTATCAATTTATCTGCACGGTTTAACTGGTAAAAGATCTTAACGGGTTTGAGAAAACATGGGAGGGGAATTTTAAAAAAAGTTTTATATTCACATTGTCAGCATAAATTATCCAGCTAACTATTAAACCATGACTACTCCCACTATTATACTTATTGCCATCGGAATTTTAGTGTTATTCTTTATTGTTTTTCTGATCTCTGTTTATAACGAATTCGCTAAAACGCGTATCCTTACACAGGAGGGGGCAAGCGGTGTAGGCACCTGTTTGCAGGAACGAAATGACCTGATCCCCAATCTTGTTGAAACAGTAAAAGGATATGCAGGCCACGAGAATCAAACATTGATAGAAGTAACCAAATGGCGTAACCAGAGTGCAGCTGCCACTACAGTTGAAGAACAAAATGAAGCTTCAAAAGGGTTGAGTAAAGCATTAATGAATATGCTTTCAATTACTGAAGATTATCCCGAACTGAAAGCAGATACTCAATTCCAAGAACTGTTGAGCCAGTTGGCACGGATTGAAGAAAAGATCAATGATTCCAGGCGTTATTACAATGGCACTGTAAGACAATACAATCAACTTCTTGCTGTTTTCCCCAAAAATATAATAGGTGCAGGCTTTGGTTTTAAGCCTGCAGTATTCTTTGCAGAAGATGCTGATGCTAAAGTAGCGCCTAAAGTAAAGTTTTAACCGGCAGCATACTTCTATGCGAAATTATTATATCATACTATTTTTGCTGATGCCTGTTTTATTTACAACAGCGCAAAATAAAAAACCTCCCGTTTATTATTATACTGCTGCCAGTGAAAATTATTTTACGGATGCCGAAATTGATTCGTTGATATACCGTACTTCTGCTGCTATTTTTAAAGAGAATATGATACCTGCGGCGCTATTTGAAAAAAAATACCCGTTAATTAAAAATATAATCGCCATCAACAGTAAAAAAAATATCATACAGTCATTCAGGCTACTGGAGAGCGGGATATTAAAAAATGCTAATACGGAAAAAGGGTCTGATCAGTACAACGATAATAAACAACTGTATTTAAAGAACTTTGAAAAACAGATCAAAGCAACATTTAAAAATAACGGGGTATTATCTCAATATTTAACATTCAATGCCAGTGACCATATTACTTTTTTTAACAGTACAGTAAAAGTAGAACCAGGTGGTAAATTGCTGGTAACAGAAAAAATTTCAGTTTATAATGGTGATGGGCAACTGAATCCTTTATATGGTGATGATTCATCCCTGCAGCAATCAGGTGCTATGAATAATGAGATCAAAAGAGGAATTGTAAGAGCCTTTCCTTTGTATTATGTAAATAAGTATAAACTTTTTCAAAATACCACTTTTAATATTAAAGAAGTATTACGGGATGGCAATAAAGAAAATTATCACACTGAGAAACAGGGGAATGGTATTTTATTATATACCGGCAGCAGTAATATCTTTTTAAATAAAGGCAATTACACCTATTCCATTACTTATGAGACCGATCACCAGTTAAAATTTTTAAAAGACTATGATGAGTTGTATTGGAATGTTACAGGTAATGGTTGGCCGTTTAGGATAGACGCTGCTGCCTGTACGGTAATACTGCCCAAAAACGCAGCTACTTTATCCAGTAAATGCTACACAGGATCGCTGGGGTCTATTGATGAAGATTGTGATATTTTTAATGAGACATTTGGAGACAATACAATTATTGTTTTTAAAACCAGCCAGCCATTGTTACCTAACCAGGGATTTACCATTGCTACTTCATGGCCAAAGGGTATTGTAACAGCCCCCGGAACATGGCAGCAGATAAAATATTATTTCTGGAATAATAAAGCCGTTTTCTTTTTACCTTTTGCTGCTTTATTCAGTGCCATTTTTTGTTTTATTTTTTGGCTTCAATATGGCCGCGATCCTCATAAAGGTGTTGTATATCCGCAATTTGAACCGCCTGCTGGTTATTCACCGGCCGCCCTGGGTTATATTTATTATCAAAAATTTGACAGGCAATTAACTGCTGCAACTATTGTGGATGCAGCCGTTAGAAATAAAATTAAGGTTAGTGTAGAGCGGGAGGGATTGATCTTTAAACACAATGAATACAAGATCAGTGAAAACAAAGACCCGGTTAAACCTGCTGTGAGTAAATATGAAGATTTTGAATCTGGTGTAGAACACCTGATCGATACCACGATAAAAAAAGGAAAATACAACAGTGATCTCGGCAGCCTTAATACAAGGGTGCAGGAATTTTGCGAGAAGAATTATAAAAATAAAGATGGTGTTGTAAGAAAGGGCTATCGTGGATTTTTTTCTTTGAACAGTTCGTATACAATTATTCCCGGCCTTATATGTACGATCGCTTCCTGCTGGGGTTTATATGAAGTGATACTGGCATTTATCCGTCATAATCTATGGCAATTTGTATATTATATTGCCGGTATTATATTGTGTTACCTGGTCTTTAAAATATTTTACAGCTTACTAAGAGCATATAGTATCGAAGGCCGGAAAATAGCGGATAAAATTGCGGGGTTCAGGCTGTTTCTTTCCACAGCCGACGAAAAAAGATTTGATACGATGACTCCGCCTAAAAATTCACTGGACCTGTATGAAAAATATTTACCCTTTGCAATTGCATTAGGTTGTGAAATTGAATGGGGCAAAAAATTTGAGGATATCATCAATACTGCTTATCTAAATGATTCGGCTGCCAGTTCTCTTTCTCAAAGCTTCACTCACGATAGTAAAAATTTTACTTCCTCCTTTGCCTCATCATTCAGTGGTGCCATATCATCTGCCAGTTCTCCTCCATCCAGTTCATCAGGCGGAGGATCTTCGTTTGGTGGAGGCAGCAGCGGTGGCGGAGGAGGTGGTGGCGGTGGAGGTGGC
Source organism: Chitinophagaceae bacterium (assembly GCA_043788195.1). GTDB lineage: Bacteria > Bacteroidota > Bacteroidia > Chitinophagales > Chitinophagaceae > Ferruginibacter. Next base: position 8,659 of record JAYVUE010000005.1, read on the forward strand.
TGGTAATTTATATTTAAAGAAATGTTGTTTGAAGAATAGACGATGTTTAAAAAAATGAAATTACCTGAAAAAAATAATCATTTAATTTTTTTAAAAATAGGATTTAAACCAACCGTTATCGGGGTACTTAAACTCCGCTCAGTATTAACCGCCAACAGGGCTGATGTAGATTATTATTCTCCGGGATGATAATTCCTTTCTGTTTGTTTCAACACATCTGCTTTATAAAACAATACATCTTTAAATTGCCCCTTGCTGTACATCTCCATCTGGTCGGTAAAATGTTTGGATGATGGATTGCCACTTTCACCACCGGCTAATAAAGATTTTGCTTTTATTTTTTTACCTCCACTGGAGTCCGCCGGGTGGCGGACAAATTCAACTGCACAGATAAAACTATTTCCGTTTACGCCATATCTTTTTTTAGTGCCCGGATAATAACGGCTGCTGTAAGACGGGAGCATTCCCCACTGTGAGGAAACAAAACCTACAGGAATACTAGGCTGATCATCATTATACTTTTGGTCTATATCTGAAGAAATTCTCTGGTAACGGTTTATATCACCCAACGGAACCTGCCATTTGCCAAATTTATTTTTCAGTTCATTGATAACAGTAAGCAAGGGTTGCAATAATTCAGCAGCAGTAGCTTTTGCAGCAAATGCTTTTGTTTTGTCTACAAAGTCTGCGTCTTTTTTATCGGTAACTGTTTTATTTATTACGGGTAATAATTTTTGCCCCCATTCAATGGCCAGTGTGGTGGCAATAGAATTTGATGATGAATGGAGGTCCCATGTTTTCAACACACTGATCGGCTCGGCTAAAATAGTATAAAGCGAATCTGGTGACTGTATTTTTTTTTCAAAAGCAAATATAAGCGCCGGCACCAGGTCTTCAAATGCGGCAAGATATGTATCATAACCAGCTGCAATGACCTTATCAAGGGTATACTTTTTATCTTTATCTAGCACCCTAACGGCATTGATGCCACGAAAATTTTCTCCGTCAGGTGCCATATATGCAGGATAGTTTTCCTTTTTAGGACTGTTCGTTCCGGCTACTGTATATGGAGTGGAATTACAGTTCTGTAACCAGCCATTGGGTGGATTAATGCTTTGTACAATTTCACTGATCGGGTGTATTCCTTTCCACTCTGTTGCTTTTATACTTCCGTCAACTGCTTTTGTCCAGTCGTATTTTGTATCTCTTGCCGGGATGCGGTTACCATGCCAATAAGCAATATTCCCTTCTGCATCTGCATACACGGTATTATTGGAAATATTTCCCTGTAGGTCCAGTGTTTTTTTGAACTCACTAAAAGAAGACGCTTTGTTTCGCAGCCAGCATTGGATCAATCCATTACTGATACGATTATCTGCCCGTAAACTCAGCCATTGTCCGTTTCTATTGGTCATGATTGGGCCATGATGCGTAAATAAAACTTTTACCTTTTTGGTTTTAATTTCTTTCCCGGATATGAATTGTATAAAAATATTTTTTTCTTTTACAGGTAGTTGCCTGCCTTCGTATGCATACATCCATCCATCATTTTTCTTTGTTAGTTTTTCAATATAAGTATCTGCCGCATCAACATCACTGCTGGTATGCATCCATCCGCAGTGTTCGTTAAATCCCTGGTAAATGAAGAACTGTCCCCAGGTAACGGCGCCGTATACATTCAATCCGGTTTCACTTACCATATGCACTTCGGGCCTGAAATAAAAAGTGACATGCGGATTGATATACAGAATAGCATTTCCGGAATCTGTTATTTTTGGAGCGAAGGCGAATCCATTGGAACCATAAGGAGATTCTTCCTTATCTTTTTTATTGAAACTGGCGGTTTTGTTTCTTTTAATATAAAGATCACTGAACTCCTTGTCCGAAATATCGGCAGTATTGATTGCGTTGATACTGCCATCCGTCCACAAAAAAGGATACCAGGCTTTAAAGCGGGTCAGCACCAGGGGTTTTACGAACGGGTTTTTATAGAGATAATAATTTATACCATCTGCAAAAGCATTGCATAATTTTTTCATCCAGGCAGGCGATCGTTCATAATCTTTTACGGCATCGGCCGAATCAAAGAGTATCCGGTTCAGCAGGTCCCAGGCCAGTTCTTTTTCGCCTTTTGTTTCCGACACCCGCCCCAACTTATCAATATAGTTCATCTCTACTCTTTTAAAATCATCCTCACATTGTGCATACATTAAACCAAATACGGCATCTGCATCTGTTTTACCATAAATATGGGGGATACCCCAGTTGTCGCGGATGATGCTTACGTTTTTGGCCTCTTTTTCCCAGCGGCCAAGCTCTTCTTTTGAAAATGGCTGGGCCACTAATTGCAGTGGTAGCAGGAGTAAGAGGAAAATTGATCTTTTAGTTATCATCTCTTTGTTTTGGCTGATTGAAGTTATTGTTTTTAAGTGTCCTTTACTAATAATTAACAGAAGAAACGGTTCAATATTTATATCTTTACCCCGGTATGAAAAAAGGACTGCTCATATTGATCGCCACTTATTTTTTACTCGGCAATTGCCTTTTGCCGCAGGGCGATTTTTCTGCCCTTACTGAATTGCCTTCGATGTACCATCATTGCCAGCGTACTGAAGATCCTGATCTGAACCTGTTTGATTTTATAACAGACCACCTGCTCAACCTGGACGCGGTTTTTAGTGAAGAAGAGGAAGCCGGCGAACATGAGCTGCCACATAACCCTGTTCCCTTTCATATAACTGCAACGCCGGATTTTTTCTGTGTAACTGTCCCTGAGATCATGATATTACCAGAAGAAAAACCTGTTATGCAAAACCTTGCGGCTTACCAGAGCCCTTATTTCTCCCGCTCAAGTCAGCAAGATATCTTTCAGCCTCCACGGGCCTGATATTTTCCTCCTTTTATTTTGCAGCCTTCATTGGCAGGATCATCCTGCTAAATGAGGTGATATATCATTTATCCATAAAATCATTTACAATGAAAAAGTATATTGTAATGATGGCAAGCCTTGTTGCCATCAATCTTTCCTGCATTGCCATTACTGTACCTAAGGCGGTAGCCGATGCTTTTGAAAAAAAATTCCCGGGAGCCACTAATATTAAATGGGGAAAAGAAAATGCCAAAGAATATGAGGCCGAATTTAAAATGAATGGGAAGGCCATGTCGGCTAATTTTTCTGTAGAAGGTAACTGGATGGAGACCGAAGCAGCGATCGAAGTGTCAGGATTGCCAGCAGCAGCAGCTTCTACCATCACTGCTAAATATCCCGGGTATACCATTTCCGGGGTTTTTAAAATTGAAAAGGCAGATGGGAAGACCACCTATGAAGCTGAAATTAAGAAAGGCAGTAAAAAAACGGAGGTCATCCTGGCATCAGATGGCACCATCATTAAATAAAACATAAGAATCGAATGTTAAGAATCATACTGACCGGAGCATTGTTGCTGATATTAATTAGTGTTAACGCTCAGGAAACGAATAATAAAAATGCAGAAGGTAGCATTGCAGGTAAGGTCACAGATTCCTTGTCAAAAAAACCTGTTGAATACGCTACCATTAGTTTGTTTATTGGAGGGAATAAAAAAGCTTTAAATGGTACGGTTACCAATAAAGAAGGAAAGTACATTTTAAATGCTGTTGAACCAGGAACCTACACCATTGTAGTGGAGTCTATTGGCTTTCTTCCTTATGCCATCAATAATATTTCCATCAGCAAGAAGAATCCGAATGTAGACCTGGCTAATACCGCTTTGTCAAAAAACATTCCCCTGTTACAAAATGTAACGGTCACTTCAAACACACTGATCGAGAACAAAATTGATAAATTGGTTTTCAATGCAGAAAAGGACCTCACCTCGCAGGGGGGTGTAGCAACGGATATTCTTAAAAAAATTCCGCAGGTATCTGTTGACGTGGATGGTAATGTAGAATTGGCGGGCAGCTCAAGTATCCGGTTTTTAATAAACGGGAAACCTTCTTCTGCATTTGGCAGCAGTATCACCGATGTTTTACAATCCATTCCGGCAAGTCAGATAAAAAGCATTGAAGTGATCACCAATCCCGGTGCTAAATATGATGCACAAGGGCTGGGGGGCATCATCAATATCATCCTTAAACAGAGCAAGGTTAAAGGCATTAACGGGAATCTTTCTTTAACAGCAGGTACCCGTAACGAGAACGGCTCTTTTAATCTTAATACAAGAAAAGGAGATATGGGCTTCACCTTTTTTGTAAGTGGTAATGCAAGGCTGATTGCAACTATTCCCAGCAATTCAGAGCGGCTCTCAATTGACACTACAGCACAACGAAATATCTCATTGAAGCAAGACGGAAACTATCGTTTTCAAAGGTATGGGATGGAATCAGGAATAGGGTTTGACTGGACCTATAAGAAAAAGAACAGTTTTACCGGATCTGTGCGTTATGGCAATTTTGGTAATTCGGGCAAAGGGACGATCAACCAGCAACAGGTAGTGACGGCCCAGAATGGGGGTACTGTTATTTCCAGCATTGCAACGGTTAATCATAATAATAATGCTCCGCGTTTTGATAATGTTGATGTTGAATTATCATACAAGAGAACCTTCAATAAAGAAGACCAGGAACTGGAGATATCATTTAACTCGGCTTATGAAAAAAGCCGGGCTAGATCAGGTAATTATCAGAAGCTTCTGCCACAGGATTCCATTTATTATGGAACAGATAACACAAACCCGGGCAAAGAAAGTGAAACGGAGTTCCAGGTCGATTATACCCATCCGATAAAAGAAGACATTATGCTGGGTGTGGGAGGCAAGTTCAATTATGTAAACATCAACAGCCATTCAAATGTATCCGGGTATGACCCGGGCTCTAAATCTTATTTGTTCGACAGTGCGTTGTCGAACGAGCTCAACTATAACCAGTATGTATATGCCTTGTATGCCGAATTAAGTTTCCCGGTAGGTCATTTTTTTGATGCCAAGATTGGAGGACGTTATGAACGCACCGAGATCAATTCATTTTATTCCAATGCACAGCAGCAGGTGGGGCAACACGGGTACAATACTTTTGTGCCTTCTGTCTTTCTTTTAAAAAAGATCGGGGAGAAACAGACCATCAAGCTGAGTTATTCAAAACGAATAGAGCGACCGGATTATAACGACCTTAATCCCTTTATCAACACCACCGATTCAAAGAATATCTCGGCGGGCAATCCTTATCTTTTACCGGAAATCGGGCATCGGTTTGAACTAAGCTATAGTCGCAACTTTGACCAGGCCGGTTCAGTAACCCTTACTGCGTTCTATCGTATCAATGATAACGACATACAGCCTTTTATAATTTTTTACCCGTCTCTTAAAGTGGGAGATTCTACCTACACCAATGTTGCGGTAAGTATGCGTCAAAATATAGGCACGGAAAAAAACATGGGAGCCAACCTGTTCATTGATCTGCACCTGAATTCAAAACTCAATATCAGGTCCAATCTTTCTTTTTTCAAAAGGCATACGATCAATGTATTGGATCCGGGGTATAACTCCAATAGCATTAATTACCGGTTCAATATAAATGCCAGCTACCAGTTCAGTAAAAGCTTTGCAGCGGAATTTTTTGGCAGTTTTAATTCGGCCAGGAACGTGGCACAAGGAAGATACCCTTCCTTTACAACTTATAGCTTTGCGCTTCGAAAACAATTCTGGAACAAAAAAGCGAGCATAGCGCTTAGCGCTACCAATCCGTTCAATCAATACGTGGATCAAAAGACCGAATTGTTCGGCCCCAATTTTAAGGTCAACAGCACCCGCAGGGTACCTTTTCGCTCTATCAGCATAAATTTTACATGGAAGTTCGGCAAGCTTGAATTTAAAAAAGAGAAGGACGAAAATAAAGATGTCAATCCGGCTCCGCCCGAAGGTCAATAAAATATTTAAACAACAAAAGAGCATTAAGAAAAATGAAAACCAGTTTAATATTCATTTCACTCCTGTTTTTTGCTAACCCTGTTTTTTCTCAAAACAAGTTTAGCTGTCTTATTAAAGATGGCGCAACAAAAGAAAATCTGCAGGCTGTAACAGCAAATATTACCGGCACAAAAAGATCAACTTCATCCGACAGCAGCGGACTTATCGTTTTTAATAACCTGCCCGCTGGTCAGGTAAGTGTAATATTCTCTTTTGTCGGATATGAAAGTCAAACCATAAGCTTTCAAATACCGCAAACAACGATTGCAGAAATTTTCCTGCAGAAAAAAGAAGACAAGGAAGAGGCGGTGATCATTACTTCTTCCCGCACCAATAGCCGTATCGAAGACCTGCCAACCAAGGTAGAAGTGTTGGGCAGCGAAGAAGTAGAGGAAGAAGCCAGTACTATACCGGGTAATATCGCCAGTTTATTAGGTGATATTGCGGGTATTCAAAATCAACGAACCTCAGGCACAACAGGCAATATTGATCTGCGTGTGCAGGGCCTGCCGGGAAAGTATACTCAAATACTTCGGGATGGCCTCCCTTTGTTTGGAGGATATAGTGGCAGTTTCAGTGTATTGCAGATACCACCACTGGACCTTAAACAGGTTGAGATAATAAAAGGCGCCAGCTCTACATTGTATGGTGGTGGTGCTATTGCAGGCATGATCAACCTTATTTCAAAAACCCCTAAACTGAAAGATCCGCAGCATAGTGTTTTAATTAACTATAGCACACTGAGTGAATTTAACCTGAACACTTTTCATAGTGGCAGAAATAAAAATACAGGATATACTTTTTTTGCCGGTACAACATTGCAGAGAGCCAAAGATGTAAATAAGGATGGATTTAGCGATGTGCCTGATCTGAAAAGTTTTTTCTTTCACCCTAAATTATTTTTATATCCGAATGAAAAAAATACGCTTACACTTGAATACGACGCTACCTACGAAGACCGTAACGGTGGCGATATGCAGGTACTGCACAAAACAAAGGATAATGTACACCAGTTCTTCATTCAAAACAGGTCGTTCCGGAATTCAATTGCAGGTACATGGGAAAATAAATTAAATAAAACGAGCCAGTTAAATTTTAAAGGGCTGCTTGGTTTTTTTAACAGGGATATCATTACCAATGTATTTGGAATGACAGCCACCCAACAGACTTTCTTTACCGAACTGTCTTATTTAAAAAAATGGAATAAACACACACTTGTTTCGGGTATTAATATTTCGGGCGAAAATTTATACAAAAAGCCACCCGACTCTTCCTTAATTAACCCATACAGCAATCATATATTGGGTATGTTTATACAAGACGACTGGAAAATAACGTCAAAACTTACAGCGCAAGCGGGCTTACGGTTTGATTATCATGATGCCTACGAACCAGTTGTTTTACCCAGGTTATCGCTGTTATATAAATTCAATTCTCATTTTACTTCCAGGCTTGGTGGCGAACTGGGTTACAAAGCGCCTTCTGTTTTTAATAATGATATTGATGAAAGAGAATTGCGGGGCCATAACTTATATGCCCGCATACTTACGGAAAAATCCCTGGGCGTTAACTGGGATATTAATTTTAAACATCAGTTCGATAAATGGAATATCACTATTAACCAGATGTTTTATGTTACACAGATAAACCGGCCGGTGATCGCAGAAGACACAAGCACCTATTTTAAATATATTAATGCAACAAAGCCTTTAAATACAAAAGGCTTTGAAACTTATGTAGCAGTAAAACACGAAGGCCTGAAAGTGTACCTCGGCTATACCTATACCATCGCCAAACAATTATTCAATACAATACAACCAAATGTTCCATTAAGTGCCAAAAGTAAATTTGCTGCAGTAATTTCAAATGAATTCGGCACAAGGTTCAGGGCTTGTATTGAAGCTTCTTATACCGGCAAGCAATACCTGGATGATGGCAGCCAAACACCCGGATATCTTATTGCTGCCGCGATGGTGAGGTATGATATAAAAAAACTGGCGCTGGTTTTAAATTGTGAAAACCTTTTTGATTACCGCCAAACCCGTAAAGAAAATATTGTGTACGGTAATATTTCGAACCCGTCATTTAAACAAATATGGGCACCCGTTGATGGCAGGATAATTAATTTATCTGCAAAGTTCAGTTGGTAATATTTTACAACCCTGTCGGCGGTTACAAACCCCGACAGCGGTTGTTATTCTCCAGGGTGATAATTTCTTTCTGCATGCTTCATCACATCTTCTTTATAAAACAACACCTCTTTAAACTAGCCCTTGCTGTACATCAACCCCTGGTCGAAAAAATGTTTTGAATTTAGATCGCCGCTTTTGCAAAATCTTTCATAGCATCTGCAGAATCAATCAGCAGGCGAATCACCAGATCGTTGTATATATTTTTTTCGCCATTCACTTCCGATAAGCGCCCCAGCTTATCAATATAATTCATCTCTACTCTTTTAAAATCATCTTCGCATTGTGCGTATAACAAACCAAAAACCGCATCGGCATCAGTCTTACCATAAATATGCGGCACACCATAATTATCGCGGATGATGCTGATGTTTTTTGCCTGTTTTTGCCAACCGGTAATTTCAGTTTTGGAAAACGGTTGGGCAAACGATTGCAACGGAAATAAAAGAAGCAGAAAGATTTTTTTTATAATTTATTTTTATATGGTTGATTGGCTTTAAATATTCTTAAAAAATTTTCGCCCAGTATTTTGCGTATGTCTTTTTTACTATACCCTCTTTCCAATAGTGCTTTTGTTATGAGTGGAAATGCAGTAACATCATCGAGTTGTTGTGGTAAGGAATTCACCCCATCAAAATCGCTGCCCAGGCCTACATGATCAACACCAATTAGTTTTACAATGTAATCCAGGTGGTCAATTAACATAGACAATGGCGGCCGTAATGCATTTACTTCATCCGGATATTTTTCAAAAAGATAAACATCACTAAAGTAGGGCTCTGGATTTATTTTCAACATTGAATCCCTTTCTGCCTTATGGTGTTCATTAAAAGCATCACTGCGTTTAAAATAATTACTGTCAATGAAACCAGAAAAAAAGTTGAGATGGATCACTCCTCCGTTCTTTCCCACTGCAATGATCTGGTCGTCTTTTAAATTTCTTCGAAAAGGGCAAAGCGTGTAGGCATTACTGTGTGAAACAATAATTGGTTTTGTGCTGGTATTAATGGCGTCCCAAAATGTTTGTTCACCCACATGAGAAAGATCCACCATCATTCCTAATTCATTCATTCGTTTTACTACCTGCTTACCAAAATCAGTTAACCCTTTATGCTTTAATGAATCGCCGCGGGTGCTTTCATCCAGTGCGGATGTTGCCCAGTCGGTTGAGTTGTTCCAGGTCAGTGTCATGTATTTAGCACCTCTTTTATATAGAGCATCTAATTTATTCAGATCATTTTCAATCATGTGTCCCCCTTCCACTCCAAACATTACGGCTAATTTTTTTTCTTTTACAGCGGTAAAAATTTCATCGGGTGTAAATGTTTGTACCATGTCATTAGGATTCCTGTATGTCCATGCCAATACGGTATCCATTTGCCGGTTAGCCAGGGCATAGGGGTTTTGCTGATTACCATCGCACCATATGGAAAACAGCTGTACATCTACACCTCCTGTTTTCATTCGTTGCAGATCACTATGTGTTTTGCCGCTTAAATTTTGATCAAAGCTTAAACCCTTATCGATGGCTGAAGTGGGAATATCATTATGTGTATCTACCAGTATAGATCTGTAATGAAGTTTTTTGTATGATTGGGCAGATGCTGAAAAGCAACAGGCAATAAATATAAGAATACAGTTGAACTTTTTCATAATAGATAATTTTTTCCAGCATCGGCTGCCGTTTTTCTTACAAATACATTACTTAATAAATTGCTGAATATTTTTTTGAAATTAACACCCTGCCTAAAACATTCAGCTGTCTCCCTTATCCCCTACAAACCACTGCTCTTTATTTTTAAACAACACATTAAAAGTAGTAAGCGAACCATAGCAACGTGTAATGTATTGCTGAATATTCACCTTGTCTTCATCAGTTAGTTTTTTATGGCTGTTGATATTTTGTTCAAGTACCCTTAACCGGTCACGCAGCATAACTATTTTATGGAAGAAATCATCAATGGGAATATCTTTTGGTTTCAATGTTTTATCTGCTGCCTGTAATGACATGATACCGCCATGCCATTTATCGCCAAGCGGTACAATTTCATTTACATCGCTCCATTGCCGTAAAATTTTCAATAATGATTTTTCAACTGCCGAAACAGTTTCAACTTCTACGGTTACATTTTCAGCAATGATCTCATCGAGGTGGTTATCTGTTTTATCAATTTCTTTGATGCCATGATGAATGAAAGAAATTAAATAAGTAGCGTACCTAACGCCAACGACTACACCCGGACCAAATTGAGTGTGCTGCAAACGGGTACCTACACCCAAAACAAGTTGCTGCTCTTCCATAATTTTTTTTATAAAAATAATAAGAAATCAGGTGCCCTGCCATTGAAACTTTAAGATGATAAGTTAATACACCACGAGTACAGAACCAACGCCTTTTTATGAAATGATCAATCTTTTTTTGCAGCTTGCTTCTGTATATCAGTTTTGTATTGATAAAAAGCATTTAAAATGTATTGATTGAATCCTATTTCATCGGCCTTACTAACTAATTCATAGGACGGACGGTAATGAACCATAAAACTATCCAGTTGCCCTGCCTGTAAATGGGTAATTCGGCGGACCAGGGTTTTATTGAAACGATTGGTTATGTATTTTTCCTTTTCCTGTTCTTCAAGCCTGACCTGAAAAGCACGAAGGTGTCTGTTTCTTTTAAACCTGAACATATTGATCAGTTCATCAATATCCATACCCGCAACACCATCAGGCGAAATGCCGGTTTGTATGCCCGGCTTTTTGTAATCAAAAATATCAGCATAGCTATTCCGGTTTTCAATTGAATCCTGCCTGTAGGTTTTGGAATAAACAAATACTTCTTTCATTGTACTGTATTTTCCTTTAATGGCAACCTGAAGTGCAATGTTGAAATTAGAAAGATCGCTGATACTTTTTACTGCAAATTTTTGTGTGGGTTTATTATGATAACTAAAGAAAACAGAATCTTTTTCAGCTACCATTAACTTGTACCGTCCCATGGAATCGGTGGTGCCAAAAAGTCCGCCTGTACTTACGATCCTGACTCCTTCTACAAGGTTTATTTTACCTGCGTCATAAACTGTGCCGCTCAGTATAAGCTGTGCCGTTATGTTTTTTGCAAAACAAACTGTACCTGCTAACAAAAATATTATCTTAAATGGTAAACTCAAATGAAAAATAAAATTTGAAGGCGTAATATTACAGCAACTAATCAACAGATATGTTGTAAAGGGGTTCTTTTAACTACGATTTCGCTTTTGCAAAACTCCGGCTATTACTTTAGGATAATGTAAATGTTCAAGCACAAGAATTTTTTTTGCAAGCGTTTCCGCCGTATCATTTTCTTCCACAAAACATTTTGCCTCGAAAATAATTTCTCCATGATCATATAATTCATCAACATAGTGTACAGAAATTCCGCTTTCCGTTTCTTTATTACTGATCACAGATTCATGAACAAAATGCCCGTACATTCCGCTGCCACCATATTTTGGCAATAGGGCCGGGTGTATATTTATGATCTTTTTTGGATACGCTTTAATTATTTGCCCGGGTATTTTCCATAAAAAACCTGCCAATACAATAAAGCCGGTTTTTTTTTGGGTCAGTTCGGGTAAATAAGCATCTCCCTTTTTAAATCGATCCTTGTTGATCAGCAAAACCGGGATATTTTCTTTTTGGGCAATGGCACAAACACCTGCCCCCGGGTTATTACAAACGATGAGGTTAATTTTTATGATTGGTGATGATGCAAAATAATTGATGATCTGTTGTGCATTGCTTCCGGCACCCGAAGCAAAAATAGTTATATAGGTAATTTCAGACCTGGTGTTTTTGGTCAGAAAAATTTTTCTGCCAATCTTTGCAACATAAGTTTTAAAAAAAACAAATTGCCCAAGTGGTATGCTGATAAGTATTACTGAAATTGGCCACAATAAAGTAATCAATATAATATAAAGCATTACCCAGACTACTCCTTTATCCATATTGGTGAGTAAAAGTATTTTACGGCTGGCATAACCGCAAAG
>JAYVUE010000006.1:0-13896 GCA_043788195.1 Chitinophagaceae bacterium
TTTCCTTCTGCCACTTTAAACTATACATACAAAAGCCAGCGGAATGTAAGATTCAATTATAATGGATACACCTCTCAACCCGCCATCAATCAATTACAACCTCTCCGCAATAATAATGATTACTATAATCAGTATATCGGCAACCCACAATTAAAACCATCTTTTACCAATTCATTTAATATTTCGCACGACAGCTATGATTTTCTGAAAGACAGGTATATGTACCAATCGATTAACCTGCGTTTTACCAGTAATTCAATAACAAATAACCGTACTGTTAACCTTGATTCTTTTAAAACAGTTACCCAACCCATCAATACCAACGGTAATTTTTCGATCAGTATGTATACGGGGATGGGATTCAAGGTAAAAAAAATTGATACCCGTTTCAATATCGGCCCTGGTTTCTATTATACCAAAACGGCAGAGGTGCTGAATAGTAAGATCAGCTATTCCAAAACCATGAATGTGAACCTGAATATTTATGCTTCTAAATCAAAAGATAAAAAGTACGATATCAGCATTTACGATAACCTGGGCTATAGCAGCAATACCAATTCTCAATCCAGTATCCGTAGCAGTTATTTCACCAATTCATTTGGATTAGATGCTACATTTTACATTAAAAAAGTATGGTCGATAAGTACTGACTACCAATTGGAGTCCCGTCAAAAGACCGCACAGGTCAATTCAAACTTAAACACCCATAATTGGAATGCAAAGTTGCAAAAGACATTTAAAAAAGATGAGTTTACCCTTTATTTAAAAGTTCGTGATATTCTTAATCAGAATATTGGTATTACCCGGAGTTTTTATGGCACTACATTCAGCGAAGAAAGAAATGATCGCTTGCAAAGATACTGGCTGCTGGGCTTTGCCTGGAATTTTAAAAACAACGGACCAAAGGCAAAATAATTAATGCAAATAAATAATACACTACAAATGAAGACGCTGCTGTACTTTATAGGGTTTTTGATCTTTTCTGTTCATTCTTCCAACGCACAACAATTTATCAATAAAGCTGAGGTTGAATACGAAGTAATAACAAATGTAAAGAAAACGATGGGTAACAACTCATGGGCAGAAATGCTGAAAGATGCAATGCCACAGTTTAAAACAGCTTATTATAAATACGCCTTCGCCGATAACAAAAGCATTTATAAATTTGATCATTGGGATTCCAAGGGAAAAATTCCTGAATTTTTACGAAAAAATGATGAAGATAATATTTGGTTTTTTGATTTTGATAAAGAGCGGTTTGCCATGCAAAAAAACGTGTATGGAACTTCCTTTATCACTGAAGATTCAATTTTTAATATTGAATGGAAAATAACAAATGAAAGCAGGAATATTGCAGGTTTTAACTGCAGGAAAGCGGTTGGTAAAATAATAGACAGTGTTTATGTATTTGCTTTCTATACTGATGAGATCAGTATCCCAGGAGGGCCCTGCACAATACATGGCTTACCCGGCCTTATTCTTGGCTTAACCATTCCCAGAATGTATACTTCAATGATAGCAACTAAAGTAATGGTCAATAATATTTCAACAACAGATATTAAATCAATGACTTCAAAAAAACCATATACTGTCAGTACATTAAAAACAATAATTAAAGAACGCACAAAAGAATGGATAAGAGAAGATGACGAAGATTCAAAAAAATGGATAGAACAACTTTTTTGGAATACTTTATTATAGCTGCAGGATAATTTCAACAACTAGATAACAAACCCATCGGGTATTATTGCTCCTTTTTTGATCACCACGATCCCGTCTTTTACAGCGTACAATGAATGTTCACTATCGGGTAAATGATTACCTCCTATTATTGACACATTGTTACCTATCCTGCAATCTTTATCTACGATCGCATTTTTGATCGTACAGTTATCACCGATCCCTATTTTAGGAATGCCCCTTACCAGTGAATGCGCCATTTCAGCGATCGTTTCGTAATAATCACTTCCCATAAGATATGAACTTATAATTTCTGTTCCTTCGCCTATCCTTGTCCGTATGCCTATTACACTGTTAGCAATTTTTGAAGCTCTTATGATAGAACCCTCAGCCAAAATACTGCTTTCAACCAACGTTCCTGTAATTTTCATCGGAGGCAGCATCCTTGACCTGCTATAAATAATTTTTGTATTATCAAATAAATTAAAGGGAGGGATCTCCATGGTTAAAGCCAGGTTGGCTTCATAAAAAGAATAAATATTACCAATATCAGTCCAGTATCCATCATATTGAAAACTGGCCACTTTGTGCTGATCAATTGAAGTAGGAATAATTTCTTTTCCAAAATCTGTGGCTTCTTTTTTTTCTTCAAGTAAAAGATCAAATAGCAATTTCCGGTTAAAAATATAAATACCCATTGAAGCAAGGTAGTTGCGGCCCAACTGCTTCATTTCTTCACCGGTTTCACTTATCCATAACGGTAAAAGTTCTTTGGCTGGTTTCTCAACAAATGAAGTGATAAAATTTTCTTCATTGGCTTTAAGTATTCCAAATTCAGGAGCATCACGGTCACCCACAGGAATAGTGGCAATAGAAATGGCTGCATTTTTAGCAATATGGTTTTCGAGCATTTCCCTAAAATCCATTTGATACAACTGATCGCCACTTAATATCAGCACATATTCAAAATCGTTATTGCCAATATGTTTTAAAGATTGTCTTACTGCATCAGCTGTTCCCTGAAACCATCCGAGGCTATCGGGGGTTTGTTCTGCTGCAAGTATATCAACAAAACCACTACTGAAAGCACTGAACTGGTAAGTATTTTTGATGTGTTTATTTAATGAGGCCGAGTTGTATTGAGTTAATACAAACATCCTGTTGATATTTGAATTGATACAATTGGAAATGGGAATATCAACCAGGCGGTATTTTCCGGCAATGGGTACGGCCGGTTTACTCCTTGTTGAGGTTAGTGGATATAAACGACTGCCTGCACCTCCGCCAAGGATAACTGCAACAACTGATTTACTGATCATATATTCATTTCTGGTTTTCGTAATGTAAGGTATAAGTTAATATATTTTTCCGCACTGATCTCCCAACTGTTATCGATCTTCATCATCAGTTCCCTGATCTCATTAAGTTTTATTTGATCTTCATATAACTGAACAGCCCGGTGAATAGAATAAGTAATATCCCATACACTGGCATTATTAAATAGTATTCCATAGCCACCCGGTTCGCCAAGATCAATTACAGTATCTTTTAACCCTCCTGTACTGCGTACAATGGGCACCGTTCCGTATTGTATGGCATATAACTGGTTTAAGCCACAGGGCTCTACCCTGCTGGGCATCAATAAAAAATCGGCGCCGGCATACATTTGATGTGCCAGTTTTTCATTGTAACCGATCCTGGAATTATAGTAGCCTGCAAAACTACTATTCATTGCTTCCAGTTGTATTTCAATCACTGGCTCACCACTTCCTAAAATTAGAAAATTAATTTTGTTTTTATGTTGTTTAATCGCTTCGCTTATTGCAGCCGGTAAAAGATCTGCTGCTTTTTCATTGACCAGCCTTCCAATATAAACAAATAAAGGATTTTTTATGTCCAGTTTAAAATCTAAACATAGTTTTTTCTTATTGAGTTGCTTACCTTCTTCAACATCTTTTATTGAATAATTATCCAAAATACTGGTATCCGTTTGTGGATCCCAAACAGCAGTATCTATTCCGTTTACAATACCTGTACACTTGCCCCTTTCCATTACAAAAAGTTTTTCAATACCATTGGCATCAAGGGTTAGTTCCTCCATATAATTAGGGCTAACCGTTGTGATCCAGTCGGCACATTTTACACCACAGGCAAGCGGGTTGATCATATTATCCCAATCCAGCTGGCCCCATTGCCAGGTATCCCAGGCAGGTATATAATTGCTTTTATCCCAATTCATCCAGCCCTGGTATTGTCCATTGTGAATGGTGAGTACTGTTGATATTGATGCCAGGTGGCGGTAGGCAAAACAATTCTGCATCATAAAAGGTATCAGGGCAGCATGATGATCGTGTACATGTACTAAATCGGGCTGGTGTTCCCAATTACTTAACCAATCAACCACAGCGATCTGAAAAGCTGTAAATCTTTCTGTATCATCGTCATAATTATAAACCTTTTCCCTGTCCAGTAATCCATAAATATCAACACAATAAAGATCAAACCCCAGTTTATTCGTCTTTTCTTTGATGATCGTATAATCAAAATTGCTCTCCCCCATGCTGAAGTTTCCCTTATGATCAACCACCCATTCATTTTCGTAAAGAAATTTAGTGCGGTGCATGGGTAATACTACTTTGGCAATATGCCCCAATTGCTGCTGGTATTTTGGTAATGCCCCTACAACATCTGCAAGCCCCCCAACTTTAGCATACGGGTAACATTCTGCACTTACATGTATTATTTCCATTTGTTTTTTATTACTGCTTCAATTTACCAATCATTTCGTTTCAAACCAATTCAAAAGCAAAATTTTTACTAATCACCAATTTATTCTATTTTCAACCACTTAAATTAACGATTATGCCAACTGACCAAAACAATCTGATAAACATGGAAGAAAACAAAGCAGCTAAAGAAACCAATTATGGTGCATTAAGTACATTGGTAACTGTATTTTTCTTTTGGGGATTCATTGCTGCAGGAAACAGTGTGTTTATTCCTTTCTGCAAACATTATTTTCACCTGGATCAGTTTCAAAGCCAGCTGATCGATTTTGCTTTTTATACAGCCTATTATATCGGGGCACTGGCTTTATTTGCTTATGGCGCATTTGGAGGTAAAGATCTTGTTGGTAAGTGGGGTTACAAAAAAAGTATCGTTTATGGATTATTGTTTTCTGCTTTAGGCGCAGCCGCCATGATCATTGCCGTTAATGCCAACACTTTTGCCGGAATGCTGGTAGGATTATTTATTGTTGCACTTGGTTTTTCATTGCAGCAAACAGCAGCACAACCATTTGCCATTTCTTTGGGTGATCCTGCAACGGGTACCAGCCGGGTTAATCTTGGTGGAGGGGTAAATTCATTTGGTACCACCATCGGCCCTATTGTTGTGGCTTTAGCATTATTTGGTACCACAGCTGCGGTAACCGATGAGCAGATAGCTTCACTAAGTTTGAGTAAGGTAATTATTTTATACAGTTGTGTTGGTGCATTATTCATTGGTGCGGCCGCTTTATTTTATTTTGCAAAAAAAGTTCCTGCCGGCATATTGATAGAAAAAACCGAGAATGCTAACAAGGCCCTGTACACGCTGTTAATTATGACAGGATTACTGGTCGTTATGTTTGCACCTGTATTTAATAGTTATAAAACTGATCTGACAAATGCTACTCTTGATGAATTGCACGCCATGAATGCTTACCGGATGAAATGGTTGATTGGGGCTTTGGCAATTGTAGTCATTGGTCTTCTTGCTGCTAATTTAAGTGCAAAGAAAAAGGCCGATGGCTGGGGTGCCATGCAATACCCCCAACTGGTATTAGGCATGCTGGCCATTTTTGTTTATGTGGGTGTGGAAGTGGCCATAGGCAGTAATCTCAGTGAATTACTAAAACAAAAAGATTTTGGCGGATACCAATCGTCAGAAGCAGCGCCATTTGTTTCTATGTATTGGGGAAGTTTGATGATAGGCCGTTGGGCAGGTGCTATAAATGCTTTTAAATTATCCAAAACATCAAAAAATATTTTACAGTTTATTGTACCATTGATAGCTTTTGCAGTGATCATTGGAGTTAACTCAATAGCTAAATACGATATGACGCCTTTATATTATTATGTTGTTTGTGTGTTGATACAGATCGCAGCTTTTTATATTAGTAATAACAAGCCCGCAAGAACACTATTAATTTTTAGTTTACTGGCAGTTATAGCCATGATCATTGGTACCATGACTACTGGCATCATAGCCGTTTATGCTTTTTTAAGCGGTGGATTATTCTGTTCGATCATGTGGCCTTGTATCTTTAATTTGTCCATTGCCGGATTGGGAAAATATACAACACAGGGTTCTGCTTTTCTTATAATGATGATTTTAGGCGGAGGCATTATTCCTCCTATACAAGGCAAACTGGCAGATGTTATTGGCATCCATCAATCGTATTGGGTACCGGTAGTATGTTTTGCTTACCTGGCATTTTTTGCAATTGCTGTAAAACAGATCTTAGGTAAACAAGGAATCAATTATGATGCTGCTGATAATGCCGTTGGACATTGATAAAATTAAACTGAAACTATTTTAATGAAACTGCAATTAGCCATTGGAATTGATATTGGAGGTACCAATACGGTTTTTGGAATTGTTGATGCCAGGGGAGATATTTTATATCGTGGTGCAATTGCTACCAAACAATATGATACCATTGAAAAATTTATAAATGCGCTTTATATTGCAATCATGCCTGCCATTGAAAGCTCAGGTGGTATAGAAAGAATAAAAGGTATTGGTATTGGCGCACCCAATGGAAATTACTATAATGGCACAATTGAATATGCCCCCAACCTGCATTGGAAAGGGATCATCCCACTGGTAGAAATGGTAACTGCAAAATTTGCTATCCCCGCCGCGTTAACCAATGATGCCAATGCAGCAGCTGTTGGTGAAATGATGTACGGAGCAGCAAAAGGCATGAAAGATTTTATCATGATAACGCTTGGCACCGGTGTTGGAAGCGGTATTGTTGCCAATGGACAGATCATTTATGGTCATGATGGATTTGCGGGCGAACTGGGCCATAACATTATTATTCCAGGAGGACGTTTACACTGGGGAACGGGCGCCCATGGATCATTGGAAGCATATGCTTCTGCAACAGGAGTTGTTTTAACAGCAAAAGAGTTTTTGAATAACAATCCTGGTCAATCCAGTAGTTTACGAAATATCCCTGGTAATGAATTAGACGCAAAAACCATTTATGATGCTGCAATTAAAAAAGACAGAATAGCCATTGATGTTTATAATTTCACCGGAAAAATATTGGGACAGGCGCTTGCTAATTTTATCATGTTCAGCAGCCCCGAAGCCATTATTTTATTTGGCGGATTAACAAAGGCCGCAGATCTCCTGCTAACTCCTACGCGTAAATACATGGAAGAAAACCTGTTGCCAATATTTCAAAATAAAGTAAAATTAATATGCAGCCAGTTAAATGAATCTGATGCTGCCATATTGGGTGCCAGTGCACTGGTATGGGAGATCAAGGGTTGATTTGGTAATGTAAAGATTTGACGATTTATTCGAATTTAATATACTTTAGTATCAGTTATACTATTTGAATTGAGGGAATTAGCACATTAGCTGATCATCATATCTCCGAATTAATACAACTCATTCCGTTTTTTCTGCAACTCACTCTTTTTAAGTTTACCCCAAACATTATCTGTAGTAGCATTGTGCATCAATTCTAATAATTAAACAAATATTAAATCTACAGACATGAAAATTTTAAAAACTTTTACCGCAATTATGCTCACTTTTACATTGATGAGCACACAGGCTCAAACCGGAATACCCGAAGGCTACACTAAAGGCACTATTGTAATGGCTGATGGCAGTAGTTTAACAGGCTATCTGAAAGATAATATACGCAGGGATGCTTCTGTTACTTTTATTAATGAAACGGATAAGAAGAAAAAAGATTATGATGGAAGTAGTCTTACTTCAATTCAATTTAACAACACTAAATTTGTTTGTATCGGTGGCGATTTTTTTAAAGTGATCAGCGAAGGAGAATTATTTTTTTTGCAAAAAGCAAGCAATGCCGAAGGGAAAGTTTTTTATAATGGCCTTGAAAATGTAGTTTCAAACGGCACAGAAGGAAAATCAGGCGACTATTTTATTTGTAACAACAGCAATAAAGCTTTACAGAAAATCTCAAAAAAGAATGTTGAAGAAGTTGCTACCAATAGTTTTGCAGGTTGTATAGCGGCTATTGAAAAAGCTAAAACAGTAAATGGTGATATAGCAAAAGTAAAAGATGCAGTTGATCTTTTTAATAGCCGTAATAATAAGTAATTTCAACCAATGAGTTTAATTGCAGCGCAACCCTGCGCTGCAATTTGCTTATAAGAATTTTATACCTTTAATCTATGAGAAGAACAAATTGCAGGATAGGATTTGATGACAGGTTGCTGTTATTGGTTATGATACCATTTATTGCTTTTGTCATTCCAATTGTATTTTCGGGGTTTAGGTTCAATCATCCGCCATATTATAATTTCAGGGTATTTCTGACAACACTGTTATCTACAGCCATCATATGGTTTGGCAATCGTTTTATTATGGTTTGGGCAAGGAAAAAGTATCCTCAATTCAGCACAGTAAAAAAAAGATTACTGGTACAATCCGGTGCCATGCTTGCCTTTACATTAATCGCTACTAATACCCTGGGCTATTTTACAAGCGATTTTTGTGAGGTGATTGATCCTGCGGGAAATATAATACATACAACTACGGATGTAATTATTAACTTTAATAATGCTGCACTTTTTTGCACATTAATGATCGTTGCCATCTACGAAAGTTTTTATTTCAGTAATGAGCTGAAAAAATCTGTAGAAGAAAAAGAGATGCTGAAAAGAGAAAGTTTAAAGGCACAGATCAATGCTTTAAAAACACAGGTAAATCCTCATTTTCTTTTTAATAATTTAAATACACTCAGTGCAATAATACCCGAAAATCCTCAGCAGGCAGTAGATTTTGTACAGCAGTTATCTAAAGTATATCGGCATATACTGGAAGTAAGGGATGAACAAAGTATCCCGGTTAAAGAAGAACTGGATGTGTTGAAGGCTTATTCTTTTTTATTGAAAACACGTTTTGGTAATAATCTTGATATTGTGATTGATGTACCGGAAGAAAATATGCAGGATAAGATAGTTCCTCTCTCCTTGCAGCTATTGATGGAAAATGCTATCAAGCATAATATAGTTTCGGCCGATAAGCCACTACACATAAAAGTATTTGTTGAAAATGGAAACCTGGTGATGTGCAATAACCTGCAAATAAAAAACCAGGTGAATGAATCAACGGGTATCGGGCTTGAAAATATAAGGAACCGCTATAAATTATTAGGAGAAAAAGAAGTAAAAGTAGCAGAGAATGAAAATAGTTTTACAGTTTCCATCCCACTGATACAAAATTAATATGCAGGTACTGATCATCGAAGACGAAACACCCGCAGCCAACAGGCTAGCCAGGCTGCTACAAAATGTCTGTATGGATATTACTGTTGTTAGCCGGCTGGATAGTGTTGAATCCAGTGTGCAATTCCTGCAATCAGCCAACGGCATTGATCTTATTTTTATGGACATTCAGCTTGCCGATGGATTAAGTTTCGACATTTTTCAACAAACAACCATAACAACCCCTGTAATTTTTACAACGGCATTTGACCAGTACACTTTAAAAGCCTTTAAAGTAAATAGTATAGATTATTTACTGAAACCAATTGATGAAATAGAATTGCACCAGGCTGTTGAAAAATTCAGGCAATTGCATAATAAAAATGATCACTCATTCTCAGAAAAGATAATGAAACTAGTTCAGGAAATGGATGTAACGAAATATAAAGAACGTTTGCTCATAAAAAGAGGTCAACAACTCAGTTATCTGAAAACTAAAGCAATAGCATACGGTTATGCAGATGGGAAACTTTGTTATGCTGTTGATTTTGACGGAACCCGGTATCTACTTGAAACTAATCTTTATCAATTAGAAGAGCAATTGCAGCCCAATTGCTTTTTTCGCATCAACCGGCATTTACTGGTAAATATTGAATCAGTAAAAAAAGTACATACCTGGCTTGGTGGAAGATTAAAGATCGAAATTTTGCCAGCAACCAATATAGAAACTGTTGTGAGCAGGGAACGGGTGAATGGATTTAAGGAATGGTTGGGGCAGTAAAAAATATTGTTGTTGATAAGGTTGATAAGGTTAATAAAGTTAACAAGTAGGAATGCCTTTATCAACTATGTTAACCTTGTCAACTCCTCTTCCCATTTAGTTCTTCCATAACCAACAATCACATGTTTTTCACTATGATAGGAAGAACGCACCAGTGGGCCGCTTTCTACATAATCAAACCCCAACCCGTACCCTATTTCCCTGAACTCAACAAATTCATCAGGATGCACAAAGCGGGCAACGGGTAAATGCTTTTTAGTGGGTTGAAGGTATTGGCCAATGGTAATAACATCAACTTCATTTTCTTTAAGATCACGTAAGGTCTGAATCACTTCTTCTTTTGTTTCGCCCAAACCCAGCATGATACCGCTTTTGGTTCGCATGCCGCCGGCTTTCAATATTTTTAAAGTATTCATACTTTGCTTGTACTTAGCTTGTATTCGTACCTGCCTGGTTAACCTTTCAGTGGTTTCAATATTATGGCTCACTACTTCTGGTGCAGCATCAATTACGCGTTGTATATTTTCTATGTTAGCCTTAAAATCAGGGATAAGAGTTTCCAACGTTGTGGATGGATTTAAAGCCTTAACCGCTTTGATAGTATTGTACCAGATAATACTTCCACCGTCCTTCAGTTCATCCCTATCAACAGACGTAATTACAGCATGCTTAACTTTCATCAGGTTAATGGCTTCGGCTACACGTTGGGGTTCGTCCCAATCAACTTCCAGCGGCCGGCCGGTGGCCACATTGCAAAAACCACAGCTACGGGTACAAATATTACCCAATATCATAAACGTGGCTGTGCCTTCGCCCCAGCACTCACCCATATTGGGGCAGTTACCGCTTTCACAAATGGTGTGTAATTTATGTGTATCTACCAGGTTACGAACGTGGCGGTATTCCTCACCAATGGGTAATTTAACCCTTAACCAGTTGGGTTTTTTATGTTGTGGCTCAATCATCCCATCAATTACAGGCAGATTTATCATGAATGAAATACTAAATTTTAAAAAATATAAACTGCTTATTTTCTTTTACCGAATGCTAATGCAACATAGGCACCAAAGAAAAATTGTTTATGCTTTTGGTAAAGCATCTGCGGAATTTTTTGAGTATAGAATTCTCCTGTAAGTCCAACTTCAATGGCACTGAGCATTTCATTAAACCTTCCATAATCGAAACGCACAGCAGTTTTAAGATAAATACCAGGTGTTACTTTTAAGCCATTCCAACCATTCCCAAATCGGGGGCCCCCATAAAATGGCCCGTTTACAAATAACGAGCTATCCGGCGAATCATATTTTACAAAAGTTTGTACACCTCCTTTATCCACTTCTACCATATATGGCCTTAATAAACCAATGATCAATCCTCCTCCAACATTGGCAGTAATGCTTACACCATTCTTATTACTTTTATTGCCTAAAAGAAATTGAAGCTGTACACCCAGTTTAATAGGGTAAAAGAAATTTAATTTACCATAGATGATTGGTGCAGACTGGCCGCTGGGGTTATTTTGCTTTGCTTCTTTCTGGTGCTTTTTTTCTGAAATTTCTAACTGAATAAGCATTGCTCTCTTAACCGACCGTGCGTAACCTTTTTCAACAAAAAGGCCATATCCGTCTGTGCTTAGTTTAAGCCCACCTGCAAAATGTTTCTTATGGGCAATTATACCCTCTTCTTCATGCTTCATCAATTCACTGATACGTTTGCGTTTTTCTTCCTTACGGGTATTGGGTTTTTTCGTTGTTTCCTGGCCAAAGCCTGATAAAGAAACTGTAGCTGCCACCAAAATGATTAATAATTGCTTCATGTATGCGTTTTACTTTCGTAAATTTATGCAAAAATACTAAGTAGATTCTAAAGATGATACATTTGATGTAAGAACTGCTGCATTTAACTAAAAATCTATTTTCTAATTCAAATATATTTTATGACCGCTTCTATAGTTTATAAGGGCCAGTTGCGTTGTGAATGTACACATTTACAGAGTGGTACTGTGATTGAAACTGATGCCCCCACTGACAACCGGGGTAAGGGAGAACGTTTTAGTCCTACTGATACTGTTTGTGTGGCATTGGCAACTTGTGTGATAACAACCATGGCCTTAAAAGCAAACGAATTACAGATTGAACTAGCCGGAACGGGTATTGCCGTAACCAAACATATGCTAAGCGACCCCAGGCGTATAGGAAAAATTGATGTGATACTTTCCATTCCGGCTGCAGTAAGCGCCTCAGAAAAAGACAGGATCATACTGCAAAGAACGGGTGATAATTGCCCGGTAACAAAGAGTTTACATCCCGATCTGATTGTAAATATTGAATATCAATGGGGTTAAGCTATGGGCTAATGGCTAACAGCTTATTACCAATACTGCAATCAAGGCAACGCTTTTTATTACAATATTCGTTTTTTAATTGAATGAGTGCCTGTGAATCAAAAGCAGTTTTGCAGGGAATGCCCAATTGAGCAAATCCAGTGGTAATTGAATTCACTTCAGCTTTTATTTCTTCCAGCCATTGTAATGCTTTGTTTTTGAATTTATCTTCCTTTTGATGAAGGCCATAGGCAAATAATACCGGTATTACTGTATTGATCAAAATATTATTGATCATTAATTTCCCCAGGTTTTTCTTTTTAAAAGCAGTTTGTTCATCAAAAATATAGTGATAATGCCAGTAATCATTAGTTGTAAGCTGTAACAATGCCTTTATTTCTTTTAATGAATAAGTTTCTTTGATCTTCGAAAAAAGGTGTTCACTTTTATGAATAAGCATTGCTAATTGTGCCAGCCGAATCGTAGGGAAATTAGAAGGCCGCATCAACAGGAACATCATGTTGTGATGAGTTTTGCGGAGTTTATATTTGGTTTTTAAAAACGCATATTCTTTTTGCAATGATTTAGGGTAAGCTTCAGTAAATGATCCTTCAAGTAAACCTGCCTGTCCAAATAAAAAGGCTTCTACCTGGTGGATCTGGTTTTTATGCTTAGCCAATAAAGTAATTGGAATAGATTGTGCCATTGCGCAAAAAGCATCACTGTTCACTTTGGCACCAAAATTTTTTGCTATCAGCCACCAGAATGTTTCATCCCAGTGATTTTTACTTTTTTCAAGATATAAAAAAATAACTTGTGTTTTTGTTTGTAACCTTTCAACCAATAACCTTTCTTTCCAGGATTGCAGAATAATGTTGCTGACCAATTTAATATTTTTTTCGCAAGGAATAAATAATGGTGAATGCATCAGCTCCTCGTATTTTGCCAATAGCATTGTTGAAACCCTGTCCTGCAATAATAATGTAGGGAATGGTAATTTCAGATTAACATCATGGTGCCAAACCACATGCAGTATCACATTATTATAATTTTTATCAGCAGTATGTTTATGATTTTTCCAATCTGATGAGTTGATATGTAATTCAATACTGCCCACCCAAATTGTTTTCGCCACCCTTATTTTCGCCGCTAAAAAATCGGGGCCCTGGTTATAGTTGAAATTGCCGGGGTGAATGATCTGTACCTGCTCCTCTTCAATACTTAACAGCGATGATCTGTTAAAGATTTGAAATTGCCAGATATGCTGAAGAAGTCGCTCTGTCATAACGGTAAGGGATTATTTCAAATTATGACAGAATCTGCAATTATACCCGTTAAAAAGAACAGGATAATTAGTTATTTTTCCCGGGACTAAATTTTTTGTAGTGCTTTAACTACTTTACTAACGGGTAATCCCATTACATTATAAAAATCTCCATTCACTGATCTGATACCTACTACCCCGATCCATTCCTGTATAGCATAAGCGCCTGCTTTATCATAAGGCTGGTATTTATCAACATAAAATTCAATTTGTGTTGCAGTGAGTTCATAAAATTCAACAGTGGTTGTATCAGCAAATGCAATTTCATTTTCATTATTTAAGATCACTACGCCCGTTATTACCTGGTGCTGATGACCTGAAAGTT
>JAYVUE010000007.1:0-18376 GCA_043788195.1 Chitinophagaceae bacterium
AGCTTAACCTGGGTGAGCCTTGTGCCATCGTGATGGGCAGCGAGGAGAAAGGCGTTTACCCGGCCCTGTTAAAAATTTGTGATGATCAGTTTCAAATACCCATGACTGCCGATTTTGATTCATTGAATGTATCGGTGGCCACGGGTATTATATTGTATGAGGTGATGAAGCAAAGAGGATAATTTTTAGGGTTTATTTTTTGGGAAAACGAACCCTGTAAGCAAATGATAATTTAAAGTAAAAATTGTCATTTACGTTTGCATCGGCTTTTGAAATATGCTTTTCTCCTGTCCTTATTTTTCTGAACAAAGAATGTCCTGCTTCAATATTCAGTACAAAGTTTTTATTAAAATAGCTGTCAAGATATACGCCCAATTGATTTTCATCAATTCTCCAGTAACCGTTTGATTTTGTATAAGAATTAGTGATAGCCCTAAAATTTGCGCCATAATAAAAATGACTATTTATCTTATGTTCATAGGTAAGACTGCCCGGTAAAATGCCAAATAAATTGTTCCGTTCATTTATTCTCCAGTCAATTCCAACAAGCGGCATTACAAACAGGCCAAACAGTTCATTGTTTACATAAAGCCCCAGTTTCCAGGTAAGATTTTCATTTCTTTTGTTGCTGATGATAAATGCGCCACCAACCTGCATTTGCGTTTTTTTATTGATGCTGCTGTCATTCATACGTACAATACCTGTAAGTAAAAAAGCCCATTTGGTACCTGGGATAGTTTTTGAAAGCGAAACGGGCAGTGCAACACTATAGTAATTTTGCCTGGCGGTATCATTGATTTTTGATGACCATGTTTCAAAAAACGGACTGAAGATGACGGCATCTTTTTTATTACTGAACTGTATGGGAAGATTGGTTTCGAAACTGAAGTAATGAAGCTTTACATCATTTTTATTTTGGTTTAGTAAGCCGGTATTTGGGCTGTTGGTATATTTCAGCTTTACAATATCCAGGTAAGACTGTGCGGTTGCATTATGCGCAAACATTGAAATAGCTGTTATAATTCCTGTAATAAAGAAATAGCCTCTTATTGTATTTGCATCGAAAGTTATTAAGTGGAATTGATTTTTCCTGGTTGTTTTATTTTTCATATAAAGATTTTTTTGTCAATGCATTTTCTATGAAACGAACCTGTTTGATCCTTAATACATGTGGTCGAAAACCCATATTAAAGATATTGTTTTGTCTGTTGTAATGAAGCAGCGGTCATAATATCATTGGGGTAGTATACAATTATAACCGCTGCGTAAAAAGCCTATTTTTTCAATGTTACCGTACTTTCCATATTCGATGTTGCGTTGAAAATTTGTGATGATCAGTTTCAAATACCCATGACCGGCGATTTTGATTCACTGAATGTATCGGTGGCCACGGGTATCATTTTGTATGAAGTGATGAAGCAGCGTATGAAATGAACTGGTACGGGTTTAACTTTTAATTCAATCGCCTAATGAATTGTTTTTAATTTATTGAAGGTAATTGAAAGACATACTGGAAGCGATGATAGCAAAGACACCAGCAGCGACAAGTACAGCTGCTCCAATTCCAATACCCATACCCATACCATAACTTGCCCTTGTTTTAACTTTGTCTTTTTCCAGGATTTCAATTTTTTGTACCTGTTCAAGCAATAATGTATAATTGCCAACAGCTATATTTGCATTTGGATTTACATAAAGATGTACTTCATTTAATACGCCTGATTCGTTCTCATCAGAACTTTTGATATCCTTATACTTCATTTTATTTTTGGCTCCTTTTGTAGAATAAAGCATGTGTTCAATGGGCAGGCTGTCCAGTGTACATTGTATGGTTTTCTGGTCGGCACTTACAGAAATATTATTCATAGCAAAGGCCTGACCGCCACTACGGAGGATAAAATATTTCTTTTGCATTTTTAAATTTTCAATGTTACCGGCTTTTGCAGGGTCACTGGCAACGATTGCTTTGTAATAATTGTTGCAGGATGTGAGTACAATAATTATCACTGCGGGAATTAAGAACTTTTTCATAATTTTTGTTTTAAGTGATAGCATTTGATTGACAATCCAAAACTATAATAGCAGACTGCCTGTTCCTAATTGATAAATGGGACGATTTTTTTGGAATTGACGGGAATTGCTGATTTAGTAAGAATTACTGATTAGGACAATAGTATTTTGCTTTTTTCCCAATCCTTTTATATAACTTGGTAATTAATACTAAAATGAATTCTGGGAATTGCAGTTATTACTAAACTAATTGTAAGATGGAGTCGGCAAATGCTCAACAATTATTTTTTCAACACATTAAGGAAAAATTACCACCTCATATTTCTATCGCAGATGAAATAGCAGAACTGTTGAATATCAGTAACGACAGTGCTTATCGCCGGATAAGAGCAGATAAAGCCATCAGTTTTGAAGAATTACATAAATTATGTGTACACTATAAAGTATCATTGGATCAGATTTTAAACCTACAAACTGATACATTTATTTTTTCGGGGAAATTGGATAATGACGTAAATTTTGGTTTTATAAATTGGCTGCAGGAAGTACTGAAGCAATACTCCATCGTGAACAGCTTTGAAAAAAAGCATATTTATTTTCTTTCGAAAGACCTGAATTTTAATCTTCACTTTCAAATACCCGAACTGGCCGCTTTAAAATACTTTGTATGGATGAGGAGTTTTTTAAGTTTTCAGCCAAAAAGAGGAGATAAATTTTCTTTTAATTACCCCCAATTTGAAGAGTATAATGCTATCGGATTAAAAATTGTAGATGTTTATAATACCATTCCTACTACGGATATTGCCAATACAGAGGGGATTAACACTACACTTGATCAAATAGAATATTATTACGAAGCTGGCGGCATTATTTCCAAAGAACAGGCAATAATATTATTTGATAAACTGCTGCTATTAGTGAATCATATTGAAAAAGAGGCAGAGACAGGCTGTAAATTTAAGATTGGGAATAAGCCCGCATCCGGTTTAACTGAATACCGGATGTTCAACAATGAACTGATACTGGGTGATAATTCAGTATTTGTAGAAATGGGGGGTATGAGGGTTACTTTTCTAAACCATAGTTTTATGCATTTTATTGCAACAAGGGATGAGACTTTTAATGCAGCTATATTTAATAACCTGAATAACCTGATGCAAAAATCTACACTTATCAGTACAAATAATGAAAAAGAAAGAGTTAAATACTTTAACAGACTTAGAACTGAGATTAATAGAAGAAGAACCAGGCTTTTTTAAAAAAGTTTACACTGCCTGTCTTAATCACATGCTTTATGAAATTGAACTATTTTAGATATTTTCTAAAGGAAAGGCCAATGATTAATATTTGTTCTTTTTGATCCCGTAAATTAAATGGTACATGGAACAGAATAATGCACAGTTTTTGTTTTTTCAGCAAATAAAAGCTTTGCTGCCTTCCCATTTGTCTTTTGTAGATGAAATAGCTAAGGTTTTGGTGATAAGCACGGATAGTGCATACCGTCGTATAAGGGGAGAAAAACCCATCAGCTTAGAAGAAATTCAGCAATTGAGTGTTTGTTACAAAATATCTATTGACCAGTTCCTGCAATTGCAAACCAATGGTTTTATTTTTACCGGTAATCTGGGTTATACAGCTGAAAATTTTGTAGAGCAGTACCTGAATAATATGTTGCAACAGTTTGAATATATACTCAGCTTCGATCATAAACACATTTATTTTCTTCCCAACGACGTTCCCACTTTTGCGTATTTCCAGTTTCCTGAACTGGTTGCATTTACTTTTTTTTATTACAAAAAGAGTGTACTTCATTTTGAAGAAATGAATGACTTAAAATTTTCTGTTAAAGATGTAAATGAGGATCATATAAAATTGGGGAAAAAGGTACAGCAAAGTTTTAACCAGATACCCTCTACTGAAATATGGGGCATTGAAACGATCAACAGTAACCTTCGGCACATATCTTTTTACAGGGATACCCGTTTATTTGATTCGTTTGATGATATTGTTTGCCTGTATGATAAATTGGAAGACCTGGTAACCCATTTGGAAAAACAGGCAGAACTCGGCCTTAAATTGAATTATAATGAAGCTCCCAATAAGAACGCTGCATCTTTTACAATGTTTCAAAACGACCTTATCACCGGCGATAATTCTGTATTGGTAGAAATAGGCATTAATAAGATCACGTATATCAATCATAATCTTATTAATTTTATGTTTACAAGAGATAAGGATTTTAATAATTATACACATGACACTTTTGAAAATGCAATTCGAAAATCTACTCAAATAAGTTTAGTGGGAGGCAAAGCCAGGGCTAAATTTTTTGATCGGTTGCGAAAGAAGATCCAGGCACATAAAGAAACCAATAATCGATATTGATCACTAACTTCACTTTCCTAATTTGAAAATGAATGACCCAGCATATTAAACTCATCGAATGCCCCCGCGATGCCATGCAGGGCTGGCCGCATTTTATACCCACAGAAAAAAAAATAGAATACGTCAACGCTTTGCTAAAAGTTGGTTTTGAAACGATCGACTTCGGCAGTTTTGTATCGCCAAAAGCCATACCTCAGCTGGCGGATACCAAACAGGTAATTGGGAATTTGGAATTAGATGGCAGCAGTTCAAAATTATTAGCCATAATTGCCAATGAACGTGGTGCAACGGATGCAGTGATGTATGACGAAATAACTTACCTGGGATTTCCTTTTTCTATTTCAACAACTTTTCAAAAAAAAAATACTAACTCAACTATTGAAGAATCTCTGAAAAGGGTAGAAGCTATTAAAAATTTAAGTTTTATAAATAATAAAGAATTGGTTATTTATATATCCATGGGTTTTGGAAATCCTTATGGTGATGTTTATAATGAGGAGATCGTTTTTAATTGGGTAAATAAGTTGGTGGCAATGGATATTAAGATCATTTCACTGGCTGATACTGTTGGTTTGGCTACTGAGGATCAGGTTTTCAGGATTACAAAAAATCTTGTTGATTCTTTACCGGCAATCGAAATAGGTGTTCACCTTCATTCAACTCCTAATAACTGGAAAGGAAAAATTGATGCGGCATTACAAGCCGGTTGCAAACGCTTTGACGGAGCTTTAAAAGGTATTGGCGGCTGCCCCATGGCGGGAGATGACCTGGTAGGGAATATGGATACAGAATTGATGATACCTTATTTTAATGAGTTGAATTTGTTGAATGATTTGGATATGGATGCATTGAAGGTATGTAGCCAAATAGCTACTGAGATATTTATTTAGCCACTAATGACACGAATGGGCACTAATAAAAAACATTCGTGTAAATTCGTGTCACCTGCCTGCCGGCAAAGGCAGGCTAGTGGTAACAATATGGAATTTCATTTAGAATTCTCTCCCAAAGTATTTGATACTAAGATCAATCATCAGCATAAATTAATGCTGATAGGCAGTTGCTTTACAGAACAAATAGGAAATAAACTTACCCAATATAAATTTCGGGTAATTGATAATCCCAATGGAATTTTATTTAACCCGGTAAGTATTGTCAGGTCTGTCAGTTCGTACATTGATAATAAGCAATACATTGAAGCCGATCTTTTTTACCAGAACGAATGCTGGAATAGCTGGGAGCACCATAGCCGTTTTTCTCATCTGGATAAACAGACTTGTCTTCAACAAATAAATGATTCACAAAGATCAGCGCATGAATTTTTGAAGGGTGCTGATTGGTTATTGATAACACTGGGTTCTGCATTTGTTTACGAGTTGGAGAATGCTACAGTTGTTGCCAATTGTCATAAAGTGCCAACAGATAAATTCAATAAACGATTATTATCTGTTGATGAGGTAACTGTGATGTTACAACAAATGCAACAACAGTTATCTGTTTTTAATCCGGGCTTAAAAATTATTTTTACAATTAGCCCTGTACGTCATTTGCGTGATGGCTTTGTAGAAAACAACCGCAGCAAAGCGATATTGATAAATGCAATTCATCAAATATCATCTGCAGGCTGTTTTTATTTTCCTGCCTATGAATTGGTCATTGATGATCTGCGGGATTACAGGTTTTATGCAGAAGATATGGTGCATCCCAATTATGCTGCTACCAATTATGTTTGGGAAAAATTTAAAACCACCTGTATTGATGAACTTTCGCAGCAGCTGATGAAAGAAATAGCTATGATCGTTGCATCAAAAAATCACAAAGCATTTAATCCTTCATCCGAAGCACATAAAAAATTTATGCAAGCTAACCTGGAAAAAGTAAAAAAACTCCGGGAGCAATTTTCTTATATCAACTTTCAGGAAGAAGAAAACTATTTCAATGTATGAACTGCAGAAGTCTCCCCTTTGGGGAGATTTAGAGGGGCTTAATGTATCCTGTCGCCCCTCACTTCCAGTTCTTTGATTACTTCCTTTTCATATTTCAGCCATTCTGCCCATCTTTTTCTTACTAGTTTTTTGTCAATATAAGTATCAGCCAGTTCAATGAATAAAGTATAATGCCCGGCTTCACTTTCCATAAAACGCCTGTAAAAATTGCGAAGGTATTTATCATTTAAGCCTTCACTCAGGCGTTTAAAACGTTCGCAGCTTCTGGCTTCTATTAATGCCATTGTAAGCATCTGATCCAAAAAACGTTCTTCCGGGCTGCCACCTTTTTTTTGAAATTCCAAAAGTTTGTTTACATATTCATCCTTTCGTTGCCTGCCCAGTTTCAGTTTTCTTTTTTGCAGTTCGGCCAATACCTGGCGAAAATGGCCCCATTCTTCTGTTACAATCGGACTTAGTGCAATAACCATTTTTTCTTTATCCGGATTTTTCTGGATCAATGAAATACAGGTCAGGGCTGCTTTTTGCTCACAATAGGCATGATCAGTTAAAATTTCTTCCAGTTGTAATTCGGCTAAATTAACCCATCGGGGGTCGGAGGGTAGTTGTAATCCTAAAATATTTTTTATGTCTTCAGATAAATTTTCCATTACTGTAAAAATAAAAAAAGCCCGGCAGTATTTGCCAGGCTCATTCAATTATTTGGTTAATCCTGCAGATCTATTCTTTAACAACTGAAAATATACCTACACCTGATGTTGTTGGGCTAATCCAAATGTACCAGCCATAATATTGGAATTTAAAGAATATTTGCCAGACAAAGTGTAAATAGCACTTGAAGCAATATAACTGAAAGTAGCCCTGACACTATCCGCTACTACCTGCCATGTGCCTGTTCCGGTATCCGTTGCAACTCCATTATAACCTACAATATCAACAGTTCCGCCGGCTTTAAAATTTAAAGATAATAAGTAGGGTGTGTTACCACCCGATGTGCCGTATTGTAAAGTTCCGTTCCATTTTCCTGCGGATGTATTATTAGGAGCAGGTGTTGGGTCTGATTTACTGCAGGAAACAGTAAATAATACAAAGGCCAAACCAAGTATTGTAAAAATTGAGTTCTTTTTCATGATTATTGTTTTATTTTTTTTAATGATAAATTACACGGTGTCATTTTATACTTTACGATAAAGCACCAATGCCTCTTTTAAGTTTACACAAAGCTTAGTTTTTTAAAGATCACAGGCATTACACAATTGTATTTAAATGTTACATTATTCACTGTAATATTTTGTGTATGCTTCACTCCAAAAACAGGGATTACATTGTTGAATTATCAGCATATTGAACAGTATTATATTTCTTTTTAGTATTTTACAGTAAATATTTAGCTTTTATGAGATTAATTCCATTCTTTATATCTGCAATAATTACTACTACCCTGGTTTATGTGTTAAATACAAGCTGGAAGATCGGGGGTAAAGATGCTCCTGCTTTTGGCACTTTCCTGAGTCCGCAACATGGCATCTGGCAAAATGCTGAGTCTTCCAATGAAAATTTTACAGCAGATCTTAAATTCCCACAACTCAACGGTAAGGTGAGCGTATATTTTGATCAACGCCTGGTGCCTCACATTTTTGCTGAGCAGGAAAACGACGCCTATTTTGTTCAAGGTTACCTGCACGCAAAATTCCGCCTTTGGCAAATGGAATTGCAAACCCTTTCTGCAGCCGGCAGAGCAAGTGAAGTGGTTGGAGAAAAAGCGCTTGGGCATGACCGTGAATTCAGGCGGCTGGGTATGGTGTTTGCTGCGGAAGTATCTTTACAGGAAGTTGAAAAAGACCCGGCAATGAAAGCCGAATGTGATGCCTATACCGCAGGAGTGAACTCATACATCGAAAGTCTGACAGATAGTAAATTACCCCTTGAGTATAAATTAATGGGTTATAAACCTGAGAAATGGACTAACCTTAAAACATCGTTGTTTTTGAAGTATATGAGTTACGACCTGGCATCACATGATGATGATTTTGAAATGACCAATGCCAAAAGCTATTTTAGTGCAGATGATTTTGCAAAATTATTTCCAGCCTTGCAGGATTCATTGGATCCCATCATTCCCAAAGGAACTGTTTTTGAAAAACAAAAAGTTTTTCCAAAAGTACCTGCTAATGCCGATTCTGTTTATTTTAATAACAAAGATCTTGCAGTAGAAGAAGCTTTTAAACCCGATCGGGAAAATGGTAGTAATAACTGGGCAGTTAGTGGAAAGAAAACAAAAAGCGGAGCACCCATTTTGTGCAATGATCCTCACCTGGGGCTTAATCTTCCTTCGCTTTGGTACGAGATACAAATATCTACACCATCTTTTAATGCCTATGGCGTTAGTTTTCCGGGATCACCCGGTGTGATAATCGGGTACAATGATAGTTGCGCTTTTGGATTTACCAATGGCGGCAGGGATGTAAGGGATTATTACGAAATAAAATTCAAAGATGACAGTCGTAAAGAATACCTGTTCAATGGTGTTTATCATCCAACAAAATTCAGGATCGATACTATTAAAATAAAAAACAAACAGGATTTTATTGATACAGTGGCCTATGTTCAATTAGGTAATAACTGGTGCCCGGTAATGTTTGATAAATCATATAGCGGCGGACGCAGTACCAATAATAAATATTATGCAGTTCGCTGGAAAGCACATGATGCCAGCAATGAAATGAAAATATTTAATATGCTGGATAAAGCAAAGAATTATGCAGACTATTCAGCAGCTGTTGCCCACCTGCATACGCCGGGGCAAAATGTTGCATTTGCCTGCAAGAACGGAGATATTGCGATACGCACACAAGGCGATTGGCCGGCCAAATGGAAAGGGCAGGGCGATTTTGTAATGCCCGGAACAGATACTAATTATTTGTGGCAGGCAATGATTCCAAATGATGAAGTGCCTTATCAATACAACCCCGAAAGAGGTTTTATCAGCAGTGCCAATCAAAAGCCGGTTGATGAAAGCTATCCCTATTACCTGGGAAGAAATTATCCGCCTTATCGTGGGATCACTATTAACCGGCGTTTAAATACAATGAATAATATTACTCCACAGGATATGATGGCATTACAAACAGATAATTATGATGTTTTTGCCGAAACTGCAAGACCATTGTTTCTCAAAAATATAAAAGAAAGTGAATTGAATGGGGAACAGAAAAAATATTTTGACCTGTTAAAGAACTGGAACCTGCGCAATGATGTTGGATCAAAGGGCGCTACTGTTTTTGAAGTACTCTGGAATAATTTCAGGGACACTGTTTTTAATGATGAATTTGCCAAAGCGCCCAAAGTTGTCATGCATCCTTTTGAAAGCAGTTTGCTGGAAGGGGTGCTTAAGGATTCGGGATATAAATTTTTAGACAATATTGCCACGCCACAAAAAGAAACCCTTGCAGATGAAGTAACCTCAGCGTTTAAACGAACTGCAGAAGACTTAAAAAAGATAGAGGCTGATGGCATACTGGATTGGGAAAAATACAAAGGAACAGGCGTTTATCATCTTACCAAACTGGCTCCTTTTAGTAAATTGAATTTGCCTATTGGCGGTGGTAACCACTGTATAAATGCTGCAAAACCAAATCATGGCCCAAGTTGGCGAATGGTAATCAGTTTAACTTCTACTACTGAAGCTTATGGTGTTTATCCCGGCGGGCAAAGCGGTAACCCGGGCAGTAAATATTATGATAATTTTGTTGATCAATGGGCAGCCGGAAAATATTATTCACTGTGGATGATGACAAAAAGTGAAGAGAAGGATAAACGAATAACTGGAATTATGACTTTTTCGAAATGATCTGGTGATTAATTGATTTGAAGATTTGATAATTTGGTGATTGATGAGTCTTTCACATCGCCACATCGTCTAATCTCAAATTTTCAAATTATCAAATTGTAAACCGTACACTATGCAATCTAATAAGGATAAAAATCTTATTGTGGAGCTTAGTTTTGTCTTTGCTTTAAAGATCATTAAATATGTAGAGCTATTAGAACAGGGTTGCAAATATGTTATTGAAAGGCAATTAATAAGATCGGGAACAAGTATAGGAGCAAATGTAAGAGAAGCACAAAATGCTGAAAGCCGTGCAGATTTTATTCATAAATTAAAAGTTGCGCTAAAGAGGCAGATGAAACAGAATACTGGCTTTTACTTTGTAAAGAATCTAAAGGATACGAAAAGAATGATGAACTATTACAAAATTGCACTTCAATTATAAAAGTGTTATCTAAAATAATTGCATCATTAAAATTAAAACCAATCGCCAAATCGCCAAATCACCAAATCACCAAATCACCAAATCACCAAATCATCAAATTTACATTATGAAATTCACTATCTCACTTATACTAACAGCTTTATTAAGTTTTGCTGTCTGCCTGTATTTACCCTGGTGGAGTATCGCTGTTGCTGCATTTATAGTAGCTTCTTTAATACCTCAAAAACCCGGTAAGGCATTTTTAGCTGCATTTCTTGCGTTATTACTGTTGTGGGGTGGCTTAAGTTTTTGGATCAGTTATAATAATGAACACTTATTGGCACATAAAGTTTCTTTGCTGATACTAAAAATGGATAACCCCTTCCTGCTTATATTGGCAACAGCATTAATAGGCGCATTGGTAGCAGGTTTTGCCGCAATAACCGGATGCTTTTTAAGAAAATCCATGGCATAAAAAATGGCGTATATTAATTTAGAATTTTTGTAACAAAATCAAATCTAATTTTGTTATAACCCAAACCCGTTATGTATAGAGTTTTATTTTTTCTTGCTTTATTGATCTCTTTTCATTCCAACGCACAGAAAATATTTGGTACAGTTGTTAATAGCAAGGGCGAATTATTGCCTTATGCTTCTATAACTATTAAGGGTACTTCTATTGGTGCAAGTGCCAATACCAATGCCAGGTTTTCTTTTACAGTATCTGCAGGTACTTATGTTGTGGTTTGCCAGCATATCGGTTATCAAAAACAGGAAAAAAAACTGGTGGTAAAAGGAACTGATGTTGAATTGAGTTTTATACTGTCTGAGCAAAAGCTAGATATGACAGAAGTGATCATTAAAAGTGATGGTGAAGATCCTGCTTACGAGATCATCAGGCAGGCGATAAAAAAACGAAACTTTTATGGCACCCAGGTGAAAGCCTTTAACTGCGATCTGTACTCCAAAGACATAATTAAACTGCGGAAATTACCTAAAAAGATACTGGGCCGCAAAATTCCTGAAGAAGACAGGAAGGAGCTGCGACTTGATTCGTCGGGTAAAGGGATCATTTATTTATCAGAATCAATTGCCAAAGTTCATATTCAGTTACCGGATAAATTTAAAATGGAAGTTCTCAGCAGCAGGGTAAGTGGTACTGATGGATTTGGATTTACATTTCCTGCTTTTATTAGTTTATATACAAACAACGTCAGCATTTTTGATAACCGGTTAGCTCCAAGGGGGTTTGTTTCTCCGATTGCAGACGCGGCGATCAGCATGTATAAATTTAAATATCTGGGTAGTTTTTATGAAGATGGAAAAGAGATCAACAGTATCAGGGTAACGCCAAGGCGTACCTACGAACCCTTATTCTCCGGAATAATAAATATTACAGATGGGGATTGGCGAATTCACAGTTTTGACCTTTTATTAACCAGGTCATCACAGCTGGAGATTATTGATTCTATGCATTTATCACAAATTCATGTACCGGTTGATGGAAACGTGTGGAGGGTAAAAAATCAATTGATCAATTTTAATTTTAAACAGTTTGGCATTGATGCCATTGGTAATTTTGTAAGTGTATATTCCAATTATGAATTGAATCCTAAGTTTGGAAAAAAATATTTCGATAGGATCGTGATCAAATATGATACGGCCGTAAATAAAAAATCAAAAGCATACTGGGATACGATCCGGCCTGTACCGTTAGAACCGGAAGAGCGAAAAGATTACCGTATGAGGGACAGTATCTTTGAAGTTCAGAAAGATTCTCTTCTCAGTCAATCATCTATTGACACACTTAAAAAACGGCAGGGCAATCTTAAACCACTGAATATTTTGTGGAAAGGGATACACCGTACCCATTATAGTAAAACAAATACCTATCAATGGGGAATTGAATCACTGATCAAAGGGCTGGAATACAATACCGTTGAAGGGATCGTTATGAATTTTAATATGTATTATGAAAAATATTTTAAAAAAATAAAAACTAATGTAATTATTGAACCCAACATGCGATACGGATTTAATAATGGCCATTTGAATGCCTGGACCAATATAATATTAAGGACAAGGGATTGGGAAACTGATAAAAAATTAAAACGACAAACCTGGACGATCTCAGGTGGAAAAAGAGTTAGCCAGTTCAATAAACAAAACCCGATCTCCCCACTCGCCAATTCTATAAATACCCTGGGGTGGGGTGATAATTTCCTGAAAATTTATGAAAACTATTATGGTAGCCTTGGTTTTAGTAAAAGATATGAAAGTGGTTTCAGGTTTAGTGTAAACACATTATATGAAGATCGCAGGCCGCTTGAAAACACCAGTGATTATACTTTTTTTAAAAGAGACACCATTACATTAACTGCAAATTATCCGGTAGAAAGAATACCTGCTCAGTTTACAAAGCACCAGGCTTTTATTGTAAGTGTTGATGTAAGCTTTAAACCGGGACAAAGATATATTCAATTTCCCAATCGTAAAGCTTCCCTTGGATCAAAATATCCAACATTCAGCATTAATTATACAAAAGGGATAGAGAATATTTTTGGAAGTGATGTAAATTTCGACAAGTGGCGTTTTACCATAGACGATGACAAAAATCTTAAACTATGGGGTTTATTAAAATATAAATTGGGTATCGGCGGATTTCTAAATACTAAAAAACTATTTATACAGGATTACCAGCATTTTAATGGTAACCGAACTTTTGCTGCAAGTGATTATGTAAACAGTTTTCAACTGGCACCTTATTACCTTAACAGTACTACATTATCATTTTATTCTTTTGGCCACCTGGAACACCATTTTAACGGGTTGCTCACCAATAAAATCCCTTTGTTTAAAAGATTGAACTGGAACCTTGTGGCTGGCAGTAATGCCTTTTATGTAAACAGAACCAATAATTATGTTGAAGTTTTTGTGGGGCTGGAGAATATCATAAAAATTTTCAGGGTAGATTTTGTAGTAGCCTATATAAATGGGAAAAAAGGATATGGTAATGGCAATAAAGGTTTTGCCGAGTTTAGGATCGGTGCCGGAGGGTTATTAGGTAATTTATTAAAATCAAATACCCGTGGCAGAAGAGGAGGAGGAGGTATGAGCCTTGGTTTGTAAAGCATTAATATAACAAAAACATTTTTTCATTACTCTTAATTATCTTTGTGCCTAAAATTTGGTTTGCCTGCAAGCATCCAATCAAGTTCATGCTCTGACGGTCCGCGCCAGAACATGAATAAACGATTTCCCGGTCAAACGGGATCAAATTAAAAAACTATGGCAGTATTACACAACCGCGTTTCGCAGGCGGAATTAAAGCAATTATTGTACGCTGAAACAGAGCACAGAACTACTATATCCTTCTATCAGTATTTTCAGGTTGATGATCCAGGGCAATTTAGAAATGATTTGTACAAAGCACTTGTTGCATTAAAAATATTTGGCCGCATTTATGTGGCTACTGAAGGGATCAATGCGCAAATAAGCGTACCCGATAGTAATGTGCATGCATTTAGAAATTATTTAAATTCAATTGAACTTTTGCAGGGTATCCGTATAAACATTGCGGTTGAAGATGCAGGCCGATCTTTCTGGGTTTTAAAAATTAAAGTGAGGGAAAAAATTGTTGCAGATGGTATAACAGATCCCGGGTTTAGTATGCAGCAAAAAGGAAAGTATGTAAATGCAATTCAAATGAATGAATTGTTGCAGGATGAGAATACGCTTGTGATCGACATGCGGAATCATTATGAATATGAAGTAGGGCATTTTGTGAAGGCCATTGAAATACCCAGTGATACTTTTCGTGAGCAGTTGCCGATGGCAGTTGACATGATGAAAGATAAAAAAGATAAGAACATCATCATGTATTGTACCGGTGGTATCCGCTGCGAAAAAGCCAGTGCTTATATGTTACATCATGGTTTTCAAAATGTTTTTCACCTTGAAGGTGGAATTATCAATTATGCCAGGCAGGCAAAAGAAGCCGGACTGGATAGTAAATTCATTGGTAAAAATTTTGTATTTGACGACAGGCTGGGAGAGCGTATAACCGAAGACGTGATTGCCAAATGCCACCAGTGTGGACAACATGCTGATACCCATACCAATTGTAAAAATGATGGTTGCCATTTATTATTTATACAATGCAAAAACTGCGCAAAAAAACACAACGGGTGTTGCAGTATAAACTGCAAAACCATATACAACCTTCCTGATGAAGAACAGGCAGCATTACGAAAAGGTATAGAAAAAGGGATGATGGTCTTTAATAAAAGCAGGCAAAGGCTAAGACCAAGGCTCAATGAAATGGAATAAGGGAAGCTTAATTATATACCCATAACATGACGGGCTTTTTTGAAGCCTTTAGGTATTTACCAATAACGGTTAAAAAAGAAGGTGAAACTATCGGGCACCCGGCGCTTTCATAAATATGGTATGGATAAGTTTCTTTGTTTGGAACGTAATTATCCGAATGCAATACGATCGAACGTTGAAAGGCTTTATTATTTGTACTGTCTAAACCATATAATTTATAGGATAAACCATAGGATCCTTTATACGATTCACCGATCTTATACCGTCCCAGGGAAGTTGCATTACTGTTAGGTAAATTGGAAAAAACAAGTTGATCATCGCAATTGGGTTTATAAGATCCACTACCATGTGAAACCATTGATGAAAATTCAATACTATCAGCCTTTAAATTATACACAAAAAATCTTTTTTTACCTGACGGGATCGTCATATCTACCATAAAACAGATATCACTGTTATAATTATTGTCTATTAAAAACTGTCTTGCCATTGCCACTTTTAATCTTAACCGTGCTGCTGCAATTTTAAGTTTGGTATCAATATGATTATATGATGTATCCCTGACTAAAAAAGCAGTTGTATCTTTTGTAATAACAGTAACCGGCTCATCTGTATTTAGATTGAGTATACTTACCAGCGTTGTTTGTAAAGGAGCAGACTTCGCGTTTTTAAAAGCGCAAAGGGATAAAGTAGTCACCATTAATTTAATAACTGTCTTCATAATTTTCAGTATTACGTAAACGTAATAAAACTAATAAAATTTGATTCCGACTGTTAAAAAAAAGATCAATTTTATGCAATACACAAAGTTACCATTTTAGTATCATCAATTATATGATATAGGCTTAATAGCTAAAATTTAACAATAGGGGGTAAAAACCAGACATATATAGTGCTGTTTAGTAAGTTAATAAGTAGTAAGGTTTCAATTTAAATTATTAGCCAGGGTTGATTCTTCTCCTGCATAATAGAGTGTTACAAGCAACAGCGCAATATTTTTGTAAGGCGGCACATATTCCTGAAAATAATCGTAGGCCAGTTTGTTTGATTTAAATTGTTTTTCTAGCTCTGTCCAGATATCTGACCATACCAGGTCCTTGCTATTTAATAATTTATCATTGATAAGTTTTAAGAGTGGCTCATTAACCTGTTTTGAGCCAACCTGCCTCGTAGAAATAACCTGGGCAGCGAAGCTGTTTTCCAAAATTTCGAAGATCTCATTATAACCACCACATGAGCCCAGTATAGCCAAACGGGTAGCTTCAGTAACCGATTTAATAGTATTGGCTAAATGATAACTATGTCCACGGTGAATGAGAATATGACAGGAGATCTGGTTTGTTTTCAAATATTCTTTCAATGCATCCTGTGCTTTTATATCCAGGCCTCCGTTATAATCCAATGGTAAATTGGCATAAATAACAATGGGATATAATTTTTTAGATTTGATTATGATCCAGTTTGCATTCTTTTCAACAGACCATTGACTGGCATCTGTATAGTTTCCAAGAAAACTGCTGTACGAAGCCTTGCCATCATCGTCACCATAAAATAATACTAACTGATTGATATTTCCGCCCTTGTCTACTAAAGATTGATGAGTTACTTTGTAATAAACAGCCAACGCTGGTGAAAGCCCTACTTTATTACCCAGTTCATTGTTTTTTACAGCGGCAAACATTTCTGTCAGAATTGAATAGAGCTTCATTCCATGATAATTACTGCTACTTTTGTTTCGTAAATAATTGTTTTTTATTTCCTGGGAGGTTAGTGTGGCCAGGTCATTGTCTTTTACAATACCCGTAAAAGTTTCTGCAACAGTGATCGTTTCATCCAACCCGTTTCCCTCACTGGTTTCCAACCCGTTTATAAATTTTTTAATGATACTAATACTCGTTTCCCTGGGCATTCCTTTCATAAATGCCGATAAAGTATTATATCGCCCGGCCATTGATAAAAATTTTCTATACCGGTCATAATTTACCAGCCGGAATAATGAATCATTCTTGTTATTAATAAAAGAATTCATCAGTTTTTTATAAGTATACAGGTAGCTGCTTGTATATAATTCATTTTCTCCCCCTATTAAAATAAAATAGAGGTCTTGCGGACGCAATCCTTCCAAAACAAAATAGCGGGCTTTTTCATTGGGCTCTTCATGCAAACTGTTTATTACATCAGTGTAGTACAATATCGCATACTCTTTTAAATACTGTCTTAATGGCAAATAGTACATGGGCATTTTTCCTTCAACAACAGCAGCCTGGTTGTCTAACTCTGCATCAACTATACGTTTATAATAATCAGATGGCACAGCGCGGACCTTATCTATTTCAGCCAGTGTAATTTTGTTTTGTGCCAGTAATGATACGAATGGTAAGTAATTCTTAAAGTTCTTTTCATTGGCTATTGACAACAGTGTTTTGATCAAAGGCGAAGAATGTTGTTGTATGGTTTTTAACAACTCGGGATCTTTTGTTCCCTGTGTAGCATTGATGAATCTTTCGGGTTGCGTATTTGCAAAAATATAGAGCAACGTATCTTTAAACACAAAACCGGGGGCACTTCCTAAAAAATTCATGATCTTGTACGGTGAACGTTCCAGGCTTTTTAAAGTGGCCATGTCTTTGATCTTTGCCCCCTGCGGATAATCCTTAAAAACTACAGCCATAATATCGGCTGATTTAATACCGAGTTCCCCGATTATCCTGTCACAGGATTGATCCGAACGAACAGATTCCCAAAGGGGAATGAAGTTATTGCGATCTACACGCATCTGGTAAACATCTACTGATTTCTTTTCGATCTCCTCTTTCATCGTTTCTAAAAAATAAGATGCGCAATTAAGGGCCTGTACCTGTTGTGGTACAGACAGTTTATTATCACTTTTAATGACTTTTTGCAGGCTGTCAATTTCAACATTGATAAACCTGGTGATCATGTTCTTGCCATCGTTATCAATTGCTGACTTTGTCAACAATTTCATAAAATTTTTCTGTGCTGCATCAATCCTTTTATTGACTTGCCTGAAGGAAAGATTTTCCTGTGCTGTTGAATGAGAAACAAGTACTACAGTTAAAAGAATATAGAGTAATACTATTTGAAATATGATTTTCATTATACTATTTATTTAAAATTGTCCACAATCATGCCATACAAAATACTTTTGCAAAGATGTGGGACATTTGCAATAATCCGGATTTTAAATATAAAAGCCTGGATCTTCAAAATTCATTGCCAATCAGCGAAAAAGATCAAATAAAAAATTACAGATAAAGAAAAACAACAGCAGCACTTGTCAAAACCATCAGCCAATCAATACCGGTTAAAAAAAGAATAAGGATATAATTTGCTAGCATTCTGACTAACGTTTTTTTTCTCTACACATAAT
Organism: Chitinophagaceae bacterium; assembly: GCA_043788195.1. Classification (GTDB taxonomy): domain Bacteria; phylum Bacteroidota; class Bacteroidia; order Chitinophagales; family Chitinophagaceae; genus Ferruginibacter. The sequence continues at coordinate 18,315 of JAYVUE010000007.1, forward strand.
CAGGGAGTTACAAAATTAAAGTCAGCCGGTTTAAGGTCAAATTTAGTGATGTTTTTCCTTAT
>JAYVUE010000008.1:0-6409 GCA_043788195.1 Chitinophagaceae bacterium
CATCAATTGCTTTTTGCAAACCTTTTTCAAGATCTGTCTCTCCTCCAATTTCCAGTATATTGGCTTCAACTTTTATTTCCTTGATTATTTTTTTGGCTATTACGCCAGCTGCTACCAGGCATACAGTTAGTCGTCCGCTAAAATGCCCGCTGCCCCTGTAATCTTCATTGCCTCCAAATTTTTTATGCGCAACAAAATCGGCATGCCCCGGTCTTGGAATGCCTCTTTGCTTTTCATAATCATTACTACGGGTATTGGTATTATCAAATAATAGGGTAATGGGTGCGCCGGTGGTTTTGCCATTGAATAAACCCGTTTTTATTTGCGGGATATCATCTTCTTTGCGTGGTGTAGTTCCCTTATGGCCACCTTTACGTTTTTCTATATCTGCTGTAAAATCATTAACAGCTAATGGCAAACCTGCAGGGCAACCGTCAATAGTTACACCTACACAATCGCCATGTGATTCACCAAAAATGTGTACCCTGAAAATGCGGCCAAACGAATTCACTGTTTAATTGTTTATTTGTAAAGATACATTAGCTCCCAGCAATTTCAAATGCTCATAAAAACCGGGATAAGATTTATTGACTGCTTCTGCTTCATTGATAATTGTTTTGCCACTGGCCCGCAATGCTGCTACTGCACAAGCCATAGCAATGCGATGATCCTGGTGAGAATCCAGGATAGCCCCGTTTATTTTTGTTGCACCGGTGATGATCATCAGGTCGCCCTGCAATTTAATCTCCACTCCCATTTTTGCAAATTCCACCTGCAGGCTCAATGCCCTGTTACTTTCTTTGTGTAGTAAGCGGCTTGTTCCTTCAATCACAGAAATACCTTCGCAACAGGCTGCCAATGCAACTAAAGGAGGAAACAAGTCAGGACATTCTGTTGCATTAAAATGAAAAGGTTTTAGTTTATTTGTCTTCACAACTATTTCATCAGTATTTACAGAGATAAAAGCAGCTGTCATCATCAATACCTGCAAAATGGCTTTATCACCTTGTGCTGAAAAAACATCCAGTCCTTTTAAAGTAATTTCTCCTGCTATTGCACCTGCTACTAATAAAAAGGCAGCACCACTCCAATCATTTTCAACAGTATAAGTTTTTGCCTGCCTTGATATAACTGCAGTGCGGGGTTTGATATAAAATTTGCAATAATTTTCGTTTTCTATTTCGTAACCAAAATGTTTCATCATTTGCAAAGTAAGATCGATATAAGGCTTGCTTATAAGATTAGTTACTGTAATGGTTACCGGCTTTGTAGTGATTTTTGCAAATGCTATCAGCATACCGGTTAAAAACTGTGAGCTTTGTGATCCATCAACTGTGATATCTTTTGGAATCAGCGGGCCTTTTATTTTTAAGGGAAGTTTGCCATTGTTCAGCTCAACAGTTACGCCTAACTGCGGAAATATTTTACCAAAGAAATCCATTGGCCGGTTCATAAGGCTTCCTTCACCGGTTATTATAAATGCTGATTCACTAATTGCAACAATTGGAGTGAACATACGGATAGATAAACCACTCTCACCACAATTAATTATTTTTTCTTCAGTGTTTTGCAATATCCCGGTCTTTTGATTTGCCCCGGTCTTTAGACCGGGGTAACCATTTACAATTATTTCTCCCACCCCATTGCCCATGCTTATTACAGTTACTCCAAGATCTTCAATGATCTGCAATGCTGCAAGGTCATCATTACTTTTTCCGGCATTTTTAATAATAGTCTTGCCATCGTATAAATAGGCAAGGGCACAGGCTCTTTGCATAGCGCTTTTACTGGCAGAAGCCATTATTGTTCCGCTGATCATTGATGGCTGAATAATAACCTTCACTATAATAATTCTTTTAGATGCTGATGAAGTGTCTGCAGTTGGATTGGTTTAAAAGTGGCTTCCCCGATCTTATTCAAAAGAATAAAATTTATAGCATCATTAGTTCGCTTTTTGTCCAGTTTCAACACATCAAATACTTTTTCGTAATCCGTTTCAATATCAACCGGCAATTTATATTTTGCAAGCAACTGGATTATTCTTTTGGCATCATTAAAATGTAACCCGTTAATTTGCTCAGACAAATTACAGGCAGCTGCCATGCCAATACTTACAGCATGCCCATGAGGCAACTGGTGCAAATTTTCTATGGCATGCCCAATGGTATGACCGAAATTCAGCAGCTTCCTATCACCCTTTTCAAATTCATCATTTGTTACAATTGAAGTCTTTATTGCTACATTTTTTTCTATCAATTCCGAGATCAATGTTTCATCAGTTTGAAAATCATGCAAGGAATATTTTTCCAGTATAGAAAACATTAAAGCATCTTTTATACAGGCATGTTTGATTATTTCGGAAAAACCATTTATCCATTCCTTAACCGGTAGTGTTTGCAAAAAAGAATAATCATACAATATAAAGTCAGGCTGGCGGATGGTTCCTATCATATTTTTGTAAATGCCAACGTCAATTCCATTCTTTCCACCAATGGCTGCGTCAACCATGGCCAGGATAGATGTTGGTATTAATCCAAATTGTAAACCCCGCATATAAACAGCAGCAACATAACCCGTAATATCTGTTACAACGCCACCACCAACACCAATGAGTACGGTATTTTTATCGGCTTCCAAAAGTATTAATTCGCCGATTATACTATCAATTGTTGATTGATTCTTATGCTGTTCGCCGGCAGCCATTTTAACCAGTTTATACCCCGAAAATTTTTCATTGTGCTGTTGGTAAATATTTTCATCGGTTATAATAACAACATTTTCTTTTGCTGCCACTTGTTGCAAATACGAAAAAGCGGCATCAAAATAATAAGTAACGGCCCCTACCAAACCTGCCTGTCCTACAGGCAGGCCTCCGCCGCCAGCTGGCGGAGAGGCTTCCGAAGACCCTGCTAATTCAAAAGCTCTTATTTGCTGCATAACTAATTTCTAATCTTGTAAAAATATTTGTTCAATTGTATTCATATAAAATCTGTGATCTGCCTTTCAATCTGCGAAATCATTTAATCATTGTTAATCAGCGATTGATCATTTATCTGTGATCATCCGTTCAACCCGTACCATCCGTGTTCTATCCTACGAATTCATCACTTTATTCTGGTGATTGATACTTTCCAGATGTACTGCATCAAAATATTTAATAATAAATTCTTTACTCAACCCTAAAAAATCGCCTTTTTGAAATGCCCTGTCCAGGATCTCATTCCAACGATTGGTTTGTAAAATGGTAATATCGTTGGTCTTTTTGTAGGCCCCGATCTTATCAGCAATTTTCATACGCTGTCCAAGCAGATCGAGTAACTCATCATCCATTTGATTGATCTGTTCACGAAGTGAGGCAAGAGCTGTAATAAATACCTGTTCGGTTGTATTTTCTCTTCTCCACACAAGGTCATTCAACATATCCACCAGAGTTTGAGGGGTGATCTGTTGTTTGGCATCGCTCCAGGCATTATCAGGATCTATATGGCTTTCAATCATCAGCCCGCCAAAATCGAGGTCAATACTTATTTGTGCAATAGATTGCAATAAAGTTCGGTTACCACAAATATGTGACGGATCACAAACCAATAACATACCCGGAAAACGACGTTTCATTTCAATGGGCAAGTGCCACATGGGTGCATTTCTAAAATCGGTATTGCCGTATGAAGAGAAACCCCGATGTATCATACCAATTTGATTTAATCCCGCTTTTTGCAATCTTTCAATAGCGCCACTCCATAATTCCAGGTCGGGATTAATTGGGTTTTTTATCAGCACCGGAATATCAACTCCTCTTAATGCATCAGCAACTTCCTGTACACTAAATGGGTTTACAGTGGTACGGGCCCCGATCCAAAGCATATCAATATCATACTGTAAGGCTTCGTGTACATGTTTGGCAGTTGCTACTTCAATTGTAACAGGCAGACCTGTAATTTTTTTTGCCTCCATTAACCACGACAATCCAATTGTGCCTATCCCTTCAAATAATCCCGGTTTGGTACGTGGTTTCCAGATGCCGGCACGAAGTATATCCACTTTACCTGTGTTGAATAATCTTTTGGCAGTTTCAATTACCTGTTCTTCAGTTTCAGCGCTACAGGGACCGCTGATAATAAGCGGACGTTTATTCCATTTTTCCTGTATTAAATCTTTCATTGATCTTGTTTGGGATTGCATTGTAAATTTAGTTTTTATTCATGGTCCGACGGTCCCCGTCAGATCATATCCCGAAATTAATTTTAGTTTTTGGGCAAAGAGGACCCTTCGATTCCGCTCAGGATGAAGAGAAAAAAGAGATTTGATTTTAATAACGCTTTGCCTCCTTCTCTCTTTGTTCTATTAGCTTGTTTTTCAACCCTTGGTCATACGGGGACCGTCGGACCAGGTGGCAAAACTCATCTCAAATTTAACCTCTCCCTTTCCATGTATGCCCACTGCTGTCCAGCCCTGCATCCTGTAAAATTTTTCTGCCCTGCTATCAGGGGCTGTACCCAGCCAAACAGTTTCTTTTGTTTGCATAAAATACCAATCCAGCATTAGTTTATGTAAATGTTTGCCTATTCCTTTTGCTTCATGATCGGGATGTATAAATAAAGCCCAGATATTATTATCCTGCATATCAACAATAGAAAAACCAACTAGCTGATCATTGATCTCACAAACCCAACCCTTTCCTCGCCTGGTAATAAAATCTGCAACATCATGATCAGGAACCAGTGCGGGATCAGACAACATATTTTCTTTTACGGAATTTCTAACAACCTGCATCTGCGGAATATCTTTTATTTGTGCTTCCCTAAATATCATTATCCTTTTTGTTTAAACTATTTCAATATTCTTTTTATTTTATTTGCATCCATTATTAATTTGGCCAGGTAATCATAATTATCTTTTTCCAGGCAACTCTTGATCTTTCTTAACTGCGAGATATGTTCATTTAAAACATCCAGCACATTTTCTTTATTCTGAATAAAAATGGGTCCCCACATGGCAGGGTTACTTTTAGCCAGGCGTACTGTACTTTCAAAACCACCACTTGCCAATTCAAAAATGGCATTTTCTTCTTTTTCTTTTTCCAATACGGTAAGCGATAATGCATAAGCAGCTATGTGTGATATATGACTAACATAGGCAGCATGCACATCGTGTACATCTGCATCCATATAAACCAATTTCATTCCAATGGTTTGGTACAAACGTTCTACCAATTGCAGTGCATCAGCACTGGGTTTTTCTTTGTTGCAGATAACGGCCACACGATTCTTAAATGCATGTTTTACAACGGCATCCGGTCCATCTTTTTCTGTACCCCACATTGGGTGGGTAGCAACAAACCTGTTTAGTTTTGGATGCCTTTTTACAGAATCACATATTATTTTTTTTGCAGAGCCCACATCCATCACAACATGCTTATCTATTTTATCCAACACCGAAGTCAAAACTTGTAATGTAGCATCAACAGGAATTGCAATAATGATCAGTTTGCTTTTTGCTATTGCCCCGGGCAAAGGCATGGCTTCGTCTATCCAGCCTAGTTGTAGTGCCTTATGTAAGTGCCCGGGATTATTATCAACACCGATTATTTTTTGTGCAAAGCCTGTTTCTTTTAACCGGTAAGCCATAGAACAACCGATCAATCCCGTTCCGATAATAGTTACTGTCATATTAAATTAAAAACCCGGCCATTTAGCCGGGATGATTTTATGTTAATTTGATTTAGTCTGGTTTTAACAAAAAATACCGGCTTGTACATCACCGAAGTAATAAAAATAAAGCCAGCTGCTATTTTGCTTATTCATCATATTAAAAACAAAAATAGGGAACTACATTGAAATTATCATTAAAAAAATGCCCCTCTCAGGAATAAGAAGGGCTTTAACGATTGCTTGCTATATGAAAATTTAAAAAATATCTTTTTGCAGGCAAATAGAGACTTACTGATAGATTACTTAGCTTTTTTAACTGTATCTATAGTCGTAGTAGTTTTAACTGTGGTGTCTTTAACAACCATAGTCGTGTCTTTTGTAACTACTTTTGTAGTATCACTAGTCTTTGTTTCCTCAACTTTTTTGTCATCGCTGCCATTACAAGCTGCAAATGTTACAGAAACAACTGCAAGTGCTAAGATTACTTTTTTCATTTTGTTTTGTTTAAATTTTAAAATTATAATTTGATATTTATACCTGAAATGAAGAAAGGTAACCCATACCTTAAATAAATATTTTTTTTGTTCCTTTGGGTTACAAATCAGTTATAACCGTATTAATAAAAACAGGGTGAGTACTACAGAACAGGAAAAACTACTATTGGAAGGGCTTGCCAGAAGTGATAACCAGGCCATTGAATCTATATACCGGGACAACTATAGTATGGTACTTGCTTTTGTGCTTAACAATAGTGGTAA
>JAYVUE010000009.1:0-10984 GCA_043788195.1 Chitinophagaceae bacterium
TCGCAGGGCGAAAGCCCAATGGATGAAGCAAAAATGATGAGTGCTGAAAAATGTGCCTTACATATTTTGCGTGCCATAGAAAAAAGAAAAAGAACATTAGTGCTTACGTTTACCGGCAAGCAGACCGTATTCATGAATAAATTTTTTCCAAAAATGGCCGACCGGTTTGTGAAGAAATTCTTTTTTAAAAACGGGGAGTTGATAAGGTAGCCTAAAGTTGATTAAGTTAACAGAGTTGATAAAGTAGCTTTCGAATTGATTACCCTTATCAACCTTGTCAACTCTATTAACTTTATCAACCCCCTCTATATCTATAAAAAAAATTAACGAATTAAATAATAAATGCCCTTACTAACCCTTACATCAGACATTGGCCAGCAGGATTTTCTTGTGGGTGCAGTAAAGGGCCAACTTTTACAGGGAGAAGGAAATTTCACTATAATCGACATTTCGCATCAGCTTCCTCCTTTCAACTATCCGCAGGCTGCCTATGTTTGCAGAAATGCTATTAAAAATTTCTCGGCAGGTACTTTTCACCTGATACTGGTAAATTTATTTGACGAAAAACCTGAGCATATGTTACTGGCCGAACATAACGGTCATGTCATTGGGTGTGCAGATAACGGATTATTGACAATGATCCTTGAGGAAGTACCCCAAAAAGTTGTTTCGCTTGCATTGGATAAAGCACAACAAAAGAATACCCTTTATTGCATTTCCGTTTTTACAAAAGCATTTAACGAACTTTTAAAAGGTAAAAAAATTGAAGAATTAGGTGATTCCAATGTCTCAATTAGGGTAAAAAATCCATTAAGGCCTTTGTTAGGTAATAACTGGATAGAAGGCCAGATCATTTTCATTGATAACTTTGAAAATGTAATTGTAAATATCAGCAAAGAAGAATTTGAAGAACAAAGAAAAGGCAGAAGTTTTAAGATCGTTTTTAAACGGGATGAGGTGATCGACAAAATAAGTGAAACCTATGCTGATGTTAATGAAGGAGAAAAACTGGCTTTATTTAATTCGGCTGGTTATCTTGAGATTGCAATAAACAAGGGTAATGCTGCAGGATTATTTGGTTTGCAGGGTTTTTCAGAACAACAACAACAACAAAGCCAATACATGAGTAATCGACTGTTTTACCAGACGATCAGGGTTTATTTTGAATAATATAAATTCTAAAACCTTTTTTACACATTAATGAAATTATTTATTGGCATTTTTAAAGAACATATCAACTGAACCAAATTCTGACAAAGAATTAATAACTGCATTTAAAAAAACAGGTGATATCAACTATTTAAGCCGCTTATACCAACAGTATATGGATCTTGTGTATGGTGTATGCCTTAAATATTTTAAAGAAGCTGAGCGTAGTAAGGACGCTGTAATGGATATCTTTGACGAATTGAACATCAAATTAAAGCTGCACGAAGTGGATAATTTTAAGGGCTGGTTGCATGTTTTAGCCCGAAATCACTGCCTGATGCAGCTGCGTAGCCCCCGGAATATGAAAACTACCGAATTTAACCCGGCTTTTATGCAATCTGAGCAAAATACGCATCTGAATGTCGAGGCTATTGAAAAGGAAGAAAACTTTAATCATTTAGAGCAATGCATGAAAACCTTGCCACCTGAACAAAAACAAACCGTAGAATTATTTTACTTAGAAAACAAATGTTATAACGAAATTGCAGAACTAACAGGATTTGAATGGAGTAAAGTGAGAAGTTATATTCAAAATGGCAAACGCAATTTAAAAATTTGTATGGAAACAAAGCAGGTTAGAACAGAAAGTTAAATTAAAATGAACTCTGAAAAATCAAATATGGTATACAGCGCTGAGGATATTGAAAAATATTTTTCAGGCAATCTTTCATCAATACAAATGCATGCAATGGAAAAAGCGGCGCTCGATGACCCGTTTTTAGCAGAGGCCATGGAAGGATATGAACTGATGAAAGGAAAAGAATGGAAAAAAGAACTGGTTGTTTTACGCCGGCAATTTTCTGAAGTAATGCCTTTTGCAAAGGTGATCCCAATGCAAAAAACGACCGGCAATTGGTGGAAAGCTGCTGCCGCCATTTTAGTTATTGGTTGTGGTTCTGTTATCACTTACCTTATTACAAAAGACAGATCAACTGAAAGCGGATCTAAACAAATAGCTCAGAATATATCAAAAGAAAGTAAACCTGAACCAACAACAACCGTAACAATAACACCGCCGAAAACCGATAACTCACCCGGACAAACAATTGTACAACCTGTACAAAGATCTGCCAAAGTAATTGATGCTTCCAATAAACAGACTGCTTCACAAAATAATGGACTACTGGTAGCTGACAGTGCACTGGTATTTAAACCTGCTAAAGCTGAACCCGTAAGCCTGGCAAAAGCTGAAGGAAAAGTATCAATAAACGAGCTGGATAAAAAAACTGCACCCATAAGCAACAGCAAACCGAACATAACAGTTACCACTAACAGCAATGCAATACCTCCCGAATCACCAATTGTAAAGGCCAAAGAAAGTAGTATACCTCCGGTTGTAAATGCTGATGAAGAAAAAAACAGGGAAAAACAAAATATAAGTACGGGCATCAAATCTCAACCACTTAACCGAAGTTTTACAGCGCAGGTTTTTGGCCAGGATAATATGCCACTCCCCTTTTCCAATATTTCCATTAAGAGTGAGAATTTTGGTACTTACACTGATGTGAAAGGAAATTTCAGGTTGGTATCTTCCGATTCAATTCTTTCTGTTGAAGTCAGGTCTGTTGGCTATCTGCCAAAAATCATAACATTAAAAAGTAACCAGGCACTGAATAAAATTGTATTAGCTGAGGATGAAATTGCGTTCAATAAAAAAACAGTAATTAAAGACAGGGAAAAAGCTGACAAACCTGTTTCCCGCCGTGCTACATTACTTATAGATTCGGTAGTAAATGTAGAACCCGCCGATGGTTGGGATAATTACAATACATATATTGCCAATAATATTGATCTGCCCGAAGACATTTCAAAAAAAGATATTCACGGTGAGATCGGAATTAGTTTTGATGTTAAACCTAATGGAACTATCAGCAATATAAAAGTTGATCAATCGCATTGCAAAGATTGTGAAGAATCAACGAAACGGCTTATTGAACAGGGACCACAATGGAAAATAAAAAAAGGTAAAAAAGCTTCTGCTAAAGTTAAAGTTCAGTTCTGATCTTCTCATTATCCTTCATAGTAATAGTAAGTTACTGTTCAGATTTTATTACAACATATCATTTCATTTATTGTAATTTAGCCTTAAATTTTTTTATGAAAAAAATAATTATTGTCACAATTCTAATGTGCTGCATTGCTTTTAGCGGTAATACACAGGTACGTATGCCACAACCCTCAACTACGCAAATAATTAAACAGGACTTTGGATTGGGTTCAATTGAACTTACTTATTCAAGACCCAATGCCAAAGGCCGTAGAATTTTTGGTGACCTTGTTCCTTATACTAAACTCTGGCGCACAGGGGCAAATGCTGCAACTAAATTACAATTTACTGAACCGGTTGAGTTTGGTGGTAAAAAAATAGATAGTGGCACTTACGTATTGTACACTATCCCAGGTACAGACTCATGGGAAATAATTTTGAATAAGGGAATTAAAAATTGGGGCATTGATGGTTATAAAGAAAGTGATGACGTTTGCAGGTTTAAGTTAGAAACCATAAAAATGAAAACAAAACTGGAAACTTTTACAATACAATTTGCCGAAGTAAAAGCCGGGAGTTGTGAATTGCAACTAATGTGGGCAAAAACCCAAATAATAATTCCTATAACTGCTAATATAAAAGAAAAAATAAAGGAGCAGATAGATCTGGCAATGAAAACTGATAAAAAACCTTATTGGCAGGCTGCTCAATATTATAATGAATATGAAGAAAATTTACCCAAGGCGCTCGAAAATTGTACCAAAGCAATAGAAGGAAATGACAAGGCTTACTGGATGTGGTTGTACAAAGCTAAAATTCAAAAAGAATTGGGTGATAAAGACGGTGCGCTAGCAAGTTCAAAAAGATCCTGGGAACTTGCCAAAGAGGCAAAAAACGACGATTATGTAAAACTGAATGAAGACCTGCAGAAAAAGTTAAATAAGAAGAGATAATTTTTTTGCCGAAGAATTAAGTTGTACAAGGTTGATAAAGTTAACAACGGCGATAAAGGACTTTTGAATTGAATACCTTTACCAACCTTGTTAACTTTGCCAACTCTTTTTAACATCTGATTTATGTTCTCCCATAAACACTTGTAACAGACTTCCCAAAATGATCACCAGCAATGCACCAATAACATTTAACCACAAAAAGGAAATGATATCCATCCAATAAATATAGATCACAAGGCATTCGGAAACTATTGCAGCAATAAAAACCGCTGTTCCCTGAACCCACCTGAACCATAAGGCTACAAGGAAAACACCCAGTATAACCCCATAAAATAAAGAGCCTATAATATTCACTGCTTCAATTAAACTGTTACCAATATTATAGGCAAACATGGAAATAATAATTGAAAATATTCCCCAGCCCAGTGTATACCACTGTGAAACTTTATAATCCTGCAGTTCTGTTTCTTTCTTTACAAAAAACCGTTTATGAAAATCAACAACTGAACAGGCTGCCAAAGAATTAAGTGCAGCAGCAATGCTACCCCAGGCTGCCAGGAAAATAATAGCAAAGATCAATCCTATTAATCCTACCGGCAGATTATCTTTTACAAATCGTAAAAAGATATAGTTGGTGTCATTAGGTTTTTTATCAGGTAATGCCCTTTCCATTACCTGCCTGAAAGTTTTTCTTACTGCATTGGCTTCCTGCCTGTTTTTTTCGGAAAAAGCTTTTTGATATTGCCCCTCAAGCATGATCAATGAATCTTTTTTTACAGTTAGCTTTGCTTCAGACAGCATTACTTCATCAAAATAAACCGGGCCTTTATTATACTGGTAAAAAGAAAAAATCAATATCCCAATTAATAAAATAAAAAATTGCATGGGTATTTTCACCAGCCCATTTATAAGTAACCCCTTCCTGCTTTCTTTTATACTTTTAGCAGTAAGGTACCTCCCTACCTGGCTATGATCGGTACCAAAATAACTTAGTGCTAAAAAAAATCCGCCGATCAATCCACTCCAGATATTGTATTTGTCTTTCCAGTCAAATCCATGTTCATTAACCCCGGTGGTAATAATATTCATCTTGCCATTTTGTCCGCCAACTTTTAAAGCATCAGTAAATCCAACAGCATCAGGTAATAGTTTTACCGCCAGGTAACCAACAAGAAACAAAGCTACAAACACAATGATCATTTGCAGTTTTTGCGTATGTGCCACTGCTTTTGCACCTCCACTCATTGTATAAATAATGAGTAAGCCGCCCATAAAAAGATTGGTGTAATAAATATTCCAACCCATTAATGAACTTAATACAAGCGATGGTGCAAAAATACTTATACCTGTACTTAACCCTCTTGATAATAAAAATAAAGCAGCTGTAAAAGTTCTTGTCTTAACATCAAAACGGTGTTCCAGAAATTCATAAGCAGTATATACTTTTAATTTACTGAAAACGGGTACAAAAAAAATGCAAATAACGATCATGGCTAAAGGCAAACCAAAATAATACTGTACAAAACGCATCCCATCACTATACGCCTGGCCGGGACCGGTTAAAAATGTAATGGCACTTGCCTGTGTTCCCATAATACTCAATAAAACAAGGTAGCCCGGTAAGCTGCGGTTACTTAAAAAATAGCCCTCAAGATTTTTTGTAGTACGGCTTTTATAAATACCGTAAAAGATGATCGTGCTTAACGCAGAAATTAATATGATCCAATCAATACCGCTCATGAAAACGACTTAGTGATAAGATAAAAGATAATTATTAGTATGATCAGAAATACAAATACAGCGGTATACCATTTATTCCAATATGATCTTTCGTTTTGCATTTTTTACTTCCCCAAAGTTTCACAGAGAATTCACTGAGATTCACAAAGATGGATTTTACTTAGTGAATCTCTGTATTCCTTTGTGCATCTTTGTAACGTCTTTATTTTATATACTTACCCCTGTTATTCGCAATTAAATTTGCAAATAACCTATACGCTCCAGCCACACCTGCAGGTAATTCCCTGAACAATACCAGCCCACAGTAAACAAATCTTCCTCTGCCATAATCAGCAATGATAAGGCTCCCATCCTGTTCATTTTCACCCGGATCTTTCATACTCAAAATACGTTTATAATTACTGTCAATGTTTTCTGCATGATATGTACTACGCTCCTGTATCCATCCATCAAAATCTTTTTCAGTTATTTTATTGGGGAAATTTAATGCGGGGTGGTTGGGTACTAAAAAATTTACTTTCGCTTCTTCATCAGTGACTCTCTTTCCTCCAATGGAAAATGGATAAGGAGAAATTTTTGCTTTAACCGGGCCAATAGAATTATTGGTATTATACTGAACCATCAAAACACCACCTTCCCTTACATAATCCATCAAACCTTCATATGCATTATTAAGCCATGGCTGAGTATTGTAAGCTCTTACCCCGGTTACAATAGCATCAAATTGCTTTAGATTGCCTGCTTTAAGATCCGCTTCCTTTAGTACCACAACTTTATAACCCATTTGCACCAATGCTTCCGGTATCTTATCCCCTGCTCCCGGAATATACCCTACAAAATTACCTTCGGTCTTTAGATCAAGAAAAACCGTTTTTGCCCAAGCTTGTTTTTGATAAACAATGGAAGGGATATGATCATAACTGATCACCCTTTTATAAAAATTTGACAAAGTTAGCGGCGCTTTTTTAGTGGTAATACCTGAACTAATGGTTGACGAATTTTTATCTATATTTTCCCCCTTAACTTTTACCTGAAAAATAACAGGTTTATCTTTTACAGGATTGCTGAGATCAAAATCATAATGCCCTTTATTTTTAGATATCATATCAGGTACATTTTCAAAAACCTTGAAATCCCCTGTAATCGTTGCGTTTGGGGAAACTTTCAGATCAACAACCAAAGAATCATTTTTATTGATCAGATAAAGATCTTTATCTGTTTTAATATCGGCAAAAGGTAATATGCTGACAGGTTGGTATAACTCACCTTTAACCGGATCGGTATATTTATAACGAATAGGTTTTGTAAAAATAAATTCCTTGTCATATACCATCATACTGAAGTCTAAACTCCATGGATCATTCTCACCTTTACCGATCTGCTGCTGATCGTTTACTACAAAACTTCCTTTGTCCATCGGATTTTCAAGCCAATAAGGTTGGGTGGGTTTTGTATCCGGAGGGATCAATAAAGTATAGGATTTTATTGAATTAACATTTTTCTTCAATTGGTCAAATATGACATAAGTATTATCAATTTTAGCATCAGCATTTATAATGTTTGCTCCCAGCCTGTTGTTGACAACCATATTAATTTTCAGGCTATCTCCCGCAACAGCATATTGAGTATTAGTAGTAGCTTCTATAAAAAGGCCACTACAATTTTCAATGATCTTTTTTATTTCAGTGAGTTTTTGCACCTGCCAGTAAATGTCGGTTATAGATTCTATTTTTATATATAAACGAACTAATGGTTCTATGGATAATTCGGGATGAAGAACAGAAAATATTTTAATTATTGAGTCAATTAAATTTTCAGCATTGTCTTCATGTATTGGCCGGCTAATGAGTTGCCCTCCAAATAATAACCTGTCCCATGTTGTATTTACCCCATCCATCAGGTTAACTGTAGGTGCATCCCCTTTGATAGTTTTAAAATATTCTGTGATACTACCTCTTTGAGCAGGAACACCAAAGCCCTGGCTTTTATGTTGGCTTCGACTGGCAGCTGCTATCTCTCCGTAGCTTTTACCCAAAACCGGGTTATAATCACCGCAATCCAGTTTAAACTGGCTTTCATTTTGTGTGTTGTTACCCCCAAAATTAAATGTATTCCATAACAGACGCTTGGCTTGCCAAACTGTAACACCTAAACGCAGTTGCTCAGGAAATTTAGTGGGGTCTGCGGCCGCATCAAATGCTTCACCGGCCAAAATAGCTGAAGCAGTATGGTGCCCGTGTCCACCTTCGCCGGTGGTAGGAAACCTGGTGATGATAACATCGGGGCGGAATTTGCGGATCACCCATACCACATCACTCAAAATTTTATCGTGTCCCCAGATGCGTAAGGCTTCTTCAGGACTTTTACTATACCCAAAATCAAATGCCCTGCTGAAAAACTGTTCAGCACCATCAATTCTGCGGGCCGCTAACAGTTCCTGGGTTCTTATCAATCCAAGGTCTACACCTTGTTCATCGCCTATCAGGTTTTGTCCGCCATCACCTCTTGTTAAACTTAAATAACCCGTACGGTATAGTTTTTCATTGGCTAAGTAAGCGAGCAACCTTGTATTCTCATCATCCGGATGTGCTGCAATATATAATACCGATCCCAGTACATTGAGCTTTTTTAATTGCAATACTATTTCTGAGGAAGTATACGACCTCGGTGTTTGCGCTTCAACAAAAAAAACTGAAATACTGAACACTAAAAAAAATACAACTATCTTAATTCTCTTACAAACATTTTTAATTCTACTGCTACTCATAATCATTAATTCTTAATTATTAATTTTTAATTAAATCACTGTCCTACCAAAAAAACCGCATTACTCAACAATAGTTTTCCATTTTCCCAAAAACTTCTGAAAATGGGGTCATCAGCAAAAAAAACTATTTTGCCATTACCCATTCCCAAAGTACCTATAACGGTACCATCTTTAATTTTTGTTTTTACTTTACTGCCAACAAACCCTGCCACCTGGTTATCTTTTTTTATAACACCAACGTTCCAACCTTCTTTCATAAACTCAAACAGGTTTTCATTTTGCTTCAATGTAAAATAAAAATCAGGATAGCCAAATGCCAGTGGATGACTATTATCCAGTTCTGTTTTATAAATAGCGCCAGGGATATTATTTACAATACCATCCTTTTCACGGTTTCCGTATTTTTTTAAATGACCATAAGGGTTTTTAGTACTGTCTTCTTTTTTATCTTTATCATCATCCTCATTCTTTTTTATTTTGATTCCCCAATCGCCTGCAGCCATTTGTGCAGCCGCGTTTTCAATAACAATAATTTTTCCACCCTGGCGTACCCATGTTTTAAGGTCAGCTGAACCTTCTTTATCAGATAAAAATTTATAGTTGCCATCCGGCAGTATCAACACATCAATATTCTTCCAGTTTACTCCCCCTATCTCATCTGCATTGATCAATGATAGCGGATATTTAAGTTGCTGATCAAATAAGTGCCAGATCTCACCTGCAGCCGTACCCGAAACATTATTACCGGTTAACATGGCCACATTTGGCTTTTTAATAAAATGAACTTTTTCAGATCCAAAATCAAAACCTGTTTGCATAAATCCCGATTCAACATTATCCACCCTTGCATGGTAGTGAAATAAAATATCAGGTACCGAGGAAAAAATATTTTCATTTCCGGATCGCAAAATTATTAATGAGCCCTTACCGTAATTTTTATTATTGAATGAAAATTCTTTTTCTGCAAAACGTACCTTAACGCCTTTTTGCAATAGCGCTGCCAGCAATTGTGCATCACCGAAAGAATTATATTTTACCAGGTACCCATATGAAGAGGGTGAAACCTTAGTACCATACCCGGATGAATTGGCCTGCTCAGTTACCAGATTTTCTTTTACTGCATAAGATTGCAATCCAAAAACATAAGGCAGGCTCCAGGCCGTGATATCATAAGTGGCAGAGTCGCTGAGTTTAGATCTGGGTTCAAATAATACCTGTATCAAAGCCGATTTAGGCTGTGTACTATTTATGGCAATGGCATATTTTCCGGTACTGATCATTTCTTCTTTCCCCGAAAAATAATTATATCCTTTGATTCCAGGGTTATTGTATTTGCCGTACCGTATCATATTATTATCAAGCAATAATTTTATCGCATCCAGTTTATTTTCATCATCTGCAGTAACTATGTATGACTTGTATTCTCCAATTCCTTTTGTACTTGCAGCATCAAAGAATTTTTTAAACTCAGTCATGACCCTTGCCGTATTTTTTGATGTGATCTCGATCGTACTCATACTGGTGGTAAAATGATGGGCGATCCTGTCTTTCAGCGTAAGTGTATCTCCATCGCTTTTAACAACAGCAAGGCCGCCAATACTATGACCCGCCTGTTCGTATGTCATACCAATTGCTCCGTTATACATCGGGTAGGTATCACCGTAAGAAGGATAAAAAAGGTCAAATTTTTCCCTGGTAAAATACAACCATCCGTTAGCATCAAAATAGCGGGCATGATTTTTTCCGATGATCGTCTGAAACTCACGCTGCCAGGGTGTGATCACTTCATGAAAGGGTTCGGCTGCCGGTGCAAAATAATAGGAGTCATTGAGATATTGCTCATGGTAATCGCAATGTATCTGAGGCATCCAGTCATTATATTTTTTTAACCGCTGCTGTGTTTCTACCTGTGTTTGCCATGCCCAATCCCGGTTAAGGTCAAAATTATAATGGTTTGTGCGTCCTTGCGGCCAGGGTTCACTGTGTTCCCTGCTGTCGATATTGGCATTGGGGTTGTTGCCCACCATTTGTGTAAACCAGTTAACATAACGGTCACGCCCATCCGGATTTAAACAGGGATCAATGATAACTATTGTATTTTTCAGCCACTCTTTGGTCTCAGCATTGGCAGGATTCAGCAATGCATATAAGGTCTTCATCGCCACTTCGGATGAACTGGTTTCATTGCCATGTACATTATAGCTTAACCATACAATGGCCGGTGCATTTACATCAGCAGGCTTATCATTTAAAAGTCCTGTGAGGCGGAGATTATTTTTTCTTATTTCATCCAGCTTTAAAAAATTTTCAGCCGAAGTAACAATGGCG
>JAYVUE010000010.1:0-18356 GCA_043788195.1 Chitinophagaceae bacterium
ACAATAAAAATAAAACGCAGGTTACTGATAAAGAAAAATCGCTGAGAGAATACCTCGATCTTTATGTAAATTTTAAATTAAAGGTTAAGGCTGCCAGGGATCTGCGCCTTGATACATTGCCACAACTAAAGAATGACCTGGAAAGTTTTCGCAACCAGATCGAGGAATCTTACCTGAATAATGAAACCGCACTCAATGGATTAACAGATGAGGCTTTTATACGCAGCCAAAAAGATCTTCATGTATTACATTTTTTTATTCCCCTGGATGCCAACACAGCGCCAGTAGATACACTTGCCGCTTACCGTATTTTAAATGAGGTACAAGGCCTGATGAAAACTGAAAATAATAATTATAAAAAAGTAAGCAAGATCCTTGCTGAAAAATATAATACACTTAAGAGTACAGACCTTGGATTTCTCACTGCATTTTCTTTACCCTACGAATATGAAAATATTGTTTACGGTTTAAGTGTTGGTGAAACAAGCAAACCTTATCGCTCAAAAAAAGGGTTACACGTTTTTAATTTAGCAGATGATAGAAAAGCTGCAGGTAAATGGAAGATAGCACAGATATTGCTTGCATTTCCTCCCGGCGAACAATCACAAAATTTTGCATTACTACAAAAAAAGGCTGATTCAGTTTATAACCTGATCAAAGGGGGTAAAGATTTTTCAACACTTGCCAAAGAGATCAGCGATGATAAAATGTCATATATGGCCGGTGGAGAATTACCCGAATTCGGTAGCGGTAAATACGAACTTCCATTTGAATCAGAAGTTATAAAATTAGAAAAAGATGGAGATATAAGCCGGCCTTTTTCAACATCGTATGGATTTCACATTATTAAAAAATTAAAACAAACACCAACGCCATCAGATAAAAATGATGCAGCTTTTCGTTCCGAATTAAAACAAAAAGTGATGCAGGATCCCAGGGTTAACACAGCCAGGGAAATATTTAATAAAGAAGTAATTAAACAAGTGGGATTCAAAAAAAATATAAATGTAAAAGATGCCGACCTCTTTCGCTATGCCGATACTGTATCTCTTATTCTTGCTAATGAGGTTTCAAAAAAGATCCCTTTTTATGATAAGGCCATTTTTACTATTGGCAAAAAAAATATAAAGGGTTCGGATTGGTTAAATTATATCCGAGAGTATAAAAACACCGCAGAACTTTACCGTGGAGAAACGAATACAGTTATGTTCGAAAAATTTATTGCTGCTACCGCACTCGATTATTATAAAAAAAACCTGGAAGAATATAATACTGATTTCCGTTACCAGATGGAAGAGTTTAGGGATGGTAATATATTATTTGAAATAATGGAAAGAAGTGTATGGAGCAGGGCCGCCAATGATAGTGTTGGCCTGCTAAAATATTATACCGATCATGCCACTAAATACAAGTGGACTGCCAGTGCCAGTATTATTATCTTTAATTGTACTACAAAATCAATTGCTGATGCAGCTATTGATGCACTGAAAAAAGGTAACCCATGGAAAAAAGTTGTTGAAGAACAAAACAATGGGATACAGGCAGATTCTGGTCGTTATGAGTTATCTCAAATTCCGATGGATAATACTGTAACCCCGGCACCGGGCCTCATCACCTCTCCGTCAATCAACACTAATGATGGTTCGGCTAACTTTATAAAATTTACTGCTTTGCATGAGGCCAATCTTCAGCGCAGTTTTGATGAAGCAAGGGGATTGGTTATTAATGATTATCAAAGTATCCTGGAAGATAAATGGATCGTTGAATTAAAAAAGAAATACCAGGTAAAAATAAACGAAGCTGTTTTTCAATCTTTGCTAAAATAATAATGCTAAAAGATCTGGGTCATTTCCGATCCGGAATATTTACGTTATCTCCTTTACTACATTGCCAACAATATGCGGCCTACCCAGGGTATAATAATGCAATATGGGTACACCAAATTTTATCAACTCCCTTGACTGATTAAGCAACCACTCTGTTCCCACCTGCTCTACAGCTTCTTCGGATGTACATTTTATGATCTCTTTACTTAGGGCCTGTGGCAGATCAATATGAAATACTTTGGCCAGCATAGTTAACTGGTTGGTACTGTAAATTGGTTTCAGCCCCGGAATGATCGGCACCGTTATTCCAATGTCCCTGCAGGCTTTTTCAAATGCATAAAATTTTTCATTGTCAAAAAACATTTGTGTCACAATATAATCGGCGCCCATATCTACTTTTAATTTTAAATAATGCAGATCACTTTCCATGTTAGGCGCTTCAAAATGTTTTTCAGGATAACCCGCCACGCCAATACAAAACTTTGTTTTGCTGGTATTTTTCAGGTCTTCTTCAATGTAAATACCCGCATTCAGGTCTACCACTTGTTTTAACAGGTCGCTTGCAAATTTATGACCGCCCGGTTCTGGAAAAAAAGCAGTTTCGTTTTTGGCCGCATCGCCACGTAATACCAATACGTTATCAATTCCCAGGTAGTGCAGGTTGATGAGGGCGTCTTCGGTTTCATTGATACTAAAACCTCCGCAGATCAAATGAGGCACAGTATCAACACTGTAATGGTTCATAATGGCCGCACAAATACTTTCGGTGCCGGGGCGTTTACGTACTATTACTTTTTGAAAACTTCCATCTGCATTTTTTTTAAAAACGTGTTCGCTGCGGTGATAAGTTACATTGATATAAGCAGGTTTAAATTCCATCAGCGGATCAAGGTGATGATAAAGGGATTGAATTCCTTTTCCTTTTAACGGAGGAAGTATTTCAAAAGAGATCAGCGTGTCTTTGGCACCGTTAATATGGTCAGTTACTTTCATTATTAGTAAATATCTGCAAACATAGTTAAGAAGCAATAAAGCACAAACTGCTGTTAAATAAAAAATGTATAAAGGGTATTTACTGCTTTATACTATTTTTGTTGTAAACAGTTTCTTTTGAGCCTTACTATTCGAACCAACAACCTTGTAAAAATTTACGGCAGTCGTACTGTTGTAAACAAAGTTTCCTTTTCGGTAAAACAGGGAGAAATTGTTGGTTTATTAGGACCCAATGGCGCCGGTAAAACCACTTCATTTTACCAGGTTGTTGGCCTGATAAAACCTGATGAAGGCGAAGTTTTTTTAAATGATATTAACATTACCAGGTTGCCCATGTACAAAAGAGCAAAAATGGGTATTGGTTATTTACCACAGGAAGCAAGTGTTTTCAGAAAATTAAGCGTGGAAGACAATATCAGGGCGGTACTTGAAATGACCAGGCTCACTAAAAAAGAACAAAAAGAAAAACTAGAGGTTTTATTGGAAGAATTTCGATTACAACATGTTCGTAAAAATAATGGTGATACACTCAGTGGTGGCGAGCGCCGCAGAACAGAAATTGCGAGGGCATTGGCTGTTGATCCTAAATTTATTTTATTGGACGAACCCTTTGCGGGGGTAGATCCCATTGCTGTGGAAGATATACAGGCCATTGTTGCCAAATTAAAATTCAGGAATATAGGTATCTTAATAACAGATCATAATGTAAACGAAACGCTCTCTATCTGTGACAGAGCCTACCTTTTAATTGACGGCAAAATATTTAAACACGGTACTGCCGACGAGCTGGCTAATGATGAACAGGTTCGCAGGTTATACCTGGGCAAAAATTTTGAATTAAAGAGAAAGGATTATTTACATGATGATGCAGCCCGATAATTATTTATCTTGGCAGTGAAATGAAATTTCTTTCACCCGCAATATCTAAACTGGCCCGTATGCGCCTTTGGCGTATCGAAAACTGGAGCAACCACCCCGTTGCTGCCCAGCGTGAAGTATTACAGGATTTGGTAACTGCTGCACAATACACCGAATTTGGAAAAAAATATAATTTTGAAAAATTATTCAGCGTAAGAGAATTTAAAAAAAATGTACCCATTCATGAGTACGATGATATAAAACCTTATATCCTGCGGATGATGGAGGGAGAAGATAATATTTTATGGAATACCCCGGTTAAGTGGTTTGCAAAATCTTCTGGTACCACCTCCGACAAAAGTAAATTCATTCCTATCAGCGAAGAAAGCCTTCACCAAAATCATTTCCAGGCCAGTAAAGATGTACTTAGTAATTATTATAAAAATTTCCCTTCGAGTGATCTGTTAACTGGTAAAGGATTGGTAGTAGGAGGATCGCACCAGATCAATAAAGTAAATGAAGAGATTCAGTATGGCGACCTGAGTGCAGTGCTGATGCAGAACTCGCCTTTTTGGGGGCAATGGATACGCACCCCCGAGCTAAGTGTTGCACTTTTAGACGAATGGGAAAATAAAATAGAAAAATTAGCGCAGATAACTGCCAATGAAAATGTGACCTCGCTGGCAGGTGTTCCCACCTGGACCTTGTTGTTATTAAAACGTATTTTAGAGATAAAAGGTAAATCCTCCATTGGGGAAGTGTGGCCTAATCTTGAATTATACATTAATGGCGGAGTGTCTTTTGTGCCTTACAAAGAACAATTTGATAAGATTATTGGCAGAAAAATAAATTATCTTGAAATTTATAATGCAAGCGAAGGATTTATTGCCGGGCAACAAAGTCCTGACGATGATGGAATGTTGTTATTTACAGAACATGGGATCTTTTATGAATTTATGCCCGTTGAAGAATATGGAAAAGAGATCCCTTTAACTGTTGGATTAAAAGATGTAAAGGCCGGAAAAAATTATGCGTTGGTAATAAGCACAACCGGTGGTTTATGGAGATATTTAATTGGAGATACTATTCAATTCACTCACCTTAATCCTTATAAAATAAAAGTAAGTGGCCGGCTGAAACATTATATGAATGCATTTGGTGAAGAAGTGATAGTAGATAACAGTGATAAAGCCATTGCCATTGCAGCAGAAAAAACAAATTGCATTGTTAATGATTATACCGCAGCCCCGGTTTTTTTTAGTGAAAGGGGTAACGGTACCCATGAGTGGCTGATAGAGTTTGATACCCCGCCTGCCGATATCAATGCTTTTGCTTTTGAACTGGATGCTGCACTAAAAAATATTAATAGTGATTATGAGGCCAAGAGGTATAAAAATATTGCTTTGCGTATGCCCATTGTTCATATTTTACCAAAGGGGATTTTTACAAAATGGTTAAGAAATAAAGGTAAATTAGGCGGTCAACATAAAGTGCCAAGGCTAAGTAATGAAAGGGAGGTGTTGGAAGAAATTATTACTTTAACGAATAAATAATAAGTAACCCGGTATTTCGTAATTGAATTAATTATTTTTGTTGATAATACACAAAACTAACCAATGAAATTATTAGAAGGAAAAACAGCCATTATTACCGGCGCTACCCGTGGTATCGGCGAAGGTATTGCCTTAAAGTTTGCCGAACATGGCGCCAATATTGCATTTAGCTATGTAAGTGAAAGCAGTACAGAAAAGGCAGCGGCTCTTACTGAGAGGTTGAATAGCTACGGCATTCATGCCGTAGGATATAAAAGTAATGCCAGTGATTTTGCAGCCTGCGAAAGTTTTGTAAATGATGTACTCACCAGTTTTGGTGCTATAGATATATGTGTAAACAATGCCGGTATTTCTAAAGATAATTTACTGTTAAGAATGACACCCGAACAATGGGATGATGTGATTCTGGTGAATTTGAAGAGCGTTTTTAATATGACCAAGCAGGTGATAAAACCCATGATGAAAGCCAGGAGTGGCAGCATTATTAATATGAGCAGCGTTATCGGAGAGATGGGCAATGCCGGACAAAGTAGTTATGCAGCCAGCAAGGCGGGCATTTTAGGTTTTACAAAAAGTATAGCCAAAGAATTGGGCAGCCGCAATATCCGTTGCAATGCAGTAGCTCCCGGGTTTGTGGAAACAGATATGACCAGTTATTTAAAGGATGGAGAAGGCGCCAAAAAATATAAAGCTGATATTCCTTTGGGTAGGTTTGCCACCACTGAAGATATTGCAAATGTTTGTTTATTTTTAGCAAGTGATATGGGCAATTATTTAACCGGCCAGGTGATCAGCGCTTGTGGGGGATTGAATATTTAAAGCCCCTCCTAACCTCCCCAAAGAGGTGGAATAAGAACCCGTAACTTGTGGTTCTTTTGCATTTAATACTAATTATTATAAACTAGTATGAAACCTTTCGAAAAAATATTACAGGAAAATAAAGACTGGGCTGCCAAAATGGTGGCAGCGGACCCCGATTATTTTAAACGACTTGTACAATTACAAAGCCCCGAAGTATTGTGGATAGGGTGTAGTGATAGCCGTGTACCTGCGGATAAAATTACAGGCACACAGCCTGGTGAAATTTTTGTGCACCGGAATGTAGCCAACCTGGTAGTACATAAAGACCTTAATTTGTTAAGTGTACTTCAATATGCAGTAGAGATTTTAAAAGTAAAACACGTAATCGTGTGCGGGCATCATAATTGCGGAGGTATAAGGGCCGCATTACAAAATCAAAGCCTGGGCTTAATTGATAAATGGCTGTTGAATATTAAAAATATTTACGTGCAATATAAAAATGAATTAGATGCCCTGGAAAAAGAAGATGATAAGGTTGATCTGTTAACAGAGCTTAACGTTAAGGAGCAGGTGCTGAACTTAGCAAAAACATCTATAATTCAAAAAGCATGGAAAAATTCCGGTGGGCCCAATCTGCATGGCTGGGTGTATGATCTGCGTGACGGAATTATCAACCCTGTCTTTGATATGCCGGCCGGTAGTAAGATCGATGAAATTTTTAAATACAATAATTTATAACCTTTTTATTTTGCTTTGAACTTTGCAATTGCATTCCTGGTAAACTCACTAAGCACTAATTTACCACTGATGGCTGCACGTTCTTTTAATAACAGGCCCCAGTTTTCGGTTCCTTTCCAAAATATTTTTTTCATTTCGGCCATCGCTTCGGGGTTAGAGTGCGCTAATGTATTGGCCAGGCGATAAACTGATTCATCCAGATTTTCAATACTCTCGTGTACTTCTGCAAACAATCCTTTTTTTCTTGCCCATTCGGCATTGCGCCACATGGTAGCGTCAATGGCTAATGCGCTAAAGGCGGCCGTGCCTATCTTTCTTTCTACTGCAGAACCCACCACAAAGGGCCCGATACCCACAGCCAGTTCACTCAGTTTTACTTCTGCTTTATTTGTTGCAATCGCATAATCTACTGCTGCAGCCAAACCAACGCCACCGCCTACACATTTTCCCTGTATTCTTCCAATAATAAATTTGGGGCATTTGCGCATGTTGTTGATCACGTTGGCAAATCCATTAAAAAAATGTAATCCTTCTGCTTCTGTTTTAATGGCCACCAGTTCATCGAAACTGGCACCTGAGCAAAATGTTTTATCTCCGTCGCTTTTTAAAATTATCACCCGTGTATCATCATGCGTACCGGCAAAATGAATTTCTTTGGCAAGCTCTTCCAATATTTTGCCAGGCAGCGAATTACTTTGTGGATGAAAAAATTCGATGGTATTGATACCGTGTTCGATATGGCTTTTTACATATGCTTCCATACATGAAGTTTGCTGTAAAAATACAGTAAAGACTCAGATCTTTAAAGCGGAAAGTTTAATCGCCGATAAAAAATCCTGTTTGCGTTCCCGTCATACCTTATCAATCCTGCGTCGCAGCCAATCCAAAGAAATCCTTTTCTGTCCTGTTTTATTTCATAAATCTCGTTTGTAGGCAGGCCGTTACTTACGTCATAATGTTTATATGCGGGAGTTTGTGCATTGCTGAATTTGCAAAACAAAAAAAAAGGCAATAAAAAAAATAACGGGTAATTCTTTGCAAGTACTTTTTTTGGAAAGGTAATTTCTTATTATGTCTTTTTCTGCACCATCGTCAATATCGTTGCCACACCAGTGATCTCATCATTCTCATCTATCATTTCTACCAGCCATTTTACAATGCCTTTATCAAGATCATCTCCTCTTTTAAAATCTTCGGGCTTTTCAATAACCCGTTTATCATTTAATAGTTTTTCCTTGCAGGTAAAGCGTATATAAATTTCGGTGCCCGGGTAAACAGGTTTAGTAAAACGTAGTTCATCAATACCATAATTCAACAGCACCGGATTTTTTTCATACCCATCCACAAATAAACCGGCTGCAATGCTCATGATGAAATAACCATGTGCCACCTGTTGTTCAAACATGGTGCCTGTAAAATCGGTTGTTTTAATGTGTGCATAAAAATGATCGCCACTTAGATCGGCAAACTTATTGATGTCTTCAGACGTAATAACACGTTTCTCCGTAATCATCTGATCGCCGATCTCTAATTCTTCAAAATATTTTTTAAACGGATGTTTACCCGGATCCTTACCCTTTGCATATTGCTGGTAAACATTTGTGATGGCTGTAATGGTTGTTGGTGATCCCTGTAAAGCCGTGCGTTGTAAATAATGTTTTACGCCGCGGATGCCGCCCATTTCCTCACCGCCACCTGCTCGGCCCGGGCCACCATGCACCAATAACGGTAAGGGAGAGCCGTGCCCTGTACTTTCTTTGGCACATTCATTATTCAACACTAATATTCTTCCGTGATGCGAGGCTGCACCAACAACATATTGTTTGGCTTCATTGTAATTGGCTGTAACAATTGTTGAAACCAAACTTCCTTTTCCTAATTTACTTAACGCGATGGCTTCGTCTAAATTCTTATACGGCATTATTGTACTTACTGGTCCAAATGCCTCAACCTCGTGTGAAGCGTTAGTTGTATATCCACCGGCTAAAGCAAATGGTAATTCATTCATTAGCAATACAGGCGAAAGGAATGCACCTTTGTTTGCATCTGCATCTACTACTTCAACGCTATCCAATGATCCATAAACAATTTGTGAAGAGGCCAGTAATTTTTGTACCTGCTCTTTTACTTCGTTGCGTTGTGTTTGCCCGGCCAGGCTTCCCATCCTCACTTTCTCATTCAGCGGGTTGCCAATAACGGTTTGGGATAACGATGCAGTGATTGCTTTCCAGGCTTCTTCCATTTTATTTTCGGGAACAAATATTCTTCGGATGCCGGTACATCGCTGCCCGGCTTTTAAGGTCATTTCTTTTCTGATTTCTTTAATGAAAATATCCCATTCGGGTTTATCTGTAGTTATATCTTCACCCAACACAATGCAATTGAGCGAATCGGCTTCCATATTAAACGGAACAGATTCACTTAAAATTTTGGAATTAGATTTAAGCATTAATCCTGTTAATGCACTTCCCGTAAAAGTTACCACATCCTGTGAGCTAACATGGTCTAAAAGATTGCCTGCAGAACCACAGATCAGTTGCAAAGCGCCTTGGGGTAAAATTTTACTGGCAATGATTTCTTTTACCACTGCTTCTGTTAAATAACTTGTTACTGTTGCGGGTTTTACAATACAGGGCATGCCTGCCAATAAATTAACCGCAATTTTTTCAAGCATGCCCCATACCGGAAAATTAAAAGCATTGATATGAATGGCTATTCCTTCTTTGGGAACAAGGATATGTGTTCCCATAAAAGTATTGTTCTTGCCTAGGTTATGGCTTTCACCATCAACACAAAATGTTTCGTTTGGAAATTTTCTGCGCAGCGATGCATTGGCAAACAAATTGCCAATACCCCCTTCAATATCTACCCAGCTATCGGCCCTGGTGGCGCCCGTTTGATAACTGATCTTGTAAAATTGATCTAAATGATTTCTTAAATGAATGGCCAGGGCTTTCAACATATTGCCCCTTTCATGAAAAGTCATTTTACGAAGCGCCGGATTACCTATGGTTCTTCCATAATTAGTTATAGAAGCAAAATCTAGCCCCTTTGTGCTTGCACTGGCAATCAATTCTCCATTCACAGCATTAAAAAGTTGTTGCCCTTCTCCGTCTCCATTTATCCAGTTGCCGGTAATATAATTTCCCAGTTTCATCATTTTAAAAGAATCGTTGTTTGTATACAAATCTACTATTTTAACAGCCAATGTCTGGTAGATACAAAATGAATTTAGTAAATTTGGTAATAAAATTTATTTGAAATGAGTATTACAGAAATCAAAAAGCAGCTACACGCTAAGGTGGAAGCCATGGAGGAGAAGCAGTTAAAATTGATTAATGACTATATCGAATTAATCAACAATGAATCCAATGTAAGGATTTCTGTTATTTCGCATGCAATGGGGATAATTAAAGAGAGGGGCAGTGTGTTGGAAAAATTAGCTCAATGATATGATTACCAGAGAAGAAGTTTTAATTATTCATAGTGAGGTTATTTTTGTACATGGCGGTGCAAGATATTGGTGGGCTTGATTCTGCAATAGCAAGACCATTTCAAACATTTGGAGGAGAAGATTTATACCCATCCATTTTTGATAAGGCTGCCGCAATTGGCGAAAGTATTATCATGAATCATCCTTTTGTTGACGGAAATAAAAGAACGGGGTATGTATTAATGGAAACATTATTAAGAATGGATGGATTAAAGATAAATGCGTCAGATGAGATACTGTATTCTTTCGTCATCTCTATTTCTACAGGCGAATATCATTTTGAACAAATAGCCAAATGGTTGAAAGCAAATACAATTTTTGCTTAAGAGATCAACCCAAACTGCCTCAAATGATGTGTTACATGTTTATAATGCAGTAATACCCATTCATCAAAATTCAGTGCGCCAAAAACGGGGTGGGTTGTTTTTTTGCCGGGATGAGTTGTAAATAATTCTACAAAATAACTGATCTCGTTTTGTAGTTCTTCAAGCGCTTCAATCATCGACCCTTTTCTCAACGCTATGGGTTCTTCCGGTACAATATTCCCCGGCGCTTTTGTGTTTTCCCTGAATGGTGCATCGCTTAATAAAAACTCCCTGTATTTTGGTAAGTGCCCGATAGGTGTTACAAATGGCAGTATCAGTTTTTCTGTTGATACTTTAAAGAACCCCGAAACATGTTCCACCATTTGTTGTCCATTCATCTTTCCCCATTTACCAATTGCTGCAGCTGGCAGGTCTTTTAATAAGGGAGTATATTCATGGTTTATAAAATTAAGTTTAACCAGGTCCATATAATTAGTTTAGTTGTACAATGTAAAACAAAAAAGCGGCCATAGCAGCCGTTATATTCTTTCAATTATTTTATTGAACCTACATTTTTGCATCGATTGCAGCACATAGCCTTTCAAATATTTCATCTACCGTTCCTTCTCCTTTTACCATCACCACTTTATTGAATTTTTGATAATGATCTGCTACTACCGCAGTTTTAGTGTGATATTCAATAATTCTTGCCCTTATCACTGCATCGTTGGTATCATCGCTTCTGCCGCTGGTTTTACCACGTTTTAATAAACGTTTTATTAATTCTTCTTCGCTAACCTCTAGTGCAATCATAACAGTAATGGGTGCTTTTTTTATTTCCAGTAATTGATCAAGCGCTTCTGCCTGAGCAGATGTTCTTGGAAAACCATCAAATAAAAATCCTTTGGAATGGGGGTTTGCGTCCAATGCAGAACTGATCATACCAATAACCACTTCGTCGGGTACCAGCTGACCTTTATCCATAAAATTCTGAGCCTCCCTGCCCAACGGAGTTTGACGGGATATTTCAAAACGTAACAGGTCTCCGGTACTAAGATGCTTTAAGCCGTACCTGGCAATAAATTTTTCGCTCTGCGTTCCTTTGCCGCTACCGGGAGGGCCAAATAAAATAAGATTAAACATATTTACTTACTGTCCGTATGAAGATAGCAAATATAATATACGTACTTTAAATATTCACAAACTATGGTAACTATCTGTTTAAAAACATTAATTTCCGCCAACAAGTATATATGCAACTAATTTTTTGCAATATTGTTAATTACAAAAACAAAATATGAGTATAGATAAAAAAAACAATCCGCTTTATTCAATAACTGATACAGATAAATTAACTATTACCAATGAAGAATGGAAAAAAATACTACCTGCAGACATTTTTCATATAGCCCGTGAAAAAGGCACAGAGAGGGCTTTTACCGGAAAATTATGGGGTCATAAAGAAGGCGGAACATATTATTGTGCGGCATGTGGCAATCCCCTGTTTAATAGTAATGGAAAATTTGAAAGCAGCTGCGGCTGGCCAAGTTTTTTTGAGCCCATCTCCGACAAAAGCATCATATACGCACCAGACAATACTTACGGCATGAAACGCACAGAAGTAATGTGTGGCCGTTGCGAAGCCCATCTTGGACATATATTTGAAGACGGTCCGCCACCTGCCGGTCTGCGTTATTGTATCAATTCTGTAATTCTTGATTTTAAAAAAACAAAATAATCGGGAGATAATTTTATAGACAGAGATCGATAGTTTCCCAAACAGGTTACCTTTTATACATTTTGTTTTGCGCCTTGCCCGTTTTTTTGGATCTTCAAGTATTAAATTTTATGATATGAGAAATGCAGTCGTATTGGTTTCTTCTTTGCTGTTAATGACTTTTGCAGTTAAGTCCCAAAAAATTTCATTAGACTTGTTTAAAAATCTTAAAACCCGCAGCATTGGCCCTGCCGGAATGAGTGGGCGTGTAACAGCTATTGATGCTTTATATACTAATCCCGACCTGGTTTATATTGGAACCGCATCTGGTGGAGTATGGAAAACAGAAAGTGGCGGAGCCAACTGGTTACCCGTTTTTGATGATCAGCCTATTTTAAATATCGGATCAGTTGCAATTCAACAAAGTAATCCTTCTGTTGTGTGGGTGGGTACCGGCGAAGGAAATCCCCGTAACTCTTTAAATATAGGAGGTGGTATTTATAAAACTTTGGATGGAGGAAAGAACTGGAAGATGATGGGGTTGGAGAAAACAAAGAATATCCATCGCATTATTATCGATCCCAATAATCCCAATACAATTTATGTTGCAGCCATTGGTAATCCTTTTGGTGAGCACCCCGAACGTGGTGTTTATAAAACAACAGATGGCGGCGATAACTGGAATTTGATTTTACATACCAATGATACTACCGGTTGCGCCGACCTGATAATTGATCCATCAAATCCTAATAAATTAATTGCTGCCATGTGGCAACATCGTCGTACACCCTGGAGTTTTACCAGCGGAGGGGCTGGAAGTGGTATGTATATTACTGTTGATGCCGGAAAAACATGGAAAAAATTGGGGTCTGCAGAAGGGTTGCCCGAAGGAAATTACGGAAGAATTGGCCTCACGATCTCTTATAATGAACCAAAAAGAATATATGCATTAGTAGAAGCAACAAAAAATGGATTATTCCGGACTGATGACGGGGGATTTAAATGGGAACTTGTAAACAGCAATGCAACAGATGTAACTAACCGGGCTTTTTATTTCCAGGACATAAAGGTTGATCCAAAAAACGAAAACCGGTTATACAATATCAATCAAATAATCAGCATGAGCGAAGATGGTGGCAAAAGTTTTAAAACGATTATCCCTTACAGTGGTATTCACCCCGATCATCATGCTTTTTGGATAAACCCGCTTGACCCAAATTTTATACTGGATGGCAATGATGGGGGGATCGGTATTAGCAGGGACAGGGGGCGTAACTGGAAATTTGATGAACAATTACCGGTTGGACAATTTTATCATATCAATACCGATAATAAACTTCCTTATAATGTTATGGGAGGAATGCAGGATAACGGAAGCTGGCGGGGACCCTCTTACACCTGGCGCAATGGAGGTATCAGAAATTATTATTGGGACAACGTGGGTGGTGGCGACGGTTTTGATGTATCGCCCGACCCTGACAATAACGATTGGGTGTACTCGATGAGCCAAAAAGGTGAATTAGGAAAACAAAATATAATTACGGGAGAAAGAATGGGTATTCAGCCACCCGGACCCGATTTAAAAACAATATTACGCTTTAACTGGAATGCAGCCTTTGCACAAGACCCTTTTGATGCAGGAGTAATTTATTTTGGAAGCCAGTTCTTACACAAAAGCATTAATAAAGGATTAACCTGGGAAATTGTTTCCACAGATCTGACTACAGATAATAAAGTACAACAAAACCAGGATAATAACGGTGGCTTATCAGTTGATATCACAGGTGCTGAAAATTATAACACCATTCTTTGTATTGAACCGTCACCAAAAGAAAAAAATACTATTTGGGTAGGCACCGATGATGGCAATGTGCAATTGACAAGAGATGGTGGCAAAACCTGGACGAATTTTCGTAGCAAAATAACTGGCATGCCTGATGGTGCATGGATACCTCAAATAAAAGCCGGCAGGCATAATGCTGCAGAAGCTTTTATTGTTTGTAATGATTATCGCCGTGGCGATTTTAAACCTTATATTTTTCGCACACGCAATTACGGACAAACATGGGAGCGAATGCTGGATGAAACTAAAGTTAAAGGTTATGCGCTTTGCATGATACAGGATCCCGTTGAGCCTAATTTAATTTTTGCAGGAACCGAACAGGGGCTTTGGGTAAGCTTTGATAATGGTATCAGTTTTCAGCAATGGAAAAATAATTATCCTTCTGTTTCAACATACGACCTGGCCATACAGGAAAGAGAAGCTGATCTATGTATAGCCACTTTTGGAAGAGCTATTTATATTATTGATGATATAAAGCCATTACGAAAAATTGCTGCCGGCTTTGGTAATGGTTTTTCAAATAAATTAACCGTATTTGAAGCCCCGGCAGCTTACCAGACAAGGTTTAGGCCGGCGCCTGGTTATGAGTGGAGCACCTGGGGCCTTTATGAAGGACAAAACAGGAATAGGGGGGCTGCTTATTCTTTTTTTGTAAAAACAAAAGAAAAGGCTGATAGCAGTAAAGGAAAAATGGATTCTGCAATAGTTAAAATTTATTCGTCGGCCAACGAATTAATCAGAACAATGAAAATAAAAGTTGATACCGGCTTCAACCGAAATTACTGGGGATTTGAAATGAAAGGCACCCGTCAACCCGGTTCTCCCAAACCAAAACCAGGTTCACCCGAGCCCACCGGATCAGCTGTTTATCCTGATTTATATAAACTGGTAATGAACATCGGTGTAGTAACTGATTCAACAATGATCTTTGTAAATGCAGATCCTAATGTACCAAATGACAAAGAAATATATAACGCTAAAATGGCAATGCTAAAAAGGATCGAAAAAAGTACTGCAAGGCTTGTTGAAATTACTGACAGGTTAACAGATGCTGAAGAAACAATTACCAAGATCGAATCACAACTAAAAAATATTGAAGGAAAAGATGCAGATAGTTTAAGAAAAACCGGAAAGATAATGACGGACTCAATAAAGAATATTCGCAATTTTATATTTGGAAAACCCCAGGAAAAACAGGGTTATGGATCGCCTTTTCAGCTTACTGCTAATGGAAAACTTGGAGATGCCAGGAATGAGGTGTCGGGTAAAACCAAAATACCGGATACCCAGGAAACAAGATTGACTGAAGAGGCAGAAAGTTTGGTAAACGAAGTGGTGCAAAAAACAAATGCCTTTTTCATAGGCCCATGGCAGCAATATAAAAAACAGGCAGATGGCACCCCTGTGAAATTATTTAACGAGTATAAAGAAATAGACTAAAAATATATCCGCTTAGTTTAAAAATCTGTTGAAATAAGATCGACAGGCTTTTTGTTATCCTCTCATTAAAATTTACATTTGTTACTAATTGTAAAGGGTTACCAACACTTTAGTTTATGAGTAAAATCAAACTTAGCCATCTTGCTGAAACATTGCAGGCTTCTGAAATTGTTCGCCTGGGAGCCACAATTAAAGAAAAAATTAAGCGGGGTGAAAAAATTTACAATTATACTATTGGTGATTTTGACTCGGCTATCTTTCCTATTCCGGCCGAACTGGAACAGGAGATCATTGATGCATATAAAAACCGTTATACCAATTATCCCGCTGCCGAAGGTAACCTGGAGTTACGGGAAGCCGTATCCGCTTTTATAGCAGCAAGACAAGTGCTGCATTATTCTACCAATGAAATACTGATCGCAGCAGGCGGGCGTCCGCTTATCTATTCTTTATATCGTGCCATTGTAGATAAAGGGGATAAAGTAATTTATCCTGCTCCCAGCTGGAATAATAATCATTATGTACATTTTACCGAGGGGGAACATATCGTTATTGAAGCCAGCCCCGAAAATAATTTTATGTTAACGGCTACCCAGGTTAAAGAACATATCAAGGGTGCTACTTTAATTTCTTTATGTTCTCCGTTAAATCCTACAGGTACTACTTTTGGTAAAGAAGATCTGGAAAAAATTTGTGATCTTATCATTGATGAAAATAAGAGCAGGGGCGAAACGGATAAAAAATTATACCTGATGTATGATCAGATCTACTGGACATTAACCTTTGGTGATACTGTTCATTACAACCCTGTTTCTTTACGACCAGAAATGAAAAAATATACCATTTTTATTGATGGTATCAGCAAGGCTTTTGCTGCCACGGGCGTAAGGGTAGGTTGGGCAATGGGACCGGCTGATGTATTGGCAAAAATGCGTTCCATCAATAGTCACGTTGGCGCATGGGCGCCGATGGCCGAACAAAAAGCTGTTGCCAATTACCTTTCTCAAAATACAAATATTGATAACTATTTTATTCATTTTAAAGCAGAAGTGAATGAAAGGTTACAAAGAATTTTCAACGGTTTTCAACAATTAAAAAAAGATGGTTTTACTGTTGATGCTATTACACCCCAGGCAGCTATTTATCTTACTATACAAATTAATTATGCGGGTAAAAAAATAGCAGATGGAAAAGTTTTAACGGCCCAGGCTGATGTTACGGCTTACATTTTAGAAGAAGCCAAACTGGCTGTTGTTCCATTCTATGCTTTTGGTGCATCACACAACAGTAGTTGGTATCGCCTTAGTGTGGGCACTTGTAAAAAAGAAGAGATCGATGAAATGCTGGGAAAACTAAAGGCTGCCTTACAAAAATTGAGTTGACACTAATCTGCGAAATCCTTTAATCAAATTAAACCTGCCCGACGGTAGGCAGGTCTGCGATTATCCTCTTTGTGATCAGTTCTTACAGTTTAAAAAAACAAATGGTTTTAATTCCATTTGACGTATGATCGGGCGAAGTTGGTAGGATTTAGCAAGAATTTTATATTTATTGAGATCAATTATTTCGTGTGCCGCTATTAAATTTTCAATGGATTCTACTGAATATAAAATCTTATGAAGCAGTTCTACTTCATGTTCAATTGACTGCGGAGTCATTAACTCCTGATTGAACAACACCAGTAAATCCCGGTTTGTATTGTTCATAAGTGTTAATTAATTTCTGCTTATCTATACCCTACCATACCCTGTTTGTTTGGACATCCGCATTGGCCTTTTTTTGAAGAAGAGCAGCCGGATGCGATCAAACTTACAGCAAGAGTAAAGAGTAATGTTATTTTAAATAGTCGTTGCATAATTTCTGGTTAGCAATTTAAACTATTTTCACAAATATTTATTGCCCGTTTTAAATGAAAGGCGAAAATTTTAACATATCTGCCCGTAAACCGCGTGTTTTAGTAGCTCCTCTCGACTGGGGTTTGGGGCATGCCACCCGTTGTATTCCATTGATTCACGAACTGCTGGCCCTGAATTGTGAAGTAATGGTTGGTGCCCGGGGTATTGTTAAAAATTTATTGGAAAAAGAGTTTACACAATTAATTTTCCTGCCTTTAAAAGAATATGATATTAAATACAGCCGTAAAAGGTCGGGATTGTCTGTAAAAATATTGTTACAACTCCCAAAGATCATCAGCCGTATTTATCATGAGCATCGCTGGCTTAAAAAAAATATTATACAAAACAATATTGATGCAGTTATCTCCGATAATCGTTTTGGTTTATATAGTACCGCGGTTCCCTGTATTTATATTACGCACCAATTGACAATAAAAACCGGAAATCGTTTTTTTGATTGGATCGCACAAAAAATTAATTATCATTTCATCAATAAATACAATGCCTGTTGGATACCCGATGCTATTGATGAAAATAATCTTGCCGGCATTTTATCACACCCAAAACTTTTTCCTAAAACTCCGGTTGTTTATTTGGGGCCGTTATCAAGGTTTGAAAAAATTACAGTTGAAAAAAAATATGACCTGGCTATTATTTTATCCGGACCCGAACCACAACGAACTTTTTTTGAAGATCTTTTGTTGAAACAATTGGAAAATTATGCCGGAACCTGCTTGTTTGTAAGGGGTCTGCCTGCAGATGTGCAGCGGCTCGTCTGTGAAAATATAAGCATTGAAATGCATAACCATCTTTCTTCAACAGGGTTAAATAAAGCAATACAGCAATCAAAATTGGTGATCAGCAGAAGCGGTTATACCACAGTGATGGATCTGA
>JAYVUE010000011.1:0-7804 GCA_043788195.1 Chitinophagaceae bacterium
AATCCATCTGCCATCCTTAAGTTTTCTCTTATATCAACTCCCAGGATCATTGCAGCGGCAGCAGCTTCCTGTTGCCTTGTTGTTATAGTTCCCCTGGTACCTAATTCACCTTCTGTAAGGTCAATAATGCCCGTTTTTCTACCATTCATTTTCTCTACCATTAAAACGCCTGCACAACTTAATTCAACATCATCAGGATGAACACCAAAGGCAAGTACGTCTAACTTCATTTTCAGGAAAGCAATTTAAAATGCAATTTACATCAATTAAGGCTTACTACAAGTATAAACGAATGGCTTTTGTATTAATTATGCAGTTATTAACAATGTAGAAGAGAAAGTGAAGAACCGGGGTATTTGAATTTAGTACTAACTCTTGATCCCGTACATGCGGCTAACCTCTTTAACGATAAGTTCTATTGGTTGATCATCGCCTTTTGGATCATAGGGTTGTTTTAAACTGGTACTAAAGAAAAAGGCGATCGTTTGGTAAAACCTTGCAGTCAACCCATTTTTATATTCTTTTATAATGTCATAACAGTTATTTCCGGTTTCACGGTTAATGAGTTTCATTAAAACCCTTCCCTGGTAAATAGAAAGGTTGGTTAATGGATCAGTAAATTCTTTTCTTAATTCTTTTTCCCTTGACCTGATATATTCTTTTCGGAGGTGTAGGTCAGTAACATTAACCAATTTTGCATTAATGTCATTTATTACAGCCCCAGCCCGCTTTGCATACGGATATGTTACATAAACGGCATTGCGTAACCTTGTCCATTTTGCATTTTCACTGATCCTGTATGCACTCAAATTTCCATGAAGGTAAACGGGTAATAATGTTTTTGATTCAATAGTATCGCCATTGTAGATCACGGCTTCATGCAAAATGGTATCATTGACACTATATTGGGCAAACAGCCTGTTACCTTTTGTGGTGAACAGAAGCACAAAAAGAATAACTGTGGTTTTTATCAACCTATTTTTCCCTGGCAGGTACATAGGGTAAAATTACAATTTCAAACAATAATTTAATACTTATTGATACTTAAAGTAAGCTTAAAGTTTACCGGCCGGGTATTTTTTTATCTTAATTGGCAAAAAGAAACATGTAAAAGAGTGAAATTCCCACCAATAACAATGCTATAGCAGCATACAAAGGAGAAAGTTTTGCACGACGTATTGCACTCATTACAATACCAATGGCCATAATGATCAGTCCTAACCAAACCAGGTTTACATAAGGGAAGATATATGCCTTTAAAGTGACGAAATCAATGATCTTGTCCGATTCTTTTATGCCGATCTTTATCTTTTTGTTATCAGTAACACCCACAAAGCGCAAAAATATGTTTTGCGCATATACGGTATCGTCTACCTGGTTTAAACCCAGGGAATCAATTTGAATCAGCGGCATGGCTTTGTAATGCATGCTATCTTTACTGATCAAAGTGAGGTCAGCCATTAACGCCGCATCAGTTGATCTAAAATGATATTTTCCTTTATCAGGATTTTTTACTACTTTGTTTAATATCATCATTCCATTACTGTAAAATGCCGTATCACCCTCTGCCATTTCTTTGATCTTAAACTGGCTGGTATCTGTATTTTTATCATTATTTAAAGCATAGGATACATAAGTAAAAACATCTTTATCGAGGTAGGTTTTGGTATCGGGGTTACTGCTCATATTATTGTCCTTCATCAGGTAAACATCAGGCCATAACGTAAAATCTTCTACAATTTTTTTTGTCACCTTATCCTTTCTTACAAACTGCAATTCATAAAACCGTCTTCCGTTTTCACCGCCTAGTGAATCCCTGATATAAGTAACTTCATACAACCCCATCATGGTGGGCAATTGGCGGATAAGGGTAAGATTTTCTGTTGGATTATCCTGTTGTCTCGTCATCGGATCTTTTCCTACCTGCAGATTAATGCCATTGACATTACTGTTGCTTATTACCTTTTTATTGCTCGATGAAATTAAAATGCCGGTCAGCATCAGTGCAAAACCAATATGAGCAACAGAAGCACCGGCAGCTTTTAACTTCCCGTTAAGGCCTGTCCAGATATAAGCCGCATTAGCAATAACAGAAAAGATCGTTGCAAATAAGGCTACATATAAAGCAGCCAGAAACCCTGACCCTTCTTTATAATAAGTAATAGGATAAAAAACAGCCATTAAAACAGTAATTATTGCAGCCAGTAATACAGGTACTGCAATTTTTTTTAATACATACAAAGCAGGTGTATTCTTATATTTAAAATACTGGATAAGCGCACTAAGCAAACCGATAATGGCAGTAACGGGGATGAGTACCTTATTATAAGATATTTCTACTTTTTCGGGAGGGGCAATTGAAGTACCAAAGATCTTATTGAAAACAGGTACAGATGTTTTGGAAATAATAAACATGGCTGCTAAAAAGAAAACCAATGAACCAATAAACATCCAGAATTCCCTTGAATCAGTAGTTTCTTCTTTTTGAATAGCAGGTATTTTTTTCAGGTTAACAAAAAATAATGTCAAAGAGGGGATAGTGAATGCAGCCACAAATAAAAGGATCATTATATTGATGGCCTCACCAGCATCAGTAAACGCATGTACAGAAGTATCACCTAATATTCCTGTACGGGTTAAAAAAGTTGAATAAAGTATGAATACAAAAGTTAAAATTGCAAAAATATAACTGGCTCTCAATGAATGACCGGTTGCTTTAAAAATGGCCATTGTATGTAAGCCTGCAATCAATATCAGCCAGGGAACCAGTGCTGCATTTTCAACAGGATCCCAAGCCCAATACCCACCAAAGTTTAAAGATTCATACGCCCATTTTCCTCCCATCATTACACCAACACCCAATACGCATGCACTGATCAATGCCCATGGCAGGGCTGGTTGAATCCAATCGGCAAAGCGTTTGGTTTGTATTCCTGCATAGGCATAAGCAAACGGAATAATAGTTGAGGCAAATCCTAAAAATAAAACAGGTGGGTGAATTACCATCCAGTAATTGCGCAGTAATACATTTAAACCAACACCATCTTTTATAAATGTCAAATAATTTGGCTGACTGAAAATAGGCCCTGCAATTTCATTTCTTGTTAAAGTAAAAGGATTACTGCCAATGCGTACGCCAAAAAAATAAATGCCAAGGATCATCATCAGTAAAAAAAACTGGGCAAAGCTGATCACCGTCATCACAGGAGCCTCCCAAACTGAAGTTTTTGGATCTTTGTTTTTAATTATGATAATGATGCCCAATACACTATGCCACAATGTCCATAATAAAAAACTACCTTCCTGTCCTTCCCAGATACAGGCCAGCAGGTATTTTGATTCCAGCTCTTTTGATGCATGCTTGTAAGCATACATGTATTCGAAATAATGGTGCGAGCAAATATAAAAGATGGTTGCAAAAATAGCAATGGCAGAAAATACCTGTATAAAAAAAGCAGTTCTCGCAAAACGAAGCCAGGATCTTTTTTCAGACAGATCATTGATACGGCCAGCAGTAAAATAAAATATAGTTGAAATAATGGAAGCAACAAATGCCAGGATGATAAAAAAATGTCCAATTTGCCCCGGTAATAGATGTTCGCCTTCGAAGTGCATAGTACTAAATAATTAGGGATTAGGAATTGGGAATTGGGTTGGATTGTTGCTGTCCTTGTTTCTTTGATTTATCCAAGTAAGCAATATATCCATTAATTAATTTAAAAACTATTTCACATTTACCTTCTCCGGTTTTAAGTTCATCTTCAGTTATATAGTTTTCATCAAATGCTGTTGTAAATTGCTCCATTGTTTCTGTTGCCGAGCCCCTGGAAATGATAAAAAAATTTCGTGTATCAGCATAAGGATATCTACCGTACCCTTCTGCAATATTTCGTGAAACAGATCTTGAACAATCAACTATTTGAGCAACTAAAAAGGAATTTTTCATGTGCGGGAATTTTTTTTGTTAACCCGGATATAAATATTCTAAGCTCTCTGGCTTTTATATAACATTCTAATTCTTTATGTCCTTTATAATGCATGTGATTTATAATTCAGTTGGCTTAATTCCCAATCCCTAATTCCCGGCATTAAAAGTCTTCTCCAATTCCTTCTTATCATCTTTATATTTACTTGGGCATTTTAAAAGTATATCATTACATTCAAAATGATCAGCCTGCATTTTTCCTTTCATAACTATCCTTTCACTTTTTTCCAGGTCGGTAGGTTTACTATTTCTAAAAATCACTTTAGTTTTTCCACCTAAACTATCTACTGCATAAAAAGACAGGTAGTTGGGGTTTTTTACCGGATCATATTCAATGGGTTGTGATTTATCCAATTTTG
Source organism: Chitinophagaceae bacterium (assembly GCA_043788195.1). Lineage (GTDB taxonomy): Bacteria > Bacteroidota > Bacteroidia > Chitinophagales > Chitinophagaceae > Ferruginibacter. Next base: position 4,345 of record JAYVUE010000011.1, read on the forward strand.
CGATCAGGTGCACGTATTTACCCTGCTTTTTTTGGGCTGAACCGATGGTATCATAGGTTGAAAAATCGCCAGCCGAAAATATGATTAGTGCAACGATTGATGCGGCAATGGCAACCAGGATAATTATATGTGTTTTTTTCATGGTAAAAATTCTTTGCAAAGGTAAAGCAAAACAGTTTTTTTTCTTTTTTATTTAATTAAAAGGTAGATCATCATTACATTATTGAAGAAAATACCAGACTTTACCCCGTTAATTAGTTAAAATCACATGTATCTGAAAGCTGGTCCGGATGTCCTTTTGCCGGCAGGCCAAAAATTAAGTACTTTTTGTCTTTCCTGCAATCCTTTTATCTTGTAAATTTATTGTTATTGCATATCTCTTTTGTTGAACAGTCACTTATCTTTGCCCCGTTTTTGCCATGGCACAATAGGGCGAATTATTTTCAAATTCAAATAAGCGATGACTGATCTTTCAAATTTTGATCCCAATTCAGTTGGCAATCCCAACAATAATCTTTTTAGCCTTCCTTTTTCAGAAGAGGAGGCCAGGTTGGTGATCATTCCTATCCCATGGGAAGTTACTGTAAGCTACAATGCCGGCACAGCAAGGGCTCCGGATCATATTTATCACGCAAGCCTGCAGGTTGATCTCTATGATAGTGAAATAAAAGATGCCTGGAAACAAGGATTTTTTATGCGGCCTTCTGATAAAAAAATATTGATGAAAAGTGATTACCTGCGCAAGGAAGCCGAACTCTATATCAACTATATTTCGCACGGAGAAATTTTAAGTGAAAATAAATTCATGTGCAAATCACTTAAAGATATTAATGAAGGAAGCATTTTTTTAAATAATTGGGTTTACGAACAAACTAAAGAATTACTGTCACAAGGTAAACTAGTGGGATTACTGGGTGGTGATCATAGTACCCCACTTGGTTTTTTTAGGGCCATTGCGGATAAACATGGCGATTTTGGCATTTTACAGATCGATGCACATTGCGATCTTCGTGAAGGATATGAAGGATTTAACTATTCACATGCATCAATAATGTTTAATGCACTAAAAGAGATTGCAGGTTTAAAAAAATTAGTACAGGTTGGTGTAAGGGATTATTGCGAAGATGAATTTGAATATATCAATAACAGCAATGAGCGGGTGGTTACTTATTTTGATAAAGTTATTAAAGAAAGGCAGTACGAAGGAGAAACATGGAAGCAAATTACTGATGAGATAATTGATCAATTACCTGAAAAAGTTTATATCAGTTTTGATATTGATGGATTGGATCCAAAGCTTTGTCCTCATACAGGCACACCCGTACAGGGAGGTTTTGAGACCGAACAGGTTTTTTATCTTTTTAAAAAAATTACTCAAAGCGGCCGTAAACTGATTGGTTTTGATTTGAATGAAGTTGGTGTTAGTCATGATGAGTGGGATGAAAATGTTGGCGCCAGGTGTTTATTTAAATTGTGTAACCTTATGATTGAAGCCAACCCGTAATAATGGAAAGCTATTCAATTGTTATAAAAAATGAAAAGATCAGGTGGTATAACAGGTTAGGGCTTTTTATCCTTTTTATCAATGGTATCTATTTTAGCTTTTTACTGGTTAAGATTTTCGGTGATGGAAATTATATTATTATAGCAGCAGGCATCCTGATCTCATTTTGCGGTATCTTTCTGAATTTTAAAAGCAGTTTAAAAAATAAAGATCCACGGGTTTCATTTTCATTTTTTTTTATTTTACTGGCAATCACCTGGTTACTGTGTTTAAATTATTGGCTGACTGCTGCACTTATTATATTGGCAGTTTTTGATTTCATTACAAGAATGAAACAGGCCATTCATTTTTTTCGGGATAAAATTGAATTACATTTTTTTCCAAAAAGAACAATAGCCTGGCATGAATTAAACAATGCAATTTTAAAAGACCGCATACTTACACTTGATTTTAAAAATGATCATTTGCTACAAGGTGAAATTGATAATGAAAGTTATAGTATTGATGAAAATGAGTTTACTGGTTTTTGCAGATCACAGCTGTCAACACATGCCAGATCAAAATCTTAAAATTTAAAACTTGAGGAACTCAGCAAATTGACGAATTTTGCCGAAAGCATTTGATAAAAAATTGCCCGTTGTCCGTTGAACATTGTTCGATTGACATAACTGCCAACGATCAACAGCCAACAATGAAATTAAAAGCATCTCCATACATTCTATACTCCGACGGAAGCGGCAATATCTTTGAAGATACTTCCTTGTACGTAACAGGCCGTAGTGGCTGGGATGCCATACCTGTACCAACAGATGAGTGGATAGAATTACCAGCTGGAGGAAACTTATATGAATTACCCGGAAGAAGAGGAATAGGAATTGATGTGAAAACTGGCGAGATGCGACTATGCGAAAAGGGTTGGGCCGTTGCAGCTTTTATTCCTCCTGCTCATACTGGATTGTATATGGCTGCATATGAGACCATGAAAGATGCTCCCACATTACCCTTATTTTGTTATACTGCGGCTGGCTGGCTGGATGAAAAATTTTATGTTCCTGCAATTCGAATAGAACAGGATATCCGGCAGGAATGTGAAGGATATGATGCTGAACAGATAAAAACAGGAACAGCACGTTTACTAAAAGCGTATCCGCACAACCGTTTGGTAAAACATTTAATGGAGAACTGCTGCATGACATATACTTGTCCGGCTGCCAGAAATTTATCATTGGGCAGATGGGAATGCCCGGTGCCGGTTTCACCTGCCTGTAACGCTAATTGCATTGGTTGTATTTCTTTTCAACCTGTTGATGAAACTATCGTAAGTACGCAGGACAGGCTTACTTTTAAACCTACTGCTGAAGAGATCGTTGAATTTACCGTACCACATTTAAAAACAGCTCCTTTTCCGCTGATCAGTTTTGGCCAGGGATGTGAAGGCGAACCTTTGTTGATGTGGGAAACCATACGGGATAGCATAATCGAAATTCGCAAGCATACTCAAAAAGGCAGTATCAACATCAACACCAATGGCAGTATGCCAAAAGCTGTTAAAGTGTTATGTGAGGCCGGGTTAAACAGTATGAGAGTTAGCACAAATTCGGCAAGGGAAAATATTTATATGTCTTATTACCTTCCCAACAATTATAAATTTGCCGATCTTTCTGAGAGCTTAAAAATAGTACGCAGTTTTGGTGGCTGGACCAGTATAAATTATTTTGTATTCCCGGGTATGACAGACAGTATTGAAGAATATGAAGCCTTGCGTAAAATGATCAAAGAAACAGACCTCTGCATGATACAATGGCGAAATTTTAATATTGACCCCGATTGGTATTTAGGAAAAATCGGCGTTACCGAAACAGGGGAGTGCATGGGTGTAAAACAAATGATGGAATTGATACAGGAAGAATTCCCCATTCTAAAATTCGGATATTTTAATCCTTCTATTGAAAGGAT
>JAYVUE010000012.1:0-16686 GCA_043788195.1 Chitinophagaceae bacterium
GGCGTTGTTATACACAGGAGCAATAACTATTTTTTTATCCGGACTTGCATAACCCCACAAATTACCCTGCCTGTAAGGTATCAGTGACATATCGGCCTGTTGTGCAAATACAGGTAAACTGAATGTAATTAAATAAACGAGTAATAATTTTTTGTAGTTCATGATAGTTGTATTTATAATTTTGTAATTGAAGCAAAGAATGAATTTTCTTAGCAATTAAAGGTACCCCATTTATACACCAGCCGGTTACACATTTGATCATTTATATTACAAGATTCACAGGTTTTGAAGTCAGGAGACAGGTATTGATCAGCTGAATAATAAAAGTGAGGAAAAAATTAACAGTCAACTGCTTTTTTTGATCTACTGATCATTATTTTTTAATATTTACATTTTAAAAATGAAAATGAAAGTTACCCTTAATCCATTATTAGTGATCTTACTATTGGTATTTACATTGCAAAGTTGTCTGAAAGAACTGAGCCCCGAAAATACCACTACCCCAACAACGCCTACTACGCCAGACAGTAATTATATAGCCAAAATCTACACCATTGAAGTTGTAAACAATGTTGCAGACACGGGTTATATTATGACTTATATTTATGATAATTTGAAAAGAGTTGTTTAGATTTTTGATTCTGCTAAAAATTTATAAAATTACACTCAATCGAAATACAATTATTTTTATTATAGTAATGATACTTTGCCTTACAAATCAACTGTATTCTCTGTTAATGCCTATAACGCGGCACAAACTGTTTTTTACTATGATACAACAATCACCTATCATTTTTATGACAATGCCGGTAAAAATTTAAAAGATTCAATAATATTTTCTACTTATCGTATTCTTTCAACTTTTCCTTATTTCTCAATTTTAGAATCACGGAATTATAGTTATGGAACCGGCAAAATTTATGTGTACAGAACTTTCTTCCTTATTGTAAATAATTCCGGCGCATTGTTTTATCCTCAAAAAGATACTGCCATTGTAAATGCTTCAGGAAATATTATTGATTACAAGAATTATGAATTTATTCCATCAAGCAGCCTGTTTGAATTAAGTGCCACATCAAATTTTACATATGATATCAAACCGAGTTCGTTCTCAAAACTCAGTAATTTTAAAACCTAAGGTGTTTTTCCAAGCGGTGAAACTCTTTTTTATGAACTCCCGCAATATGATAACAGGCTAACACAAAATGAGCACCATAGTTTTTTTGTTGGATCTCCGGTTATCTATATTAATAATACTTTTTCTTACAGCTATAATACCAATGGGCTGATAAAAGTAGCATTGATCTACGATGTACCACCTGTTCCATCAACCTATGAAAAAGAATCTTTCATTTACAAAAGCTTATAATAGCTCAAAGCAATTTAATTTTTTGGAAAGAGATATGTTGGTCTTTTGGTATTTTAATTTAACAAGTATTTAATACCCCGAATTTTATTTTAACAGGTATTTATTAAACTGAATCTTAGTTTTAACGTTCATCCCCTGTTAAACCATCTAAGATGTCCATGTTAAAATTTATTTCTCCTCTTCCTTTTATTGTACTCTGTATCTGTGGTTACGCTCAAAATGATTTAACTGAGATCATACAACATGGCAGTAATCCGGGCAACCTGAATATGTATGTACACATCCCCGTAATAAAAAATGATAGTGTGAAAAGAAAACCATTGGTAATTGTGTTACATGGTTGCTCACAAAATGCAGGCATAGTGGCCCGGCAATCAGGTTGGAACAAGTTGGCCGATCATTTTGGTTTTTATGTCCTCTACCCTTCACAAAAAATGTTGAATAATGTGGGCGGCTGTTTCAACTGGTTCAGAAAAAACGACATTACAAAAGGCGAAGGAGAAGTAATGTCACTTAAACAAATGATTGACGTGGCCATTGACCGCTTTTCTATTGATACTACTAAAATATTTGTGTACGGACTTTCGGCAGGAGCTGCAATGAGCGTTGCACTGCTGGCCGATTATCCGGGGCTCTTTAATGCTGGTGCAATATTGGCGGGAGGGCCTTTTATGTCTGCTACAAATGCAATTGGCGGCGTAATAACTATGTTTGCGCCATCCAATAAAACTCCACAAAAGTTGGCAGAGGCTGTTATCAGTCAAAACCTTGACTATAAAAATAAATATCCGAGACTGATTGTTGTGCATGGCAAGAATGACCCCGTAGTGAACATAAAAAATTCTTATCAATTGATTAAGCAATGGTCATACCTGCATCACACTGATGATATTGCTGATTCAACGATCAGTTCTTTTGAAAAACATGCCGGTATTACCAAACACTTTTACCGCGATGCAGCTAATAATGATGTTATCGTTTTCTATGAAGTTAATGGCCTCGGCCATGCGTTGATGATAGACCCCGGAAATGAAATTACCCAGGGCGGAGAAACAGGAACATTTGCAGTGGACAGGGATTTTCACAGTACATATTGGATCGCTTTGGATTTTGGACTGATCAAAATCATAAAGTAATTTTAATATCGACCATTTATTTACCGCAAGTGGTAACAAAAGCAGATCAACTTTGCCAAAGTTTTGAACTTTGGCAAAGTTCTCAATCATTTTAAAATTACCGGGTGAGCCACCATTAAGGGGTGACCCTCCCTATGAGGTGTGGCTATTATTTTTCCATCAACCATTTAAAAGGCCGGTAAGGTTTCTTTGGTTGAAGATTAAATTTAGCTATGCTGTTCTTTTGAATATAATCCACAGCTTCATCAACTGAATCTGTAACCAAAAATAAATTTTTGTCTTCGGCAGAAATAGTGCCTTCAGCTTTCAGTCGGTCAATATGTGCGATCAGGTCTTTATGAAATTCCCTGTCAAATATTACGATGGGAAATTCGCTGATCATCTTTGTTTGAATTAAAGTAAGCGCTTCAAAATATTCATCCAATGTTCCAAAGCCACCCGGCATTACCACAAAGGCATAAGAATATTTTATTAATAAAGTTTTACGAACAAAAAAGTATTTAATGTTTACCCATTTATCCAGGTAAGGATTGGGATGTTGTTCCATGGGCAAAACAATATTACAGCCAACGCTTTTGCCCCCCACTTCTTTTGCACCTTTATTCGCGGCTTCCATAATGCCGGGGCCACCCCCTGTCATGATAGTAAAACCCAATTGTGCTATACGGCCCGAAAGTTCTTCTGTAATTTCATAATATGGATGGCCATCTTTAAATCTTGCTGATCCAAAAATGGTAACGCAGGGGCCAACAAAATGCAGTGCCCTGAAGCCCTTTATAAATTCAAATAATACTTTAAAAGAAAATTTAAATTCTTCCCATCTTTTTTGTGGCCCTTCTAAAAATTTGATCTCAGATTTGGTCATTCCCATTAGTTTATACTCAAACCTACTGGATTTAATTTAAAAATTACCCTCCCCCGGTATAGTCCGGTATGATGGCTGATCCCGGCTTATAAAATAATTAGCTGTATTGTACAATTTTTCCTCTTAAAATGACGTTTGTTTAATAGTACATAAGTGTAATTTTTATTATTTATCCATAATCCGTAAACCCAATAAAGCCAGGCATATGTTATTTAAGACATTATTCCGGCATTGCTTTTTTTCTTTATTAACACTAATTGCTTTTAGTTTTAATAGTAAAGGGCAGCTAACAGCCAATTTTTCCGGAACGCCAATTGCAGGATGTTCGCCTCAAATTGTAAATTTTACCGATCTTTCTACCGGTAATCCTACACAATGGAGATGGGATCTGGGAAACGGTACAACTTCATTTTTACAAAATCCTTCAGCCACTTATTTTACTCCAGGCCAATACACAATAAAACTTGTAGTACAAAATGCTGCAGGCAACAGTGATTCAATTACAAAAACACAATACATAACCATTTTTGCTATACCTGTAACAAATTTTTCTGCAACACCCACCTCGGGTTGTATTCCTTTAAATGTACAGTTTACTGATCTAAGCAGTTCCGCAAATTCGCCCATCACTCAATGGCTTTGGGATTTTGGCGATGGTACTACTGGCATTACCCAGCATCCCGCTCATACCTATTCAACTGTAGGAAATTTTACTGTAACATTAAGGGCAACAAATGCGTCAGGCTGTTCAAAAACATTTTCTAAAAATAATTATATACAGACAAGCACAGGGGTAACGGCCAATTTCACCAATACATTACCAACTGGTTGCAGCGTGCCGGTTACTATTAATTTTACCAATACATCTACAGGATCAGGTACGCTGAGCTATGCCTGGACATTTGGTGATGGCGGAACATCTACACTGCAGCATCCAACACATACTTATCTGTTTAACGGTAACTATACTGTTACCTTATCGGTGACCAGCACAACAGGCTGCAACAATACCATTATTAAAACTAATGCCGTTGTACTTCAATTTCTCAGTGCTTCGTTCAATAATCCGGTAACTGCATGTCAAAATGAACCCATCAATTTTATCAATACAACTGCTCCTGCACCAACATCTGTATTATGGAGATTTGGCGATGGCACCACATCAACTGTACTTAACCCTGTAAAAAATTATTCAACACCTGGAACTTATAATGTAAAACTGATCGCCTATGCCGGGCCATGTTCCGATTCAGTAACAAAGAGCATTACTATTTTATCAAAGCCAACCGCATCTTTTTCTGCGGTAAACAGAATCGCATGCGCCCCGCCATTAACTGTTAATTTTACAAACAGCAGTATTGGTGCTACAATTTATAATTGGGATTTTGGTGATGGCGCAACATCCACATTACAAAGCCCGTTGCACAATTATATAAGCTATGGCTCATTTACTGTAAAACTGGTTGTGACTAATTTTTTGGGGTGTAAGGATTCTCTGGTTCTCAATAATTATGTGCAGATCCTGGCACCCGATGTAACCATCAATAATTTACCGCAAAGTAGTTGTTCACCATTAACCTGGACCTTTTCTTCTACAGTTGTTTCTCCTGACCCGGTGGTAAGTTATTTTTGGGATTTGGGAGATGGTACCACCTCTACTTTACAAAATCCAACACATACTTATACTACAGGCTCTTACGATATTTTACTTATCATTACCACAGCCGGTGGATGTACTGATACAATAAAAATTATTGCCGGTATAGTTGCTTCCGATAAACCAACGGCCAATTTTTCAGCAACACCCAGAGATGTTTGTGCAAAAACTGATGTTTTCTTTACTGACCTGTCAACAGGAACGGTTACACGCTGGCTTTGGCTTTTTGGTGATGGCGGAACTTCAACTGATCAAAACCCTGTGCATCAATATGGAGATACTGGGCTATTTACTGTACGGCTTATTGTATGGAATAACAATTGCCCTGATACAATTACTTTTACTGATTACATTCATATTAAACCGCCCATTGCTAATTTTTCAACAAGTTTTGTTTGCCCTTCACCGCGGATAATAACTTTTACAGATAATTCAATAGGCCCGGATGAATGGCTTTGGGATTTTGGCGACGGTATTACTTCTACTTTACAAAATAATATACATTCATACGCTGATACCGGAACATATTCTATTTCCCTATTGGTAAAGAACTTCGCTTCGGGTTGTACAGATCTGCATACACAAACCATCAGGATCATTGAACAAACACCAAATTTTGATGCAGCTGATACTGTGCTTTGCCGAAATACATCAACCACTTTTAGTGCTGTTGGAAATACACCCGGCACCATTGCCAGCTACGATTGGGATTTTGGTGATGGCCAAACAGGAACCGGTTCTTCCATAGCACATACTTATATTAGTTCAGGTTTATTTACAGTAAGATTAATCATTACTGATATAGCCGGTTGTAAGGATACACTTACCAAATTTCAATACGTACACGTAAACGGACCTGTTGCTGCTTTTATAATACCTAACGGTGGCAGCTGTTTAAATAACCAGGTAATTTTTATTGACAGCTCAACTGATGATGGTATTCATCCCATTGTAAGCTGGGTATGGAATTTTGGAGATGGAAATATCATAACATTCACTGCACCGCCATTTACTCATACTTATTTAACCTCAGGTTCTTATGATGTTTCACTAAAAACAATAGATGCAGCAGGATGTACAGACAGTACGTTAAATATTCAAACTATAATTATTTCCACTCCTGTTGCAGATTTCAATATTTCTGATACCACTTCATGTCCGGGTACGGTCATCAACTTTACCAATACATCAACAGGCCCGGGCCTTATTTATTTATGGAACTTTGGCGACGGAAATACAAGTACTGCAATTAATCCATGGCATATTTATCTCAATGAGGCAACTTACAATGTATCATTAATAATAACTGATCAATATGGTTGCCAGGATTCAATGATCAAGAGCATGCATATTACACCACCGCATGCAAGTTTTACAATTTCTGATTCGGTAAGTACTTGTCCCCCTTTAATTGTCAGCTTTACCAATACCTCAGTTAATGCATATTCTGCAACCTGGGATTTTGGAGACGGCAGCACTTCATCATCCGTAAATCCTATACATATTTATAATGAACCCGGAATTTTTATTGCAAAATTATTTGTTTCTGGTCCGGGTAATAACTGTTTTGATTCTGTGGTAAAACAAATAACCATCAGTGGACCTTCCGGAACATTTACTTACAATCCTATTACAGGATGCAGTGCGCTTACAGTAAATTTTACTGCAAATACAGTAAATAATCAAATTTTTACCTGGGATTTTAATGATGGCACAACTATAAATACAACTGATTCATCCATTTCATATACTTATTCTATACCAGGAACATATCTTCCAAAGGTAATTTTAATTGATGCGGGCGGATGCCAAATACCCATTGAAGGAATTGACACTATAAATGTATACGGTGTAAAAACAAAATTTGGATACGATGGACTGCCACGTTGCGACCTGGGCATTATTCAGTTTTCTGATTCATCAATAATAAATGATGCTTCTGCAACTTATAACTGGAAATTTGGCGATGGTGGAACTTCAACATTACAAAACCCATCTCATTTTTATGCTGCCGTTGGTCAATATAATCCACAATTAATTGTCATTACCAACAGAGGGTGCACCGATTCTGCAACATTACCATTACCAGTAAAAATTGTTGCCACGCCCCAGGCTGATTTTAACAATGCCGTAAATGGATGCTCACCGGTTGCTGTAACTTTTAATGGTGTATTGAATGTACCCGACAGTTCTGTAATTAACTGGCAATGGCAGCTGGGCAATGGCAATACTTCTAACCTGCAAAATCCGCCAACACAGGTTTATACTATAGCGCAGGTTTATAATATCAGATTAATTGCAACCAATAGTACAGGATGTAAAGACACGGTAGATAAAAGTTTTGAAGTGTATGCTATCCCTGTTATTGAAGCAGGCAGTGATATTCAAATATGCAGGGGCAAACCAACACAATTAAATGCTACCGGGGGAACAACGTATGTATGGTCGCCGGTTACAGGTTTAAGTTGTATCAATTGTTCAAATCCACAGGCTTCGCCTGCTGCTACTCAAAAATATATTGTAACAGGATCTTCATCTTTTGGATGCAGCAATACAGACTCAATCAACATTACTGTTATTCAGCCTTTTGTGATGAATAATAAACGCGACGATACAATTTGTATAGGCAGTATGGTCAGATTATTTGCATCAGGCGCAAACAGTTATCAGTGGTCGCCTTCATCCGGATTAAGTAATACAACAACGCCTGTACCGATGGCAAGTCCAAGATCTACAACTACCTATATGGTTGTGGGAAGCGATGCGTATGGATGTTTTAAAGATACAGGTTTTATTAAAATAAAAGTTTACCCAATTCCAACAGTAGATGCCGGCAAAGATGTTTCTATGAAAAATGGCGGGCAACCGATTGTATTAACGCCAACATTATCTTCGGATATTACATGGACATACTGGTTACCGTCACCTGGCATTATATCCAGCAATCCCCCAAGCTTAACAGTTAGACCGAAAGAAACAACAACGTATACTGTAGAAGTGAAAAATGATGGCGGTTGCAGATCAAAAGATGAAATAACTGTTTCTGTTTTTTGTGATGGTGCTAATATTTTTATACCCAATACATTCTCCCCCAATGGAGATGGGGCAAATGATATTTTTTATCCACGGGGCTCTGGCATTTTCAGGATAACCAGGTTACACATTTTTAACCGCTGGGGAGAATTGGTCTTTGAAAAAAATAATTTTTTACCAAATGATCCAACTGCAGGATGGGATGGAACTTTTAAAGGACAAAAATTGATCAGTGATGTATATGTGTATACAGCTGAGATAGTATGTGATAATAATACACCACTGATATTAAATGGAAATATTGCATTGCTCAGATAAATAGAAAAGAAATCAGCATGAAAAGATCTATACCCTATATAATTTGTCTGCCGTTTATACTATTGCTTATAACTGTATCAACAAAAGCACAGGATATACATTTTTCTCAATTTTTTGAAACGCCACTTTTAAGAAATCCTTCACTGGCAGGAATTTTTAAAGGAGACATCAGGGCACAATCTGTTTACCGCAGTCAATGGAATAGTGTAACAGCTGCATACCGGACAGTATCGCTTAATATTGAATATAAAAAACCAATTGGCAGAGGAAATGATTTTATAACTATTGGTGCCCAGGTATTGTATGATAAGGCAGGTACGATCGCATTAACTTCAACACATTTATTACCCGTGTTGAATTATCAGAAATCACTCAGTTCCGAAAGAAATATGTATTTATCGCTAGGGTTTATTGGCGGATTAGTGCAAAGAAAAATTGATCAGAGTAAAATAACTACAAACAGCCAATACAATGGCACTGCCTACGACCCCACCCTGTCAAATGGTGAAAAATCCATTAAGCCATCCTACTCCTATTTTGATGCCGGCGTGGGTATGAGTTTCAATACACAGTTAGGTCAGAATGTGAACAACAATATTTACTTAGGCCTGGCTTATCATCATTTTAATAAATCAAAAAAGATCACCTTTTACAGTAGCTCTGATCTTGAAATGGTTCCCAAATGGGTTGCTTCATTGGGAATAAGAATGAATGCGGGTGAAGAATCTTACTGTACATTGTATGGCGATTACAGCAAGCAAGGCAACTACAGCGAAACTGTAGCAGGATTAATTTACAGTTATAAATTGGATGACACTGAAGACCCCAAATATATTATACATGCGGGTGCAATGATACGATTGAAGGATGCTCTGATACCGGTTGTAAAACTTGATTTCAACCGTTTAGCTTTATCGGTAAGTTATGATGTAAACATATCTCAATTAAAAAATGCAAGCAGGGGTAAGGGTGGTTTTGAATTTGCATTGAGTTACCAGAATTTCATTAACCGCGATAACAGTTCTAATGATACGAGGTGCCCGAGATTTTAAATTATATAATGTAAATAGAAAACATGATAAACAAATCCAATCCTGCCGAAGCGGGATTGGATTTGTGGAGAAAAGCGGTGAAATGTCGAACTTTTTTGAGCTGGACCTAAATGCTATACTTGCATACGCATCTGAAATTCGTTTAGCAATCTAAATCCCTAAATATGCTTTGTTAGAATACGGCCAATTACTGGTATTCACAAAGAATTTAGCACAAATCTGATTACAGAGGAGTTGCGGAAGGGTTGAAATTAATGGGGAGGAGTTAAAGAAAAGATATTAAAAATAGCCCAGAAGATGGCTTTAACTATACACATAATTATTTAAAACTTCATTCGCTGTATTCTCACCGCATTCAAAATAGCCAGCAAAGCCACCCCTACATCCGCAAAAACAGCTTCCCACATGGTTGCCAGTCCACCCCTGCCCATAATATCAGTACAATGGCTTTTACAGCAAATGGAAGACTGAAATAAGAAGTACTAATGCACATGCTCATCTTCTCCACAAATCTCGTAAGCACAAACCTCAGTTTCAGTTTCTAATGTTGAGTGATGAATATTTAAGTGTTCTAATTCATGCTTAATGCGGTGCTTTAGTTCTTCTATTTGTGCCATTGTTAAATCCTTTGAAACTACCAAATGCGCTGTCATGGCATTTTGCGTGGTACTGATTGCCCAAATATGCAAATGGTGAAAATCTTTTACATTTTCCATTTTCAAAACTTCAGCTTTTACATTTTCCATATCTACATTATCAGGCACACCATCTAAAGAAAGACGCAAACTATCTTTTAACAAACTCCATGTGCTTGCAATAATTACTCCACAAATTATAATACTTAATAAAGGATCAATCCAATATAGATGAGTGTAATAAATAATTATTCCACCAACAACTAAGCCTAATGATACTAAAGCATCTGATGCCAAATGCAGAAAAGCAGATTTTACATTAATGTCTTTATCCCTATCCCTAAAAAACATAAAAGCAGAAATGCCATTTATAAAAATGCCGATAGCTGCAATAATGGCGATGGTAATACCCGGCAGTGGTTGTGGGTTTTTAAAACGAAAAATGGCTTCGTAACCAATAGCTCCAATTGAGATTAATAATATAACTGCATTGAGCAATGAAATCAAAATAGATGCCTTCTTACGACCGTAAGTGTATTTTTCTGTACTCTTTGATTTGGATAATTTAAAAGCAATCATTGCTAATGCTAAACCTGCGACATCTAAAAAATTATGCCCTGCATCGGAAAGTAAAGACAGTGAATTTATTTTTAAACCAATAATTACCTGAATTAATACGTATGCTAAATTTAAAATTATTCCAATTATAAAGGCTTTATTTATCCCCGTTAATTCTGGTGTATGGTTGTGATTGTGTTCCATATTTAAGTATTTTATTTTTTTTCAAAGCTGCAAAAAAGAAAATTCTGTACTGTGTTAAATGGAGTTACATGATTTTCAGTTATACATTTAATACGGTCAAATGCTATTTCAAATCTTGCACTCATAGAGGCTTCGTTGTATTGTTGAATCTGTAAGCCACTACATTTGTCGGGGCCATTTTCTGAAAATGTGCCTAATACTAAATAACCTTTATCGCTTATCGCTTCTTCTGCAATTGCTACATATTTATTAATGGCATCTTCGCTTGTAAGAAAATGAAAGGCTGCCCTATCGTGCCAAAAATCAAACTGCACTGGTGGTTCAAATTCTGTGACATCTGTAACAAACCAATGTATTAAACTTGCTTTTTTACCTAAACGATTTTTTGCCCTTTCCAATGCCGCTGCTGAAATATCAAGTACCCAAATGTTTTGATACCCTTTGTCTAAAAGGGCATCTACTAAATTGCTATCGCCGCCGCCAATGTCAATAATATTTGCTGTTAAAGGCAAATTGAATAATTCCAAAAATTCCATTGAAGTCTTTGGATATTCCTGAAACCAGCTTACTTCGTTGGGGGCTTTGGTTGTAAATACATTTTCCCAATGCTGTTTTTTGTTATCCACTTTATCTGATTTAATAAATAAAAAAGGTTACTGATATTTCTACCGGCAACCTTCTATAATAATTGTGTATTTGTTGTTAAGCCCTGAATGCACTTACCATTCCTAAAACGGATGCAAGCATTACTACACACTTCCAGCAATTGAGTCTGTTCATTTTCATTTTTAGTGATTTTATGAATGTAAAAATACATATACCCTTGTTTTAGTATTGTTAATACTTTGTTTTTGCTATTCTTCACCAATATTGGTTTGTTTCGCTAAAATAAAAAATGCTCCCTTTATCACAACCTTTGCACCAGCAGGTATTTCTTTCAACAAAGTAATTTCACTGAAACCAACATCAGAAGTTCCTTTTGCTACCGGCACTCTTTTAAAAAGGGTAGTGTTATTCTTTGCATCAACAGAATCCACAATAAAAATATAATCCTGCCCCTGGTAACTTACAATAGCTTCAGTTGGTACGGCAGGTAAAGTGGCTTTATCCAGGCTTATGTTAGCGGTAATACTCATTCCTTCAATCAAACCTGTTTTATCGCCTTTTACCATTGCATGTACAGAAACGGCTTTACTGTCATTCTCAAAAGATGAACCTAAAGAAAATATTTGAGCATCATACTCTTTGCCGGGATTATTAGTAACGGTGAAATGAATCGTTTGGTCATTTTTTAATTTTGGCAAGTCTTTTTCATAAACAAATAAATCCAGGTGCAATTGGCTATTGTCAACAATTTCAGCAACCACCGTAGTTACATCAACATAGCTGCCCATCTTTACATTTACATTGCTTACTACACCACCGATAGGACTGCGAACAGCCAGAACAGAAATCAACCTGCCGTTTGAAAGAGAAGAAGGATTAATACCCATTAACTGTATTTGTTGCTGCAATGAAGACTTTGAAGTGCGCAATGCCTTTAAGTTAGATTCGGCAGCCTGTAAATTTTTTAATGCTCCTGCATTACCTGCATTCAATTCTTTCTGCCTGTTGTATTCCTGCTCTGCCAAAACAATTCTTGAATTGATGCCGAGGTATTCACTTTGTACCTGTATAAATTCAGGGTTGGCAATAGTAGCAATAGTTTGTCCTCTTGATACGATATTTCCCGGCTGTACCAGCAATGATCTGATAACACCACTATAAACAGAATTGATACTTGCTTTATTCTGGTTAGGAACTTTTAATACCCCATTTGTTTTAAGCGAAGCGGTTAATTGCTTTTCTTCAATACTGCCCAACTCAATGCCGATGGTTTTTATTTGTTCGGCTGTAAGGGTTGCCTCATCAGGCTTTGTATGCTCCTCGTCCTTTTGTGTTTCTTCCGTTTTTACTGCTTCTTTATTATCCTTGTTGCCGCAGGACGCAAAGAAAACAAAGCCGGAAAGAATAATTGCTATGGTTAAAAACTTCTTCATCTGTATATTTTTATTGGTTGATGTAATAATTGTATTGAATGATAGACTGATTATAAGTATTCAGGTTCTCTAAATAATTTTTCTGAATCTCAATAGCCTGGGTTAAAAACTGTGATAGTTCCACAAAACTTATTTCTCCGGCACGATAAGCCATTGAAGATGCTTTAATGATTTCATTAGCTTGTTTCAAACCGGTTGATTCATAAAACGACAACATGCTTTTGTTCTTTTCTACCTCCTGCTGCATTTGCAACTGCCGGGAACTTAAAACCTGCTTGTCGTATTCATATTGCTTTTGCTGAATCTGCATATCAACCTGCGCTACTTTTACTTTATTCCGATAAGCGCTTGCGCCAAACAACGGGAAGGCTGCTGAAACAGAAAAGCCTGTATAGGGATCTTTAGCAGCCCACAAGCGTTGACTAAAAAGACGACCTGAAAACTCCGGTTTGTTTTCATTTTTAATTACTGCAATACCAGCATTAGCAATATTGATATTTTGTGATTGTAGGGCAAGAACAGGATGAACGCTATCACCGGTATTACCTGCCATTGCCAATTTTTCCAATGGTATCATTAAAGGTAATATAGCATTGTTTGTATTCAGCAATTGCATCAAAACCTGCTGTTGTATTTGTACATCCTTACCAATTTGTTGTAATAATGCCTGTAACTCTTTCATTCTTACATTGGCAGAAATACTGTCTAAGCCTGGGCTATCACCTGTTTTCACTTTCAGCTTTGCCGCATCATTCAGTGATTTATAAATGCTGTCTAAACGGTGATACAATTGCTGTTTATCCTGCAAATACCAAAGCTGATAGTACACAGTTCTTACCTCTCTTTTAATATCTGCATCAATCACTGCACCGTTCGCCTGGTAATATTTCAACTGTTCGTTGTACAGGTTTTTTTGTGCTTTGTATAAACCCGGCCATGCAATGCTTTGTGATATGCCAACTTTTAAGATGCCTTTATTATCACTAGGCCGCATGTCTTCATTTTCTGCAAATACTCCCGTTTTGGGTAAAAGGGTTGCGGTCTTTATCTGAATCTTTCCTTTATTGATTTGCTGGTTATTTACTTCGTATTGCAAATTGTTTTTTGCAAAGTTGATTGCTTCTGTAATACTTATCCTTTTTGTAGCTGGTTGTTGCGCCTGCACATTGTTTGCAAAGGTCATTAAGAATAGAATTGCTGTAATGGTTGCAATAGGTTTTATAGGTAGTTTATTTTTCTTTGAAAAGATGATGTACAAACAAGGCAATACTACCAGTGTTAAAAATGTTGCTGTTATCAATCCGCCTATAACAACGGTAGCTAATGGCTTTTGTACTTCTGCACCTGCGCCACTGCTTAATGCCATCGGCAAAAAACCAAGTGATGCAACTGTTGCTGTCATTAATACCGGACGTAACCGGATTTTTGTTCCTTCCAACACCCTTTGCAATATATCACTCATTCCATCTTTCTCCAGTTGATTAAATGTGCTGATTAATACAATACCATTTAATACCGCTACCCCGAACAAAGCGATAAAACCAACACCTGCTGAAATACTAAATGGCATACCTCTCAACAGTAATGCAAATACACCACCAATAGCACTCATGGGTATGGCTGTAAAAATTAATCCTGCTTCTTTAATAGAACTAAAAGTAAGGTACAGCAGGAAAAAGATAAGCAGCAATGCCAGTGGCACTACAATCATCAGTCTTGCAGAAGCCTTTTGTAAATTTTCAAATGTACCGCCATAAGTAAAGTAGTAACCTGTTGGAAGTTTTATTTTTTCACCTAACTTTTGTTGCGCTTCTTTTACAACACTTGATACATCCCTGCCGCTAACATTAAAACTTACATAAATTCTTCGCTTACCGGCTTCACGGCTTATTTGTGCCGGGCCTGTTTTAAAAGAAACAGTTGCCACCTGCGATAAGGGAATCTGGTTGCCATCACCCATAGGAACATATAAATTACTTACATCGTCTATTGAGGTACGGTGGCTGCTATCAAGCCGCAGCACCAAATCAAATTTTCTTTCGTTTTCATAAACAGCACCAGCAACTTCACCTGCAAAGGCTGTACTGATAACATGGTTTACATCTTCTATGTTTAATCCATAGCTTGCAAGCCTCGCCCTGTCATACTCCACAGTAATTTGTGGTAAGCCATCCACTCTTTCTACCTGCGGTTGCGTAATACCTTCTATGGGCCGGATAACTTTCGCCACTTTATCTGCATAAGCAACAAGACTGTCCAAATTTTCACCAAATATCTTAATGGCTACATCCTGCCTTATACCAGTCATCAATTCATTAAACCTCATTTGTATGGGTTGGCTTGGTTCTGCAATTACACCGGGAATAGTTGAAAGTTTGTCCCTTATGCTATCAGCCAATTCATAAAAATCATTAGTAGTCTTCCATTCTTTTTTATCTTTTAATATCACTATTATATCGCCATTGTTGACAGGCATTGGGTCCGTAGCTATATCAGCAGCACCAATTTTGCTAACTACCCTTTTTACTTCCGGGAATTTCAGCAGTATCCTTTCTGCCATCATAAAGGTTTCTGTTGCTTGGGACAAAGACGAACCCTGGGGCAAGGTAAATTCAATGGCATAATCTCCTTCTTCCAATGTTGGGATAAATTCACCACCCATGTTTTTAAAAATGATAAGGGAAATGAGTAATAAAGCAACAGCAATACCAACTACTGCATATTTTATTTTAACTGCGCCTTTAATAAGTGGTACATACATACGCTGAAAGAAATTCATCATTCTGTCGGAAAATGTTTTTTTATGACTTATATTTTTGGAGAGAAACAAAGCACTCATCATTGGTATGTAGGTGAGTGACAAAAGCAGTGCTCCCAATATGGCAAAAGCAACTGTTTCAGCCATCGGGCGAAACATCTTTCCTTCAACACCTTGCAAGGAAAGAATGGGTAAATAAACAATGAGTATAATAATTTGACCGAAAGCTGCCGAACTCATCATGCGCCTTGCACTGCCGCCAACAGCATTGTCCATTTGCGGTTGCGTTAATTTACCTTTTAGTTTTTCAGTAGATAAAAAATGTAATGTTGCTTCTACAATAATTACCGCTCCATCTACTATTAATCCAAAATCAATTGCACCTAAACTCATCAGGTTGGCACTTACACCAAATAGATTCATAAATGCCAATGCAAATAATAAAGACAGTGGAATAGCAGAGGCAACAATTAAACCTGCACGGAGATTACCTAAGAATAACACCAATACTAATATTACAATCAATGCACCTTCAATCAAGTTTGTTTTTACGGTATGAATAGCACGGTCAATTAAATTAGTGCGGTCTAAAAATGCTTCTATTTCCACATCTTCCGGCAAAGATTTTTTTACTGTCTTCATCCGTTCTTTTACTAACTCAACTACCGATGCACTGTTAGCACTTTTCATCATTAATACAATGCCACCTACAACTTCCTTTTCGCCATTATACGTCATAGCACCATATCGGGGCGGTGAGCCATATTGCACGGTGGCAACATCTCTTACCAGTACAGGTATTCCGCTGCCTTGTCTTTTAATGACAATATTTTCTATGTCAGCAAATGTTTTCACTAATCCAACGCCCCTAATAAAATAAGCGTTTGGCTTCCGGTCAATATAAGCACCACCCGTATTTTCATTATTCTTTTCAAGAGCAGTAAATATTTCCGGTATGGTTACATTCATTGCTTTTAAGCGGTCAGGATTAATAGCCACTTCGTATTGTTTGCTAATGCCTCCAAATCCTGTTACTTCTGCCACACCCTGAATACCCGTTAA
>JAYVUE010000013.1:0-5703 GCA_043788195.1 Chitinophagaceae bacterium
GGAAGATACAAAAATTCTAAAATTAATAAGTGTAACCAGGGATAATCAACCATTCAGGCTTTCGGTAGTATCTCAGTTTGTCAACATAAAAATTAAACTGAGATGCTACTTGTTTTTCACAACTGTTAACCAAATGAGTTTTTTGTAATACCTTATACAAAAATTCCTTCATGGCCTTTAAAAGAGCAGTTAGTTTTTCCTTTTTCTTTTTTGTAAACTATTGTCTGTTTGCACAGCCACCCAAACTGATCCTGCCCATCGGGCATACAGAAGCAGTATATTCAGCCAAATTCAGTCCCGACGGGAAATTGATCCTGACCATCTCAAAAGATCATACAGCAAAATTGTGGGATGCAACAACAGGGATGTTGCTCAATACACTTAAAGGCCATACGGGTGAAATATATTCTGCTGTTTTCAGCCCCGATGGTGAAATGATAGCGACAGCTTCAATCGATCATACCTGCAGGATTTGGGAAACTCTTACCGGAAAAATTATCAAAGTTCTGAAAGAACATGAAGGTGGGATCAATACCGTTCAATTCAGCGAAGATGGTGATGCATTGCTGACCGTTGGAACAGATAAAAGTTTCCGGGTATGGAATTTTAAAACAGGAAATATGATCAGCAAGATATTTGATGTGGCACTAAGGGCCAATGCTGCAGAAGGCGATTTTGTTGTTCAGGCACAGTTCAGCCCCGACGGAAAAAGCATATTATCTTCAAGCCTGGTATATTTTGCGCAGGTTTGGGATGCTGCTACGGGCAAACTTAAATTCAACCTGGAGAATAAACCTTTTATCGAGTATGCGGTATTTAGCAGTGATGGAAACTGGCTGGTAACCGATAATATTATCCGCCGTGGCCATAACGGTGGGTGGTTTGGTGGCCAACCCAATGTAATTAAAGTATGGAATGCACATACGGGAAAATTATTTAAAACCCTGCAGGTAGCGGGAGGAGAGATTAATTCAATTGTATTTAGCCCCGACAATAAAAAGCTGGTTGCACATGCAAATAACAGGGTAACGGTAATGAGTACAACAACCTGGAAAAAGATCAGTGAATTTTCCTGTTCGGCCGATTATACTGTAAACATGCCCTATGATTATTCAAGAAGAACGGTTCAGTTCAATCCTGTTGAGGAAAGCAACCAGGTACTTGCCAGGTCGGGCGATTCGGTAATGATATGGGATATTGCAAAAGGGAAATTAATGGCTTTATTGGAAGGCACATTTGACAGATCAGCTTCCTTTCGGTTCAGTTCTGATGGAAAAAAGATAGTAGCCACTTCCAATCAAAATAATGGTATTGTATGGGATGCAGTTACCGGCAAAGAATTGGTTACACTAAAAATAAACAGTGTTTTAAATGCCATTCATTCTGTAATTATAAGCCCCGGCGATAAATGGATATTGACTGTTATGGAAAGTGGGGTAGTAAATATTTGGGAAGCATCCACGGGTAAATTATTCAATTCTTTTATTGGGTATAAAAAATTCGTACCCATCAAAAGACAGGTTGATGTTATGCAACCGGTTGCTTACACTAAATTCAGCGACGATGAAAAATATATTATCACCTACCAGAATAATGATACGGCCAAACTTTGGGAGATCGCTACTGCAAAACCACTTTGCTCTTTTACAAAATATGGGGTAGCGATGGAGAATTTTTCTGGAGATAAAATTAAGTTCAGTCCTGATAGAAAAATGGTCACTATTTTTTCTTTACCCGACAGCACCATGTTGAATTTGACTGAAGTGTTTTCATTTGATCCAGACCTGTTTTTAAGAGGCGTTGGTTTTTTTGGATTGGAAAAAACGGGAAGGTCTCCCAGGACCAGTTGGAAGCTGGCTGAAATAAAAAAATTCAAATATACAAATTGTGAAGAGGGGTGGTGTGAAGCGCCTTACATGGGAGAGATCTATGTTGCGTTCAGCAACTTACATAACCGTGTGGCCACCGTAACAAGTGACAATACCATTAAGGTATATGGTGCGGCATCAGAAAAAGAGTTGTACAGTTTTTTCGTCCTGGACAGTTCGGATTATTTTGTTCAAACCTCAAATGGTTATTATCAATGTACCGGTAATGCGGCAAAATTATTACATTATGTAACTACAGATCAGCAAGTGATTTCCTTTGAGCAATTGGATGTGAGATATAATCGGCCCGACAAAGTGCTGGAAGCTATGGGCTCTTCAGATTCGACATTGATGGCATCTTATAGCAAAGCATATGAAAAAAGGATAAGGAAACTGGGTATAGATACAACCGCGTTCCATGAAGGGTATAGTGTGCCACAATCCGATATTGCGAACCGGGAAGAGATCCAATATGAACAACGGAATGAGAAGTTGAAATTACAATTAAAGGGTATAGACAGTGCGTATACCCTGGACCGTTTTAATCTTTGGATCAATGAAGTGCCGGTCTTTGGAATGAGGGGTGCCGATATTAAAAAAAGGTTCCGGAAAAATATAGATACCACGATAACGGTTTCATTGTCTGAAGGAATAAACAGGATAGAAACTTCTGTAACCAGCCTGAATGGCGCCGAAAGTTACCGTAAGCCTTTACTGGTAAAATATATTCCCGAAAAAATTATTCCTTCTAAAATTTATTTTATAGGAATTGGTATCAACGAATTTGCAGACAGTTCCAACAATTTAAAATGGTGTGTGCAGGACATCCGCGATCTAACAACAGAAATGCGGATCAAATATAGTGATCAGTTGGTTGTTTTGGATACACTTTACAATGAACAGGTTACACTCTCCAATATCAAAGCACTTAAACAAAAATTATTGAATACCGGGATTAATGACAAAGTGATCATCTCTTATTCCGGACATGGTTTATTATCTAAAGACTATGATTATTATCTCTCATCTTACAATATAAATTTCAAAAAACCAGAAGAGGGTGGCATACCCTATGAGGCCATTGAAAATTTGCTGGATTCCATTCCTGCCCGTAAAAAATTATTGTTGCTTGATGCCTGCCATAGTGGTGAAGTGGATAAGGATGAAATAAAAAAAATAAATTCATCAGCAATAGCACAGGAAAAAAATAATAGTAGTACAAACCCGGGCAGCAGGGTAGTGATAGTTGGATCTATAGGTAATAAGTCTGCACGTTTGGGCCTGCAAAATAGTTTTGACCTGATGCAATCTTTGTTTGTAAATGTTGGTAAGGGAACCGGCGCCATCATCATTTCTGCATCTGGCGGGGTTCAGTTTGCACAGGAAAACAGTACACTGGGGCATGGAGTGTTTACCTATAGCGTTATTGAAGCCATGAAAAAATATCCAACTATAAAAGTTTCATCTTTTAAAAAATATGTGGGCGAAAGTGTTACACAACTTACTAATGGATTGCAAAAACCAACTACAAGAAATGAAACAATTGCAGTGGATTGGAATCTGTGGTGATTTAAATTTCCTTCTAAGTATTGATATATATAAAAAATTGTTTTAGCTTTCTGATAAAATTGTTGTTATGCTTAAATTAAATACAGTTTGTTTTTTTTTGCTGGTTGTACCTAATACAATTTTTGCACAACAACCAAAGTTGGTATTGCCAATTGGGCATACTGCAAGGGTGAATACCGCCCAATTCAGTCCTGACGAAAAAAGAATAGTAACATCTTCCTATGATAAAACTGCAAAAATATGGGATGCTGTATCCGGTGCACTTTTAATTGACCTAATAAAACATACGGCTGTTGTTTCTTCCGCTCAATTCAGCCCGGATGGAAATAAAATTGTTACAGCTTCTGATGATCACACAGCAATAATATGGGATAGTAAAACAGGTATAGTTTTACATACTTTAACCGGGCACAATGATCAAGTCATGAGCGCCCAATTTAGTCCCGACGGAAATAAAATTGTTACAGCTTCTTTTGATGCTACTGCAATTATATGGGATGTGGCTAAAGGTGTAGCATTGAAATTTTTAAAAGGACATAGGATTCGTCTCAACATGGCGCAATTCAGCCCGGATGGGAAAAAAATTGTTACAGTTTCTGATGATCAGACAGCAATAATATGGGACGTAGAAACAGGCGATAGCCTGGCAGTATTAAAAGGCCATAAATCATTTGTTACTTATGCAGCATTTAGCCCTGATGGGAATAGGTTAGTGACAGCTTCAAGGGATAAAACATGCAAAATATGGAATGTTGTTACCGGAAAATTGATTACAGATCTGACCGGGCATACTGAAGAAGTTAATACTGCCGAATTCAGCCATAAATGCCCTGATGACCCTGATGGGGGAAAATATATTGTTACTGCTTCTAAAGACAAAACAGCAAGGATCTGGATAGCATCAACAGGAAATACTACAGGTGCTCCATTAACTCATAATGATAATGTGAATATGGCACAATTCAGTCCTGATGGGAAAAGCATTGTAACAGCATCAAAAGATTTTTCTGTTAAATTATGGAATATTAAAGGAAATCGGATTCAGGAAATAAAAGGACATAAGAATAATGTGCTTTCAGCATCTTTTAATAAAGATGGCAGTAAGATAGTTACAGCTTCTGCAGATAAAACTGCTAAAATATTTGAAACGGGCACAGGATCTTTGTTGAATGAACTAAAAGGGCATAGTTCACTTGCAAACGCTGTCCAATTCAGCAACGATGGGGGAAAATTATTGACCACTTATTTTGATAACAGCACTAAAATATGGGATGCTGTTAACGGTAAACTGTTATTTGCTTTACCTGGATACAGTAGCAGTGTTAATAATGCCTTATTCAGTGTTGACGGAAAAAAAATTGTTACAGCTTTAAGCGACTCAACGGCAAAAATTTATGATGTTGCATCAGGTAAACTTTTGAAAGAACTGAAAGGCCATTTGGATATTGTTAATTATGCTGAGTTTAGCCCGGATGCTAAAAAAATTGTTACAGTTTCCAGGGATAAAACGGCAAAGATATGGGATGCAGAAACAGGCATTTGCCTGTTTACATTGGTTGGACATAGTAAGGATATTTATATGGCAAGGTTCAGCCCTGTTTGTGCTGATGATACTATTGGAGGAAAAAAAATTGTCACAGTGTCTGATGATGCAACTGCAATTATATGGGATACTTATAGGGGCAA
The DNA here is from genome assembly GCA_043788195.1 of Chitinophagaceae bacterium. Lineage (GTDB taxonomy): Bacteria > Bacteroidota > Bacteroidia > Chitinophagales > Chitinophagaceae > Ferruginibacter. Next base: position 5,124 of record JAYVUE010000013.1, read on the forward strand.
TCGGTTAACTACTTTAGAAGGCCATAAAGGGATCCTGTATAATGTAAGTTTCAGCCCCAACGGTAAAAAGATACTGACATCTTCCTGGGATGCAACAGCAATAATATGGGATGCAGCTACTGGGGATAAATTGAAAATATTAACCGGACATAAATATGCAGTCAGATCTGCACTGTTCAGCCCCGATGGAACTAAGATAGTTACCGCCTCGCTTGATAAAGAGAATAATGCTAAAGTATGGGATGCTAATTCAGGAAATTTTTTGTTTAATTTAAGCGGTCACCAGCAGACCGTAAAGTCTGCTCAGTTTAGTCCTGATAATAAAAAAATTGTAACAGCATCTAATGATGGAACCGCCATAATATGGGAATCATCTTCAGGAAAAATGCTTTATAAATGTATTGGGCATAAAACTGCTTTGGCAACTGCCAAATTCAGTCCTGTTACGCTGTCTGATCCCAATGGCGGGAAAATGATCATTACATTATCAAATGATAATACAGCTAAAATATGGGATACAGATAAAGGGAATTTATTGTATACTTTCTTTTCTGTAGACAGCACAGATTATTTAGTATTG
>JAYVUE010000014.1:0-4712 GCA_043788195.1 Chitinophagaceae bacterium
ATGCCCCAATCATCAGATCAAAATCGCCGGGTTCTGCCACCCATTGTAATTGCTGATTATAGAAAGACAGTTTTTTTGTATCAATTATAAATTGAATTGTTTTTGATTCGCCTTTGTTTAAACTGATCTTTTTAAAATCTTTCAACTCCATAACCGGCCGTACAATTGAACCTACTTTATCCCGCAGGTATAATTGCACCACTTCTTCGCCTGTATAATTGCCGGTATTGGTAACAGTCACCGATACTTGTATCTTTTCATTACTTTTTATTTTCTTTTTACTCAGCAGTAAATTACTGTACTGAAATGTGGTATAACTCAATCCATAGCCAAATTCATATTTTGGAAAAATTGATAAATCATTATAAGAAGAATTGTAATTGCGATAATTATCATTTGTGGCAGGACGACCCGTATTAAAATGGCTATAGTATATAGGTATTTGTCCAACACTGAGCGGAAAACTTATGACCAGTTTTGCAGATGGATTATAATCGCCGAAAATTACATCAGCTATGGCATTGCCAGCTTCACTACCCAGCCACCAGGTATATAAAATGGCTGGAGCATTGTCGGCCGTGTAATTAAAAACTAAAGGGCGACCTGCATTAATTAACACCACAACAGGTTTACCTGTTGCCAATAATTCTTTTAACAGATCTTCCTGTACGCCGGGAATATTAATATTACTCCTGCTTTTAGCTTCGCCGGTCATATCTCTTCTTTCACCAATACTCAGTATTACTACATCCGATTGTTTTGCAATGGCAACAGCCTCTGCAAAACCGTCTTTATTATCGCCTTCAATATCGCAGCCTTTTGCATATAATAAAGTGGTATTAGCCCCCACTTTATTTTGTAAACCTTCCCACTGTGATACAATAAAGCTGGAATCAACTCCCGGCAATTCCACATCCCAGAAACCTTTATTTTGTTTAACCGCTTTAACCAATGGCCCGATAAAGGCAATTGTTTTTACATTTTTAGAAAGCGGCAATAAATTATTTTGATTCTTTAGTAACACAATACTTTTTGCTCCCGCCTCCCGTGCTGATTTTACATGATCAGGATTGTTTAATGCAGCCTGTTCTCTTTCGGTATTACAAAATTTATAAGGGTCATCAAACAAACCCAGTTCAAATTTCTTTTGTAATATTCTTTTTACTGCATCATCAATTAATGCAATAGTAATTTTTTTATCTTTTACTAATTGTGCCAGGTTATTTTTATAACAACGGCTTTCCATATCCATATCACTTCCTGCAGTAATAGCAGATAAAGCTGCTTCATATTCATTCTTTACATTACCATGATGGATCATTTCGCCAATAGAGCCCCAATCACTTACCACAAAACCCTTAAAGCCCCATTTACCTTTTAAAATGTCCCGTTGTAAATATTTATTCCCCGTTGCTGGTACGCCATTTAAATCATTGAATGAATTCATAAATGTTGCAGCGCCTGCATCAACAGCAGCTTTAAACGGAGGTAAATAAACTTCCCACAATAGCCTGTCGCTCATATCAACTGAATTATAATCCCTTCCCCCGATAGCGGCCCCATAAGCTGCAAAATGTTTGGCGCAAGCCATTACGGAATTAACATCACCTAACTTATTCCCCTGGAAACCCTTTACTCTTGCGTAAGCAATTGCAGCGCCCAGGTATGGATCTTCCCCAGCACCTTCCATTACTCTTCCCCAGCGTGGGTCACGGGCAATATCCACCATGGGGGCAAACGTCCAGTGTATACCTCCTGCACTTGCTTCTGTAGCGGCAATTCTTGCATCAGATTGAATAGTATTTAAATCCCAACTGCATGCTTCGGCTAAGGGGATGGGAAACGTGGTTTTATACCCATGAATAACATCTTGCCCAAATAGTAAAGGAATTTTTAAACGTGACTGCATGGCAATTTGTTGCCAGCTTCTGGTACGTTCCGTTCCAACACAATTCAGCAATGAACCCACCTGCCCGTTTTTTATTTGTTCCCGTTTTTTATTATCGAATGTTACCGGGCCGGTAACTTTTCTGTCATCATTATATTGATTCATCTGCCCGATCTTTTCTTCCAATGTCATTAAGCGTAAAACAGAATCAACTTTCTGATAGATTGTTTTTTGTGCGGTAACCACTAAAAACTGGAGGGTAAATAACAACAGCAGAACAATAGCTGAATGATATTTTTTTTTCATGATGATCTTATTTTTACTTCTGATAAACTCTTATGTAATCGATTTCCATTACGTCCATCGAAAATGATGGATCTACTTTCCCTCCGAAATTGCCCCCAATGGCCAAATTCACCAAAATGAAAAAATTATGATTAAATGGGATACTATTATTGTTAACCACAGTATGATACAATTCGTTATCAACATAAAATTTTATAGTGCTTTCATCCCAATCCAATGCGTACAGGTGAAATGCTGTTGTAGCAGAAGGAACATTAATTGTTTTTCCGTTTCCATTACTTCCGGAATGACCGGGATAGTGTAATGTTCCAAAATTCTTATCTAATTCCATACCTTTTTGTTCCAGTATATCTGTTTCGCCGGAAGCTGGCCAGCCTACTGTATCGATATTATTTCCTAACATCCATACTGCAGGCCATGTACCAACCGCAGCAGGTGTTTTTGCACGTATTTCAACCCTGCCATATTTAAAATCGAATTTATTTTTTGTAAGTAATCTTGCAGAAATATATTCCCTGTTTTCTTTTTTTTGCTTTCTTGCAATAATCATTAAATGTCCATTTTCAACTTTTGCAGTCAGGGTATCTTTTTCGGTATAATACTGCAATTCATTATTTCCCCACCCGTTACCTCCTGTATTGTATCCCCATTTGCTGCTATCAGGCAATCCTTTGTAATTGAATTCATCGCTCCAGATTAATTTCATTTTTGTGCCGTTTGAAGGTTGTTTTGAATTGCTGCAGGACGTAAGGCATATTGCAATTATCAAAATATGGACTACTCTCATAAGTAAGAATTTTTATAATTAAAAATCAGTTGTACTGCAGCATCATTTTTTTATAGAAATGTTGCAGTATAAAAAAAGCTTTCTTCTTTTTTCCTTTATCGGAAATTAAACCTTTCCTGTTAAATCCATCCTGTATACCTGGTAATACTCTTCTTGGTGACCTGAAATCAGTAAGTATCCATGGACTGGTGCCACGGAAATTCGGTATCTTTTCCATCATCAACAGGTTTTGCTGGTAAAGATATTCCTGGTATTCTTCTGTCCAACGTTCTTCTTTTGTTCCATGCAGGCCTTGTTTTGCATCACCGCCAAATTCAGATACCACTACCGGTTTATTATAGGGTGTTGTCCATTTTGCATCCGGGGCTGTTTTTAAATCACCCCCATACCAACCCCTGTATTGGTTAAAAGCCACTATATCTAAATATGCGCCTATATTGTCATCTACAATACCCACTCCATTTTCGTTACGGGTTAATAAGGCTGCGCTTAATAACCTGGTGCTATCAAGCGTTTTTGCATAGCTGACAAGGTTGATTAAAAATAAATTTCTGGCTGCTGACAAAGGCGTTTCATTTGCCACAGACCATATAATAACAGCTGCCCTGTTCTGATCTCGAGTAATGACTTCTGTTAATTGATTTTTGGCATTATTGTAAGTGGCCGTATTATTAAAATCGATGGTCCAGTAAACAGGAATTTCTTCCCAAACCATTAAACCCATTTTATCTGCCATAAGCAATAAGTGTTCGTTGTGCGGATAATGAGCAAGCCTGACATAATTGCAACCCAATTCTTTTGCCCATGTTAAAAGTTGTATTGCATCTGCTTCACTGTAAGCCCTTCTGCCGGCCAGTTCTTCGTGAATGCTGATTCCTCTTAAAAAGATTGATTTACCATTCAGCAGAATATCGGCACCTTTTGTTTCGATGGTTCTGAAACCGATATTGTCTTTTATTACCTGGTGTGCAGTTTGTAAAACCACTTCGTATAATTTTGGAGATTCCGGAGACCAGAATTGTATGTTATCATTTATAATTTCAAAGCGGGCAAACCCATCAGGGGTAACAGCAATTTCCTGTTGTATTTTTAATTCCGGAATACTGATGGTTATCTTTTCTACAGTAATGGTATTGTTGAATTTTACAAAACCTGCAATACTGTTTTTAGTTCCTTTTTTTAGTTGAATACTATAGTCCTGAATACATGTTGCGGGTTCTTCTATTAACAATACCTCCCTTGTAATGCCGCCATAATTCCACCAATCTGTATTTAATGTGGGTACAGCGTCTTTCATACGTTTGTTATCCACTTTTACCACCAGGTAATTATTTTTTGATTTAACCACATCAGTAATTTCAAAATTAAATGGGGTAAAGCCACCTTCATGAATACCTAATTTTTTACCATTCAAATACACTTCTGCTTTGTAATTGATGGCACCGAAATACACAAATAACCGCTTATTCTCTTTTAGTGTATAATCAAATGATTTTTTATACCATACGGTTCCTTCATAATAAAAAAGATTTTCTTTTTGGGTATTCCAGTCGCCCGGCACTTTAATTACTGGTGACTTATCAAAATTGTATTCCACCAATTCTGATTTATTTTTTGCATGATAATTATTGTAATAGGCAGATGGAGAAGTTGGATTATTCTGATCGTACACTTCGGAGTGAAAACTATAATACCCGGTTTCGTAGGGATCAACAATATAATTCCAATTGC
>JAYVUE010000015.1:0-7849 GCA_043788195.1 Chitinophagaceae bacterium
AACCGGCCGTCAAAACCGGTTTTGTATGAATTATTATGTTGATGAAGCACTGCCGGAAATAGAAGAAAAAAATATTTTTACAGCTATAGAAATTGTAACCCTGCTACCCATGTATGGAAAAATGGCATTGGATAAATTTACACTGGCCAATAAATGGGCTACCGGATATTTTCCACATTGTCCGGTTGTTACAATTGATACCCCTGAAGTGAAAAAAGGTTTTATCGCCCGGTTAATTGAAAAAATATTCAGTGCCGGTATGGGCAACCGCTTGGATAACCTGCTGATGAACATTACTGACAGGCGCTGGAAAAAGAAAGTGGAGCGAAAACAAAAGAACGTTAAAGGCAACGCACTTGGAATGGCGGTGAGCAAACATTGCTCAAAACCTAACCCAAAAACTTTTCAGGATAAAGTGGTTGAAGAGTATGAATTAAAATTGGATGATTTATTACAACCAAAAACAGAAGCTATTAAGGTGGATAGATAATGGTAAACTACATGCTTTACTAATAAATGATGGTTTCATCACTACGTGATGCTTGCTCTTATTATTGATTCACTTTTTACCTGGATAGTATGGCTACGCCATTTTTTTACAGATCTTATACCGCATCCACATGTAAAAAACGTCTTTATTGCTAGGCGATTTTTGTTCAGATTACCTAACTCCTTTCAATAGTTATAATAGATCATATCATTTGCTTGCAAATGCCATTGGAATCACCGCCTGGTAGAATGATAAGAGAATGATCACATACATCATCGCGGAGCGATGCAACCGCAAATTGAGGCTTGGTCAATATCGAACCATATGTTTCATCATTTATTTACAGGTACCAGCGGCATCAACGCCTGGTAAAAAAACGAAAATGATCACATCATTGCAGAGCGATGTAACAAATGATCATTATTCAATTTCATGAAATAGATATTGATTTTCGTACGGTACTTCAAATTTTTCCAGTAACTCTTTATATTCTGCTAAAAAAGTTTTTTTGCAATGATGAATTTCCTGGTTTTGAACGTAATTTATTAAAGCGGGCAGCTGCGATCTTGAATAAGAGAAAGCACCAAATCCATCCTGCCATTGAAATTTTCCTGAAACTAATTTATTTTCATTGATCCATTTTGATGAATCCCGCTTGATCATTTGCAGAAGTTCAGATATGGATTGTGTAGGTCTCATCCCAATCACTATATGCAAATGATCGGGCATTCCGTTAATAATTATCATTTTATGACCATGATTTTGTGCTATCCCGGTTATGTATTTATATAACTGATCTTTCCATCTTGTTTGTAAAAGTGACCTCCTGTTTTGAACAGCAAAAACAAATTGCAAATGAATTTGGGTGTAGGTATTTGCCATATTAATATTATTTAGTTGGTTTCATCGCTACGCGATGTGGATTACATTTGTTAATTTTTTACCAGCGTTTTATGGCTACGCCATTTAAAGTAGTATCTTTTAACCTGTTGTTGTGAAAGTATTAAATTCATTGTAAATTTTGTAGTTGAAATCAACAATTAATTACGAGATTTTTCTTCTCTGAGAATTTATAATGATATATCAATACATGCAATCTGTACAAAATCTGAATCTCCGAAAAGATGCCATAGGCATCAACACCTGGTAAAATAGATAAAAGTAAATGTTCAGATCATCGCGTAGTGATGTAACAGATTATTCGTGTATATTATTAACGGGGGAATCTTAAATATCAGGTCATTTTATTTAGCCACATCATACCCCTGGCCTTTATAGATTTCAGTTTTATTACAATACTTCCCAGGTTTTTTTTATTTTGCTTATACAACATTTCATTATTGATCCATTTGATGGCCTCGGTATAATAACTTCTTTTATAGCGGCGCTTAAAATCAATATCCCGGTCAGTGCTGCTTTCCCAGGGAAGTTCTTCTGTAAAAATATTTTCCACTTCACTGTACAGCGGCGTTCCTTTAATGGGATAAGCAACTGTAATTGTATAATAGTCGGGATTTGAATATTTAAGGTGATGCAGTGTTTCTTTAATATCAGCTTCCTCTTCGCCAGGGTAACCCAACATGATAAAAGTACCCGCTTCCATACCGCAAGCTTTAACCATTTTTATTGTTTCTCTTACCTGTTCCACCTTAACCCGCCTATCCATTGCATCAATTACTTTTTGAGATCCGCTTTCTGCACCTATCCATACCCGAAAGCAGCCGCTTTGCTTAAGCAGTTGCAACACTTCTTCATTTACCCTGTCCGACCGTGTTATGATCTCGTATGATACCACCACTTTTCTTTTTTCGATCTCGGCTGCAAATTCATTCAACCATTTATGATTGATGGTAAACACATCATCTACAAACCATATCATATCAAACCGATAATTTTGCTGTAGCCATTGTATCTCATCAACCACCAATGCAGCACTCCGCCTTCTGTAACTACCGCCATACACAGCACGGCTGCACCATTTACAGGAATAGGGACAACCCCGCATGGTATTAACATTTACCATACTAAACCCATGTTTTTGTTTCCATGCATCAAAATATAACTGCAGGTTTATTTTTTTTCTGTTAGGAAATGCTAACTGGTTGATATCCCTGATAAGCACTCTGTCGGGCATAATAATGATCCCCTCTTTGCCTTTAAATGCAATGCCCTGCATATTGTGCAGATCGGGTTCCACACCGGATGACCAAGCTTTAACCAGGTCAAGCATCGTATCTTCTCCTTCACCAAAAACAATTATATCTGCACCATATTCCAAAAACTTTTCTTTGTGATTGCGAACTTCGGGACCACCCAAAATAATTTTTATATTTTGTAAAGAAGTATCGCTTTTTAAAAACTGAATTATTTTTAGCACATTCAGTTTTGTCATAAGGTTGGTGTAAATACCAATTATTCCGGGTTTTGTTTCTTCTATATAAGTTTTGAGTGCTGTTAAATTACTGAATGTAGAATCATACACATCATTAGCAAAACCATTGGCCTCGAGATATGATGAAATATAAAGTATCCCTAACGGCGGGTAGGGGCGCATGATCAGTTGTTCTTTGGGATCTTCTGCTAAAAAATATCCATGTGTCAGCAGTATCTTCATGCGTTAGTTGCTGTTTTTTTAATAATAACACAATAATGATCGGCAAAGGAAGACAATACAGCCGGGCAGCATCTTTCTTCACACCTGTTTAATTTTTCCAGCTTTTTACTATTATTGCTGAACTTATTCTCAAGATATGATGGCGGAATGAATAATCCTACCGGGTGTTTTATAAAATGGTTAAAGGCCGGACTGAATATTTTTTTTATCCTTCTCGGTGAATAATAATAAACGGGCATGGTTTGATCTTTTACTGTAAAATTGGTATACTCTTTTAATCGCCTGAAAGCTGTTCTGAATTTTCCTCTTACACCATAATAAAATATCTCCCACAAACAAAAAGGGCTGAGTAAAACAAAAAAAATATTTCCGCCAGGTTTTATTAATTCGGATAGATCACTGCTTAATTGTTCAAGGTTTTTTTTATCTATACAATTCAATCCTCCAAAATTTGAAAAGACGAGATCAAATTTATCGTTTGCCAGCAAGCTACTTAATTCATTAAATGAACTAACTACAAATTGCAGGTCCAAAGCCTGGTCTGCTGAACTATTCAATTTTATTTTTGCTTTTTCTATCATCATTGCAGACGCATCAGTTGCAATAACTGAGTGCCCCAAGGCGGCCAATTGGAGGGCATCCTGGCCCGTGCCACAATTTATTTCCAGTATTTTTAAACTTCGTCCTGCCTCATTTAATAGTGGCGTTAAGAAAAACCATACCCGGTTTCTTTGTAATCTTCCTATCTGTGATGTTGTAAAATCAGCATCATAGTTTTGCGCCAAAATATCAAATACGGCTGTTGACTGCATGATTATGCTGCTTGAAAAGTTTTAAGCTTTTGCCTGAAAAAAACCGAAGCGGGAAAATAATAGATAATAGAAACAGCTCTTTTTATTTTCAAATAAGAAATATGCCCGGGCTGTGTAAATATTTTTTTTATCGCTTCAATGGCTCTGTGTTTACGATAGTTTACATGCACATAACGATGCAGCTGTTTATAAAAAACAGGTTGATAGGTATTACGGAATAGCAGTGCCAGCTCATCCGAATCGGTCCAGTTGGTTTTATGTTGTAACTCATGCTGCACTTTTTCAAAAAAAACTGTTCCCGGTAAGGGGTAAGAAACTGAGATACCAATTTCGTAGGGCAATAAAGTATTGATCATCTTTATCGTTTGTTCAATATCTTCTTTTGTTTCGCCGGGATAACCAAACTGGATAAAGAATGAAGGGTTAACGCCATTCTTCTTTAATAAATGAGTGGCAGAAAAAATTTGTTCCACCGTTGTTCCCTTATCCATGGCATCCAGTATTTTTTGAGAACCGCTTTCGGCGCCCATCCACACGGTATCACAGCCCGCCCTGGCCAGGTCTTTGATATTATTTTCCTGTAACATCAGGTCTACCCTTCCCTGCATTTTAAATTTAAATTTGAGTTTTTCTTTTTCAACCAGGTTGGCAAATTCGTGTACCCATCCGGGTTTTAATCCAAAAATGTCATCGCAGAACCAGATATGATCAAAATTAAATTTTGCTTTCAGCCATTTTAATTCGGCCACTACATTTTGCACACTTCGTGAATTATACCGGTTACCATAAATGGGTTTGGCGCACCAGTTACATTTAAAAGGGCAACCCCTTGTAGTGCCCATATTCATAGAGAAATACCCTGCACGCCTTAACCACATTTTTTTATAGGGTTCCATATCGATCAGGTCCCAGGCAGGAAAAGGAAGTTCGTCCAATTCTTTTATCACATTTCTTCGTGGTGTTTTTACCACAGCATTATTATGTTTAAATGCCAGGCCTTCAATACCAAAAAAATCTTTTTCTTCTTTACTGATCGCATTGGTCAATTCAAGCAAGGTCAATTCGGCTTCTCCCAATAAAATAAAATCAGCGCCCTCATTAAGATACATTTCAAAACGATCTGTAGAATCTGAGCTTGAAACAATTACTGTGCATCCTCTTTCTTTGGCCAGCTTTATCATTTTAAATGCAGCTTCACGCATATTGGTGAGGCACATTTTTGTGAGGTAATTGAAACCATCATCATATAAAACAAAAAATTGCGGATGATTTTTTTCCAAATGCGGAATTAATTCTTCGGGCTGATGCGCAAACATAGTATCAAACAGAGAAACCGCATATCCCTTTTCTCTCATTAAAGCAGCGGCATACAATGTTCCCAGTGGTGCATAGGGCTGGCCCGTTGACCATTGCTTGGGGTCAAAGCGAAGGAAATAGGAATGAGAAAAAAGTATGTTGTTCATTTTTTTATTCTATACACGTCGAAACCATATATACAGGTTTCATAATTATATTCTTTTGCTGCCAATTCACTAACTAACATTCTCAAATCCAATTGGATGTATTTTTTATATCTTCATTAAAGGCTTAAGATTAAGATAACAAACACATTTTACACAGGTTTCATTTTTATCCATATCTAAATTCTTTCTGAAATTGATCGCTTTTTTACTGTTTAATATTTTATCCAATGGGTCGGTTTTAATATTTCCATACCCCTCATGAAAAAAACAAGGCCGCACTGTTCCATCTGCTTCAATTACCGTTGACACCCATGGCGCATTGCATTTTTTATACGGAAAATCATCCAGGCCATAAAAAGCTGCATAGTATTGATTTATTTTTTTTATTTTTTCCGGTGATTCAGCAATGAATTTTTTTTCAAAATCTGCACTGTATTCAATTAATAAATTCTCTGTTATTATTTTCATTTCCATTAATTCGTCTTCTGTCAATAACAGTTCGTTCTGGCGATCATCATTCCATAACATCTCCCGGTTAAAAGCATGACTGCTGACATCGGCCGGAAAAAAACTGATCTGTTGTAACCCTATCTCTTTTGCACAATCAATAATTTCGGGCCAGCAACGAAAGTTTAGCCGGTGTATGACCGTGCGGCCGGTTATGGGATAATTAGGATTGATCTCTCTTATCGCCGCAATTCCTTCTGCCAGTTTTTTATATCCGCCGGGAATATTACGGATAGCATCATGCATAGTTTCATTGCCATCCAATGAAATAATGATATCATCCACCCATTCAGTTAATAGCAGTGCATGTTTTTTTATAGTGAGGCCGGTGGATAATAAACTGATCTTTAATTTTTGTTTTTTTAATAACATGCAAAGCCTGAAAAAATTCTCATTCAGCAATGCTTCGCCGCCTGATAATACAATTTGCTTGGTGCCAAATTGTTGCAAAGAATTTAATAGCCCGCTGATATCATCTTCGGTCAATTGTTTAAGTTGATGATTGCCTTTCCATATATCACACATCACACAGCGACAGTTGCAGGCGCTATGGGGCATCAATATAACTATAGGCAGGGCGGTGATCCTGTGCGTTTGCAGGGTACGGTACCGCTTATACGTGTGATATAATGATTGCGTAAACATTGTTAAAATCCTTGTGTCTCCGGCTGGCGGTATTTCCAAATGCGGTGTAATAATTTTATCTCGTAAGGATATTTGTAAAAATTTATTTTGTATCGCAGCCCTGCTGTTAATTGTAAAAGCTTTCTTTTTATATTGTTCAATCGTATATCCGAAACTGTTGGGTAATAGCCGTTCAGTACTGTTTCAAAATCTCTTATCCGATCGATCATTTCGGGTTTTAGCCAGGGTGTTAATGGGTTTTTTCGCATGTCAAATCTTTCCCATTGCGGGCTCACCCACTCCTCCAGTGTTTGAGGGTATTTGAAACCTGTAGACAGTACTTCATTGTATAAATCAGATCCTTCAGTAGGCACAGGACTGTAAGTATATAAAACAATTTCAGTTTTAGGGTTGATGGCTTTTACTTTTTTTATAAAACTGATATCCTCTTCAATTTGCTGCATCACTTCTTGGGCAGTTGGTGCAGGCACTCCCAAAACAAATGAGTATTCGGGAATGATATCAAATTTTTTAAGTCGTTTGGCAAAACGTAAAATCTGTTCGCCGGTTTGTGTACCTCCCTTATCTAATTGCTGTAATACTTTATCACTGCCGCTTTCGGCACCAAAGAAAATAATTTTGCATCCCGCTTCACGTATCAATGCCAATGATTCATCTTTAAATTTATCCATGGTATCTATGCGTGCCATTCCCCACCAGCTCATTTTCTCGGGTTTGATCAGCTTAGCAAACTCTACGGCTCGTTTTTCTGAAACAAAAAAATTGTTATCATGAAATTCTATCGCATCTGCCCCCCATTTGTCTTTAATGTATTTTATATCATTGTAAATATGTTGGGCCGATTTTGCCTTCCACCTTGCTTCGTAAGTTGGCACCACGGCACAAAAAGAACAGGTAAAGGGACAGCCGATACTGGAATGATAGGCCAAAGTTTTATTTCCCAGGTAAGTTTTACCCAGGTACCATTCAATAGTATATAATTCATTCAACCTGCTATAGGGCAACGCTGGTAATGTATCCTGTTCAATAAGGTCATCTTTGACAGTTTTAATAATTTTATCCCCTGCTTTATAAATAATATTTTTTATCAACTCATACGGTTTATTATTTTCCAGCGCATCAATTAGTTTTGGAAAAGCATTATCGCCCGGGCCGTTGATCACAAAATCAACATAGCCTGAGTTTAAGATCACCTGGTAATGACTTGTTGGAAAATAACCACCCCAAATGATAACTGTGCCTGGAAATTCTTCTTTGATCTTTTTTGAAAACGGTATGGCTTCCTTGGTTTGTGGTCCGGGCATTACGGTAATGCCTA
>JAYVUE010000016.1:0-3910 GCA_043788195.1 Chitinophagaceae bacterium
CGCATACCGATCATATTTTATTACCAGAAGGTTCAATTGAAAAGCAAACCACCACGCTAAACCTGGGGCCTACGCATCCGGCAACGCATGGTGTGTTTCAAAATATACTGGAACTGGATGGCGAAAGGATATTGAAAGCCACTTCTACTGTGGGCTATATTCACCGTGCTTTTGAAAAGATCGCAGAGAGAAGGCCACTTTACCAGATAACCCCACTGACCGACAGGTTAAATTATTGTTCATCGCCGATTAATAATATGGGGTGGCATATCACCTGCGAAAAATTGCTGGGCGTTACTTTACCCAAGCGGGTTGATTATTTACGCGTCATCATCATGGAATTATCGAGGATATCAGATCACCTGATCTGTAATTCAATTATGGGAGTTGATACCGGTGCCTTCACTGGGTTCTTATATGTGATGCAATATCGTGAACTAATATACGAAATATATGAAGAAATTTGTGGCTCCCGCCTTACTACTAATATTGGGCGTATTGGCGGTTTTGAAAGGAATTTCACTCCTGCAGCGTTTCAAAAACTCGAAAAATTCCTGAAAGAATATCCAGGGGTGTTAAAAGAGTTTGAAAAACTGTTTACCCGTAACCGTATTTTCATGGACCGTACGATAGGTTGTGGTCCGATCGCTGCTGAAAGAGCATTGAATTACGGATTCACAGGCCCTAATTTGCGGGCTGCCGGTGTTGATTATGATGTTAGGGTACACACACCCTACAGCAGTTACGAAGATTTTGATTTCATCATCCCGGTAGGTAAAACGGGTGATTGTTATGATCGCTTTTTAGTTCGCAACGAAGAAATGTGGCAAAGCCTTAGTATTATCGAACAGGCGTACCAGAAAGTACAGGAGTTTAAGGGCGCAGATGCTGAAGTATATCATGCTGATACACCTGCCTATTATCTGCCAGAAAAAAAAGATGTGTATACAAAAATGGAAGCGCTTATTTATCATTTTAAAATTATTATGGGCGAAATAGAAATGCCCGCCGGTGAAGTGTACAGTTCTGTAGAAGGTGCTAACGGTGAGTTAGGTTTTTACCTGGTGAGTGATGGAGGGCGTACACCATATCGTTTGCATTTTCGAAGGCCCTGTTTTATTTATTACCAGGCTTTTCCCGAACTGATAAAAGGTAGTATGCTTAGTGATGCTGTTATAACAATGAGTAGTTTGAATTTGATTGCCGGGGAATTGGATGCATAGTAGTTAAGAGTTAAAAGTTTAGAGTTAAGAGTTATGAGTGTTGAATTTTCAAAAGAGAAATTGGAAAAGGTAGCGGAACTCATCTCCCGTTACCCGGAGGGCAAACACAAAAGTGCCCTGCTACCGGTGTTGCACTTGGCACAGGAAGAATTTGGTGGCTGGCTCGATGTGCCGGTGATGGATTATGTAGCCACACTATTAAAGATCGAACCCATTGAAGTGTATGAAGTGGCCAGCTTTTACAGTATGTACAATTTAAAGCCAGTTGGTAAATACATGTTTGAGGTTTGCCATACCGGCCCTTGTATGATCAACGGCAGCGATAATATTATTAATTACATAAAAGAGAAATTAAATATTGGTGTTGGTGAAACAACTGCCGATGGTATATTTACTTTAAAAACAGTGGAATGCCTTGGTGCCTGTGGCTATGCCCCAATGATGCAGTTGGGCAAAAATTATCGTGAGCATTTAACTAAAGAAAAAGTGGATACAATTATTGACGAGTGCAGGGTAAAAGCAAATTAATAAAATGAAAAAGATAATAACGATACTGTTTTTATTTTCTTTTTTTAATTGTACAGCACAAACTGATGAAGAAAAACTGACTGTAACATTAAAAGAATTTCACCAGGCCCTGGTTAAAAAAAACCTGGTTTCTATTAATCAGCAAACAGATAAGGCATTGAGTTATGGACATAGCAATGGTTGGGTAGAAACGAAGACTGAGATGATTAAAGACCTGGAAACAGGTTATATCAGTTACCAGGGTTTTAAAGAAGACAGTATCACTATAACCATGAACGGCAATATGGCCAATGTGCGTTTTGTTGCTGAAGTGAATGCAACATTAAAAGGAACGGCCTCAACCTATAAATTAAGAGTATTGGAAGTGTGGGTGAAGAAAACCAATAGGTGGGTTTTGTTTGGAAGACAGGCAGTGAAGAATTAAAAATTGATAATTAAAAATTAAGAATTAAGAGTGCCGTTAAATTGATGCAGTTTTAGTTTTTGACTTATATCATGAGTAGAAAATTATTATTAGATAAAGCACATGTTGAAAACATCAGGTTATATGATGTGTACCGCCGTGAGGGTGGTTATCGCAGTGTGGAGAAGGCTTTAAAAATGGCGGAAGCAGATGTGGTAGAAGAAGTAAAAAAAAGTGGCTTAAGAGGACGTGGTGGAGCAGGTTTTCCTACAGGAATGAAATGGAGCTTTTTGGCAAAGCCCGAAGGCGTACCGCGTTACCTTGTTTGCAATGCCGATGAAAGTGAACCCGGAACTTTTAAAGACAGGTATTTAATGGAGTTTATTCCGCACTTACTTATAGAAGGAATGATCGTGTCATCGTATGCGTTAGGTTCCGGTCTTTCTTATATATACATCCGTGGCGAATATGCCTGGATCATAGATATTTTAGAACAGGCCATTGTTGAAGCTAAACAAAACGGGTTTTTAGGAAAAAATATTTTGGGCAGTGGATTTGACTGTGAAATTTATGTTCATCGTGGCGCCGGCGCTTATATTTGCGGCGAAGAAACAGCATTGCTGGAATCACTGGAAGGCAAAAGAGGTAACCCAAGAATTAAACCACCTTTTCCTGCGGTAAAAGGATTGTGGGATTGTCCTACGGTTGTTAATAATGTAGAAACACTGGCAGCGGTTGTGCCTATCATCAATGATGGCGGAGCAGAATATGCAAAGATCGGCGTTGGAAAAAGTACAGGTACAAAATTGATGAGTGCCTGTGGCAATATCAATAAACCGGGTGTATATGAAATTGACATGACGATCTCAGTTGAAGAATTTATTTACAGTGATGAATATTGTGGTGGCATAGTCAAGGGAAAAAAATTAAAAGCCTGTATACCTGGAGGATCTTCTGTTCCTATTTTGCCGGCTAATTTATTATTGACAACAGCCAAAGGCGAAAAACGGTTGATGAATTATGAAAGCCTCAGTGATGGCGGCTTTATATCAGGCAGTATGATGGGTAGCGGTGGCTTTATTGTTTTGGATGAAGATCAGTGCGTGGTGCGTCATACATATACATTAGCCAGGTTCTATCGTCATGAAAGTTGCGGACAATGCAGCCCCTGCCGCGAAGGAACGGGCTGGATGGAAAAAATATTATTGAATATTGAAAAAGGAAAGGGCAAAATGAGTGATATTGATCTGCTTTGGGATATTCAAAGAAAGATAGAAGGAAATACGATCTGCCCTTTAGGCGATGCAGCGGCCTGGCCGGTAGCTGCAGCGATCAGGCATTTCCGTGATGAGTTTGAATGGCATGTGAAAAACCCGGAGGAATGTTTGAGAGCGAATTATGGATTGGCGCATTATGCGGATCCTATACATGTGCCTGTAGCGGTGTAGTGAATTCAAAATTCAAAAGTAAAAATTCAAAAAATGGAGGCTGAAATTGAAACTTTTGAACTGCGTGAAGAAGGGAAGCCTTACAAGATCAGTCATAGATGTTTTTACTTCTCAAAAGAAGTGATTTTATTTATAAAGGGATGTAAGTACGAAAGGATTTATCATTCTATGTTTGATCAGTTATTAAGAAGTGCAACTTCGATTGGTGCAAATGTGGTAGAAGGGAAATCGGGTAGTTCTAAAAAAGATTGGAAAAACTTTTATGTGATTGCGCTAAAGTCGGCAAATGAAACCAAATATTGGCTTTG
>JAYVUE010000017.1:0-14762 GCA_043788195.1 Chitinophagaceae bacterium
TAATTAATGCTGCACCCCGAAGAAAATAAATGAATAAAAAGTATATTTTTTTAAAATAAAAGAGACCGGCAAACGGGAAGGAGGATAGGTGTGCGTGAACAAATTTATTCGCCTTTAGCAAGGTTGAACAAACTTTTAATAATGCCTGCAAAAGCTGCATAAAGTAAAAAACTAATATCTAATGACTAAAATGGCGTTTTTCTGAGAAATAACAATTTGCCAAGTCACTATTTTTAGCGAAATTTGGCGCACCCGGCCTTTTTAAGCGCCTAGTGCTTATTTTAAGCTGACCTGGTACAAAAAGTATTGATTTTTAATAATAACTCCGGCCAGAATTGGATCGGGGTAAGTTCAACAAACAGACTAACCGCAATTCAAATGATCAGATCTAAACTATTTAGCCGCAACTTTTTTTATACTTCTGTTGTGGTCTTGTTGTCAGCCATTGCCTTCTCGTCCTGTACTACTACAAAAAAATCTTATTATTTCATGACCCTGAAAAAGGACCAGGCGATTCCATCCACCGTCAATAAGTTAGAAGATATTAAGATCAGACAGAACGACTTGTTGTCAATAAATATCAGCAGTCTTAACCGTGATGAAGACCTTACTTATAATGCGCCATCTGTTTCAATTGGATCCAATGGTAATGCTGTTTCTTCTAATGGCTACCTGGTTGATGGATTGGGTAATATCCAGGTGCATAAATTAGGATCACTTCATGTAGAAGGGATGACAAGATTGGCACTAAAAGATAAAATACAAAAAGACCTTTCGCCTTATTTAAAAGATCCTATCGTTACTGTACGGTATCAAAACCACAGGGTAACCATCCTCGGTGAAATTGCCAAGCCGCAGGTTGTTCAGATGCCGGAAGAACATATTTCATTACTGGATCTGCTGGGATCAAGTGGCGACGTTACAGCTTTTGCCAAAAGAGATAATATCCTGATCATACGGGAAACAGATAACGGAAAACAGACAAAACGAATCAACCTGGAAGACCATTCAATCTTTAATTCAGAATGGTACTGGCTGCAGCCTGGTGATGTGGTTTATGTAGAACCCAATGATAAAAAGATAAATGATGAAAACAGCGTCAGACGAAACCAAACTATATCAATTGGATTATCTGCACTTTCTATTGCTATAATAATTCTGAGTAGAGTAATAAAATAACTTTAGCACATTTCCATTATGACTGAACAGCAATTTTTTAAAGAACGCACCGAAACCAATTTACTGAAACAGATACTGCAACGGTACCTTCCATTTTGGCCATTATTTATTATAACTGCTTCCATTGGGCTGGCTATTTCGTGGGTGTACCTGCGGTCGCAAACAAAAATTTACATGGCTTCTGCCAAGGTATTATTAAAGGACCCGCAAAAAAACGGAGGGGATAGTAAAGTATTAGATGCACTGAATATTTTCAGTGAAAAAAAAATTGTAGAAAATGAGATCATTGTTTTACGTTCCTCTTCCATTTTGGAAGAAGTTGCACGAGCCCTTGATCTATATGCCAGTGTTTATAACGAAGGCAATGTGCGTACTGAAGAATTATATAAAGCCAATTCGCCGGTCTGGTTTTTGGCTACAAATAAGGATAGCATTTTTTCGGGAGGAAAACATTATTTTGATGTTGATTGGGAAAAAGGGAACATAAAAATTGACAAGCAGATCATTCCATTCAATTCAACATTTAGTTTTGGTAAAACCAATTACCAGGTTATGCAAAACCCTGAGTATAACCATACATTATCCGGTAAAAACTATTTTGTGGACTTTAATTCTGTTTCCGAAGCCGCCGGCAACATTGCCGGCAACCTTTATGCAGCAGCCACTTCCAATACCTCTACAGTAATTGAAGTGAAAGTTGAAACGCCTGTCCCCGAAAAAGGTATCGATATACTGAACAAATTATTTGAAGTATATAATGTTGCCGCCGTCAATGATAAGAACCAGATCGCCGCTAAAACTTTAAAATTTATTGAAGACAGGTTACACCTGGTGATTGGCCAACTTGATTCGGTAGAAAAAAATATTGAATCTTTTAAAACCCGCGAATCGGTGTATAACCTCGGCGACCAGGCTTCATTATACCTTTCTAATGTAAGCGATCTCGACAGGAAGGGTAGCGAAGTGGCGATACAACTGGATGTTTTAAAAGATGTACAACACTATGTTGATACTAAAGGAAGCAAACCGGGTACAGTGCCTGCACAATTGCTTATCAGTGATCCTACTTTAGCCGGCTTATTGCAAAAACTTTATGATGCAGAATTCCAGTATGATAAAGTATCCAGCATTAATGGCGAAAAAAGCGATGCAGTAATAATGGCCAATGAAGCGGTAAACAGGATCAAAGGCGATATAAGGGAAAACCTGGGTACAATTCGTAGTAATTTAAATGCCGTAAGAAACAATGTAAATTCCCGTATATCAATGAATAGCGGGTTACTGAAAACCATTCCACAAAAAGAAAGAGGTCTACTTGATATCAGCCGTCAACAGGCTATTAAAAACAACATCTATACCTACCTGTTACAAAAGCGGGAGGAAACGGCCTTGTCATCTGCCGGAACCACACCCGATTTAAGGGTATTGGAAAAAGGTGTTGCCAGCGGTCCGATAAAACCTGTCGCTAAAAATTTCTACATGACTGGTTTATTTCTGGGATTAGCAATAGCTGTTTTATTCATTTTATTAAGAGAACAGTTGAACAGTAAAATTTTATTCCGGTCCGAAATAGAAGAAAAGACAAAAGTACCTGTGGTTGCAGAGATCATTCAGACCAACACTAAAGATACCATTGCTATTGCAGAAGGAAAACGTACCATCATTGCTGAACAGTTTCGTTCACTCCGGACCAACCTTTCATTTATGGGTTTAAATGAAATTCAAAAAACATTATTGGTCACTTCCAGTATTTCGGGTGAGGGGAAAAGCTTTATTGCACTTAACCTGGCCATGAGTATAACGCTTACGGGTAAGCGGGTAGCGTTAATGGAGATGGACCTGCGTAAACCTAAATTGAGTAAATACCTGGGTATTAAAAGAGATCCGGGCATTTCCAGTTACCTGATCAACAAGGCTGATATTGATTCAATAGTTAAAGAAACGAGTTACCCTAATCTTTTTGTTGTTTCTGCAGGACCCATACCTCCCAATCCAACGGAGCTTATTACCAGTCCTAAATTTGCAGAAATGATGGCCGAGCTCAAAGAAAAATTTGATTATATCATTATTGATTCAGCACCCATTGGTCCGGTTACCGATTCACAGTTGCTGGGTATTTATGCTGATACTACTATTTACGTAGTACGACATGCACAAACCCCAAAAGTATTTCTGCGTATGATCGATGACCTTTACCGGAATAAAAAATTCACCAATATGTCCATAGTATTTAATGGTTTAAGACGTAGAGGATTTTCAATACTCAGTTATGGATACGGATATGGAAGTTCGGGTTATGGTTATGGATATGGATATGGTAGTGATGGGTATGGGTACTATACGAGTGAAGAAAACAAGCCAGGTTGGAGAAATGGATGGGGCCTGGTGGGGAGGTTGAAGAAGAAGATGTTTGGAAAAGGGTAGTGGGCAGTTTTGGATTTGCAAATTAAGAAGGTTTAGGAATATAAATTTTGATAACCTGCCTACCGTCAGGCAGGTTGAAAATTGAACTTTGTGAACTGCCCAGCGCAAACTGCCCACAAGGCCCTGCGGGCAAACTGATTAAAGGCTATTCGAAATATTAGTGAGCAATTTGCGAACTGCCCACTGAAGACTGCCAACTGATCTCAAACATCCTTCCGTTACAAAAACACTGTGACTGAGGGACAGCGAAGCTTTGTAAGCCCCCTAACCCCGAGGGGGAACCTGAACCATTAGAATGCGAAGAATATTTTTTTGTGTAAAAAGTTCACAAATTTATGCCTAATAATTCAACATATTGGTACGCTGTTTATACAAGGCCCCGCTGGGAGAAGAAAGTAGCTTCATTAATGGAAGATAAAGGCTATGAGAATTATTGTCCGTTAAATAAAGTAATGAGACAATGGAGCGACAGAAAAAAAGTAGTACTGGAACCTTTATTTAAAGGATATGTTTTTGTAAAAGTGGCCGAAGAGAAAAAATGGGAGTTGATGAATATAAACGGTATTGTGAATTATGTATACTGGTTGGGTAAACCTGCACGTATACGCGAAGATGAGATTGATACTGTCAGAAAATTTTTAAATGAATTTAGTACTGTAGAAGTACAGGAAGGTTTGCTACCTGTAAATGCAACTGTAAGAATAAAGCGGGGTGTACTTATGAATTACCATGGCCTGGTATTGGAGATCAGTGGTAATAGGGCAAAGGTTAAGATTGAAAGTATGGGTATACAGCTTAGTGCGGTTTTTGATAAGAAAAATTTAGAGATCATTAAAGGGTAAATGTTGTGCAGTTTTATACTTTGAGCTCATATTAAGGTTTAGGAGGTTTAGGAGGTTTAGAAGGTTTAGAAAGTTTAGCATAGCAGTTCTAAATCAAATAAATGAAAAATAACAACAGCAAAAAATCAAAACACTACAAACTTTTATACTCTTCCAACATTCAACATTTAACATTCAACATTCAACATTTCAATAGTGTGTAGAATAGCCGGCATAATAAATCCTTCTCTTCCAATTGCTGAAATAGAAGCAATGGTAAAAAAGATGTGTCAATTGCTTAAACACGGTGGGCCGGATGATGAAGGGTTTTACAGTTGTAGATCGGAAAGTTTGGTATTGGGACACCGGCGATTGGCATTGATCGATCTGTCACCGGGAGGACACCAGCCTATGTCGTATGCTGATGACCGTTATTGGATCAGTTATAATGGAGAATTATATAACTATCTTGAATTAAAAGAGCAGCTTCAAAAAGCCGGTTACCGGTTTATCAGTAATAGTGATACCGAAGTGATACTGGCCTCCTTTGCTGCCTGGGGTACAAATGCTTTTCAACGATTCAATGGCATGTTTGCTTTTGCATTATGGGATAACCAGGAGAAAACTTTTTTCCTGGTAAAGGATGTTTCGGGTATTAAACCGCTTTACTATGCCATAACCAAAGAAGGACTTGCTTTTGCTTCTGAAGTAAAAGGCTTTGGCGTTATTCCTTATCTGCAACAGGAAAATAGTAAGTGGCCGGTGTACTTATTGGCATATGGCCATTTACCCGAGCCAATTACCACATTGCAGCAGGTTAAGCCTGTTCAAAAGGGCTGTTTTCTTCGCTACCATATACCTTCCCGAAAATGGGATATAGAATCGTTTGCCCATTTCAGTTATATTGAAGAATTAAATGACCGGCCCGGTACTATAGAATTAATAAAAGATACTTTGGAAAAAGCGGTGAAGCGCCATTTGATCTCCGATGCCCCCATTGGTGTGTTTTTAAGTGGTGGGCTTGATTCAAGTATTATGGCCACCCTTGCTGCCAAAAACCATCAGTCAAGACTGAAAACCCTTTCGATTATTTTTGAAGAGGAAAAATATTCTGAAAAAAAATACCAGGACCTTATTCTCCAAAAAATAGGATGTCCTAACTGGCAGCAAATATTGACCGAACAGGAATTTCAAAAAAACTTTCCCGGTATACTAAGATCAATGGACTTGCCGGGATGTGATGGTATCAATACCTGGTTCATCAGTAAATATGCCAAAGAAAGTGGTTTAAAAGCGGTGCTATCGGGTGTTGGTGGCGATGAATTATTTGGTGGGTATCCATCTTTTAAAAGAATGAAAAGGGTAGATTGGATAAATAAGATTCCCACACCTTTATTGAAAGCCGGCCGTTATTCCGGTTCCAAAAAATTAAGGCGTATGGCTTATTTAAGCCTGGGCGGTGCTAAAGGAACTTATCTTTTTTTAAGAGGGCAATTCATTCCCTTTGAAATTGCAAAGCAATTGGATATCACTCAATCAGAAGTTTGGAAAATACTGCAGGAACAGCCTGAGCTCAATGATAATAAGCAACTATCATCCTGCAACAGGGCCAGCTGGATCGAAATGAATATGTACATGCAAAACCAGTTGCTGCGTGATTCTGATGTGATGAGCATGGCACATGGTATCGAGATCAGGGTTCCTTTTTTAGATAAGGAATTTGTTGAATTGGCTTTAAAAATAAGTTCTGCAATTAAATATTCCGGTCATTTACCCAAGCAATTACTGATAGATAGTTTCAGGGATCAATTGCCACAACAAACATGGGACAGGCCAAAAATGGGTTTCTCCTTTCCATTTGCAGAATGGTTATCAAGGAGTGAATTTGTAAAAGCAAGTATGCATGGTTCGGGTAACGGTGGCAGGGCTAATTTAAAAACTTTTACAGATAATAAAATGCATTGGTCTCAATTCATGTCGCTGTTGTTATTAAATGAACATAAAAACAAATCAGCTGGCTAGTTTTTAATTCAGCATGGCAAATAAAGTCTTATTCCTGACATTACGTGTTTTTTCTGCTACAGGCGGAATTGAAAAAGTATGCCGTGTTGCCGGTAAAGCATTGTATGAACTTGGGTTACAATATGGAGGTTTAATTAAAATTTTTTCATTGTATGGCCGGACAAATAAAGCAGCAGGTAATAATTACTTTCCACAACTCCTGTTAAAAGGGTTTAGGCATAAAAAATTTCGGTTTGTTTTTTCAGCAATAAAAGCAGGGCGCAGTTCTAAAACAGTAATGCTTAGTCATATTAACCTTTTAATGGTTGGGTATTTAATAAAACTGACAAGACCCTCTGTAAAATTGGTATTACTGGCTCATGGAATAGAAGTATGGCAGACCTTACCTTACTGGAAAAAATATATGCTGCAAAAATGTGATCTTATCATGACTGTCAGTCATTTTACCAAAGAGAAGATGAAATCATTATATGGTTTACCTGAAACACAGTTTGCCGTATTAAATAATTGTCTTGATCCTTTTTATGAATTGCCACTTGAAAATAAGAAATCAGTTTCTCTGATGGATCGGTATGGTTTTACAAAGGAAAATGATATAATACTGACTGTTTCCAGGATGGTTGATACAGAAAGGTATAAGGGTTACGACAGGGTTTTGGAAGTATTACCTCAATTATTGAAAACTAACCCCGGAATCAGGTACCTGTTGGCCGGCAAATATGATGCTAATGAGAAACAAAGACTGGACGCACTTATAGATACATTAGCCATAAAGGATATTGTGGTATTTTCTGGATTTATAGACGATGAAGAATTGTCTGCACATTTTAAACTGGCTGATATTTTTGTTATGCCCAGCGAAAAAGAAGGGTTTGGTATTGTTTTTATTGAAGCCATGTTTTATGGTTTACCCGTGATCGCAGGAAATAAAGACGGTTCTGTAGATGCATTATGTAATGGTGAAATGGGTTTATTGGTTGATCCAAATAATAAGACAGAATTGTCTGAAGCCATTGAAAAAATATTGTCAAACAGGGAGGCATACCTGGCTGATCATGATAAATTATTGAAGAATTTTGGATATGAATCGTATAAAGAGAAACTGGGGGCATTACTGGAGTTTTAGTTTTTCATTTAATAAAATTTAAACTGTTGTGCCATTGAATTTGTGTTGAAATCCTTGTGTACTTCGTGATCCTCCCGTGTTCCTTGTGGTAAAATTTTGGAAACCACAAAGAACACTAAGAAAAAACCACAAAGGACACTAAGAAAAGATCACAAAGGCCACTAAGAAAATTTAGTATTTTTTTTTTGAACCATCATCCAAAAATAAAATTTGCTGTTGCAGGTTGCGGACATATTGGTAAACGCCATGCCATGCTGATCAGTAATAACCCCGATGCTGCGTTGGTTGCATTAGCAGACAACAATACTGCGGTGGCCGAAGCATTGAGTAATTATCAATTGCCATTCTTTGGATCTGTTGATGATCTTTTACAAAGCAACCTGGCCTTTGATGTATTATGCGTGGCCACACCCAATGGATTACATGAAGAGCATGCAATGAAAGGCTTAAGATCAGGGCACCATGTTATCATTGAAAAACCAATGGCCCTTACAAAGACAGGATGTGAAAGGATCATTGATGAATCTGTAAAACAACAACGCCGGGTATTTTGTGTAATGCAAAATCGTTATTCACCACCTGCTGCCTGGCTCAATGAGATCGTAAAGGAAAACCTGTTGGGGAAACTATTTATGGTACAGGTAAATTGTTACTGGAACCGTGATGAACGTTATTATGTAAAAGATAACTGGCATGGAACCAAAGACCTGGATGGCGGCGTTTTATTTACACAGTTTTCTCATTTTGTTGATACGCTGCTATGGATATTTGGCGATATTGAAAATATTAGTGGCAGGATAGTTAACTTTAATCATCCGGAACTTAAAGGCTTTGAAGATTCGGGGATCGTAAATTTTGATTTTGAAAAGGGTGGCATCGGATGCCTTAATTTTTCAACTGCAGTGTGGAAAGAAAACCTGGAGAGCAGTATAACAATCATTGCAGAAAATGGAACTGTAAAGATAGGAGGGCAGTATATGGATAAAGTTGAAGTCTGCAATATAAAAGATTATATTATGCCGGATTTGAAGGCGGCTAATAGTAACAATCATCAACATTTTTTTGAAAATACTATTAATGTTTTACGGCAGGGAGGAATAGATTCAACCTCAACAGGCGGATTGAAAGTGGTGGAAACTATAGAAAGAATGTATAAAGCAGCAAAATGGATGTAAAGACAGATATAAAACAATGGGACCTGGTTATTGAACCGGGCAGAGCCGAAAAAAATTACTGGAAAGACCTCTGGCGCTATCGTGAACTGTTTTATATACTTAGCTGGCGGGATATTAAAGTACGTTATAAACAAACGGTATTGGGTGTAGCCTGGAGCATTATACGGCCCTTACTTACAACAGTTATCTTTACTTTTATTTTTAGCAGCATTGCTAAACTGAGCAGTCCAACCCCATATGCTTTAATGGTATTTGCGGGTATGCTTCCCTGGCAGTTTTTCAGTAATGCACTTACTGAATCAAGCAATAGTTTGATTGGTAATGCCAACCTTATTACAAAAGTATATTTTCCAAGGATGATCATACCGGCCAGTTCGGTAATTACCAGTTTAGTTGATCTGGCCATTTCATTTGGGATCATGCTGATTATGTTTGCCTGGTATGGTGTTATGCCTTCGTGGCATATCATATTTTTCCCACTGTTTGTGCTGCTGGCTTTTACCTGTGCTTTTGGAATAGGATTGTATTTAACAGCTGTTAATGTTAAGTACCGCGACTTCCGTTATATTATTCCCTTTATTGTACAGTTCGGATTATATGTTAGCCCGGTTGGGTTCAACAGTTTTGTTATCAGTGAAAAATGGAGAATATTATATTCGCTTAATCCGATGGTAGGGGTAATTGATGGGTTTCGGTGGTGCCTGTTGGGTGATGTAATGCATTGGCGATCGTTTATCATTTCGGTGGCTATCACTATTTTATTTTTATGGATTGGGATTTATTATTTTAGGAAAATGGAAAAAACATTCGCAGATAATATTTAAAAACGAAATGTTGCTGTCATGCTGAGGAACAGCCTGTTCCGATTATTCGGGAAAGCATCTCATAGAAATTATTAAAGAATTTTATGTCTAATTCTATTATACAAGTTACCAACCTTTCAAAAAATTATACCATCTCTCATGAAGGAAGAGAATCATATACAGCATTACGTGATGTAATGGCGAGGAAAGCAAAAAAAATATTTTCATTTCCTAAATCTCTGCAAATAACCAGCCATACTACTAAGGAAGAATTCTGGGCCTTGCGTGATGTGAATTTTGATATTGAACAGGGCGATAGGGTAGGTATCATTGGCAGAAATGGCGCCGGTAAAAGCACATTACTTAAAATACTATCCCGCATTACAGAACCTTCGGCCGGAACGGTAAAGATAAAAGGCAGGGCAGCAGCATTGCTGGAAGTTGGCACCGGGTTTCATCCCGAACTTACCGGCCGCGAAAATATTTTTTTAAATGGCGCCATATTGGGTATGAGCCGGGCAGAAATAAAAAAACATTTTGATGCCATTGTTGATTTTGCAGAAGTAGAAAAGTTTTTAGACACACCCGTTAAACGTTACAGCAGCGGTATGTATGTTAGGCTGGCATTTGCGGTTGCTGCACACCTGGAACCTGAAATTTTAATTGTTGATGAGGTTCTCGCCGTTGGAGATGCGCAGTTTCAAAAAAAATGCCTTGGCAAAATGGAAGACGTAAGCAGGAATGAAGGAAGAACGATTTTATTTGTTAGTCATAATATGGCTGCCGTAAAGCAGATATGTAATAGTGGTATTGTTTTACAAAGAGGCAACATGATCTTTCAGGGTAGCGAAATTGCCGCCGTTAATCATTACCAGGAGCAAGGTCATCTTAATGCTGAATTTAATGCAGGCAATTCAAATTATGTTACCGGTAATAAAAATATTAAGATACTGCAGTTTAAAGTAAATCCTATTCAGGGTGATATGCTTAAGATATCATCGGGATTTGAATTCAGCATTGATTTTTTTAATAACACGCCCGATATAAATCTCGATATTACTTTTGAGTTGAGCAATTCTGATGATATCATTGTTTTTCACAACGGTACATTAGTAACCACACAACGAAATTCCAGGATTGGTGTTTACACTGTTACCGGCAAAATTGATCCATATATTATGAACTCCGGTATCTATAAATTTAAAATGATATTCGGACAAGATCAGCGCTATGTCTTATACACTCACGAAGACATTGTTCAGTTTGAAATTCTAAATGAAACCAAGGGTAACAATTCAAGTCAATTGCCAGGGGTTGTTTTTTTAAAGATACCTTTTGAAATTGATTTTAAGGAAGTAGATCAATGAGTCCAAAAGTTCAAATAATTACATTACCTAAAATTCCTGATCCCAGGGGCAATCTTACTTTTTTGCAAAAAGCAATGAATGTTCCCTTTGATATCAAAAGGGTATTCTGGACATACGGTGTACCGGGTGGTGGAATAAGAGGCGGGCACGCATATACAATACAACAGGAAGTGATCATCGCTCTGAGCGGAAGTTTTGATGTGGTGATAAAAGATACAGATGGCAATATGCAAAAATTCTCCCTTAACAGAAGTTATACAGGGTTGTACCTGCCTGCATTAACATGGAGGCACCTCGAGAATTTTTCTACTAATGCAGTTTCATTGCATGTGTCGGATCAGTTATTTTCAAGAGAAGACTATGTTTGGTCATACGAAGAATTTAAACAATTGCTGGCTGATCATGAAAAATAGTTCAATCAATCAATGCAGCATTATTGATCTGCCCAAGATCAATTCGGATAACGGAAGCATCACCGCTATCAATGGAGATATTGAAGTGCCCTTTGTAATTAACAGGATTTACTACCTGTATGATATACCCAGCGGTGAAGAAAGGGGTGGCCATGCACATAAAGAATTACTACAACTTATTGTTGCCGCTTCAGGTTCTTTTGATATCGTTTTAAAAGATGGTATGGGTGAAAAAACTTTTACCCTTAACCGGCCCGATAAAGGCTTATTGCTGATGCCGGGAATATGGAGAGAGCTAAATAATTTTTCATCGGGTTCAATTTGTCTGGTACTGGCATCAGCAGAATATGCTGAATCAGATTACATCAGGGAATACTCCAATTTTATAAAATATAAAAATGAAAAGTAAAGAAAAAAAAATAGTCATTTACGGCAGTGGGGAAACTGCTGAGATGATCGCCGATTACTTTATTCAGGATTCTGTGTACGAGGTGGTTGCCTTTACAGTTGACCGCGATTACCTTACTGTAACCGAACTTAATAATATTCCTGTAATACCATTGGATGAAGTACTGCAAAAATTTCCAACTGCTGATCATGAAATGTTTGCCGCTGCATCCTTTACAAAATTAAACCGGGTAAGAACAATGATGTATGAAAAGGGTAAAGCGTTCGGGTATACTTTTGCAAGCTATGTAAACTCAAATGCATTTGTATGGCATAATGTTGCGATCGGAGAGAACACTTTTATTTTTGAAGAAAATGTTATCCAGTACAAAGTAAAGATCGGCAATAACGTGATCTTATGGAGTGGTAATCATATAGGTCACCAGACTGTGATAGAGGATAATTGTTTTATTTCATCGCATGTTGTTATCTCAGGGTTTTGCAGGATAGGTAAAAATTCTTTCCTGGGCGTTAATTCTTCCTTTAATGATGGTATATTATTTGGCGAAGACGGAGTTACGGGCAATGGTACTGTTGTAGTAAAAAATACAGAGCCCGGTTCAATATATGTTGGTAATCCTGCAAAGAAAATAAAATCGAGCTACGAAGCATTTAAAATAGAACCGGAATGATCTGGGAAAAATTAGGTAGGATTTGGGAGCCAACCGGCGATAGATGGTGGAACATTAAGTATGGGATGTTGCCAACTCCGATCTATATTGAAAAAAAAAATATTGTACGAGTATTTTTTGGTTCTGCTGATGATAATACTTTCTGCCGTGTTAGTTATATCGATCTTGCTGCTGATAACATTACGCAGATAATAGGACGAAGTGAAGAACCTGTACTCAATATTGGCGAATTGGGAACATTCGATGATTGTGGGGTAGTACCAAGCTGCACGTTGCAAAAAGATAATAAACTATACCTGTTTACTGTGGGTTTTCAACGTTGTGAACGTGTACCTTATATGCTTTTTGCCGGCCTTGCAGAATCGGTAGATAACGGAAAATATTTTACAAAAACCAGTAAAGCTCCAATACTGCCACGAAATAATTTCAGGCCAACTTCACAGGGAGCCCCTTCAGTTATCTTTCATAACGGCATATATAAAATGTGGCATTGGTTCTCTACCAGATGGATAGAGGTAGACGGGAAACTTTTTTTAGATTACAAGATCGGTTATGCAGAATCAGCAGATGCAATCAATTGGGAAATGAAAGACATCACCTGTCTGGCTCCTGATGAAACAAAAGATGAATTTGCAGTAGCCAGGCCCTGGGTTATTTTTGAAGACGGGCTGTTTAAGATGTGGTATTCAATACGATTCATTAAAAAAATGTATCGCATCGGGTATGCCGAATCTGTTGACGGGATTAACTGGATAAGAAAAGATGAAACAGTTGGCATAGATGTTTCCAATATAGGTTGGGATGCAGAAATGGTTTGTTATCCTGCTGTTATTGATGTAAAAGGCGAAAGGTATCTTTTTTATAATGGTAATAACAACGGGATAAATGGCTTTGGTGTTGCCAGGTTAAAAGAAAAATGATAACAGTAAAAAAATATTCGGCGGGCGACAATGAACTATGGAATGATTTTCTTGCATCGGCAAGAACTGATTGCTTTATGTTTTCCCGCAATTTTATGGAATATCATAGCGATCGTTTTACCGATCATTCCATGCTGGTATTTGAAAATGATATCCTGGTTGGTATTTGTCCGGCTAACATAAAGAATAGTATTATTTATTCTCATGGAGGGTTAACTTTCGGTGGGCTGATCATTTCTAAAAATACATATTCTGTAAATACACTAAAGTATTTTTCTGCTATTCTAAAATTCCTTTCTGTAAATAATATTGAAAAATTATTTTTAAAACAGCCTCCTGTATTTTACAATACAGTTTCAGCTGACGAGCTTGATTACGCAATGTTTATCGCTGATGCTAAGCTAATCAGGGTTGATATTGCCTATGCCATCAATCTTCAACTAAAAGAAAAATTGGTTTACCAGGAAAGAAGAAGCAGGGCAATAAAAAAAGCATTGAAATCGGGTATTGAAATAAAAGAAACAACAGACTTTACTGCATTTTGGAATGAGATACTTACTCCAAACCTGCAAAGCCGGTTTGGAGTAAGCCCTGTTCACTCTTTACAGGAGATGCAGCAGTTATACAAACAAAATCCGGGTTGCATACGACAGTTTGAGGCAATAGATAATGGTAAACTCATGGCCGGGACTACCATATTTGAAACGCCGTTGGTTGCACACGCACAATATATTTCGGCCAGTGAAGAGGGGAGGAAGAACGGTGCAATTGATCTGTTGTTTCATCAATTGATCAGTGAAACTTTTGCATATAAAAACACTTTTGATTTTGGTATCATTAATGAGGTCGAAGGACGCCAGGTAAATATTGGCCTGCTCGAATGGAAAGAAGGTTTTGGTGCAAAAGCCTATGCACATAGGTTTTATGAAGTTGATACCCGAAACTATGCCAGCATAGAAAAATTATTTACACCGGACTGATCGCAAACTTTCTTGTAAACTATTAAATATTGAAAATTCCTTTTTACTCTTTTGCCCCTGTTCATTTAAAAATAAGAACAGAAATTTTAACTGCGATTGAACAGGTGTACGACAGTTATTGGTACATCAACGGACAACATGTAACAACTTTTGAAAAAGAATATGCTGGCTTTAGCCAGGTAAAACATGCTATTGGTGTAAGTAACGGGCTGGATGCATTATTTCTTTGTTTAAAAGCCGCCGGTGTTAAAGAAGGCGATGAAGTGATTGTTCCTTCCAATACTTATATCGCTACAGCTTTGGCGGTAAGCTACCTTGGTGCTAAACCCGTTTTTGTTGAACCCGATAAAAGCACTTATAATATTGATCTGGAAAATATCGAACAAGCCATTACCCCTAAAACAAAAATCATCATGCCGGTTCATTTATACGGACAATGTTGCCGGATGGATG
>JAYVUE010000018.1:0-2990 GCA_043788195.1 Chitinophagaceae bacterium
TTTGGAATTACAGCCCTCACCGACAGGTTTGGATGAATGAAGATATGGCTGTATTGAAAAGAGATTTTGGTCCACATGATTTGGAACCGTTATTAAAAACCTGCAGCCTGGATGGTTGTGTTGCTGTACAGGCAAGCCAATCCGAGGAAGAGAATGATTTTATTTTAGGTCTTGCTGCAAATTCCAATATTATTAAAGGAGTGGTTGGTTGGGTTGATCTTCAATCAGAAAATGTAAGGGAAATGCTATCCTATTACAAACAGTTTCAGATAATGAAGGGATTCCGCCATGTAATTCATGATGAAACCGATATCAATTTTATGTTACGGCCTGCATTTATAAATGGTATCAAAGAATTGTCCGGCTTTAATTATACTTATGATATCCTCATATATCATTACCACCTTCCAAATACTTTAGCACTCATTAAAAAATTTCCTGAACAACCATTTGTAATTGACCATATTGCCAAGCCGGAAATCCGCAACGGGCAAATGGACGACTGGAAAGAGCAATTAAGCGCAGTTGCTGCTTATCCGAATGTATACTGTAAGATCTCTGGTTTAACTACTGAAGCAAATTGGCAAAACTGGAAGTATGATGATTTCAAACCTTACCTTACTGCAGTGACAGATTTATTTGGAACGGACAGGATTATGTATGGCTCAGATTGGCCTGTATGTACTTTGTCGTCATCCTACGAAAAAATGTATGAGATAGTGAATGAATATTTTTCAGATTTCTCAAAAAATGAACAGGATAAATTTTTTGGCTTAAATGCGATAAAATTTTACAACTTATAAATTTTAAATTCATATGAAAAGTTATCCAACCTATTATGAAGATATCTACAGGAGTAAATTTCCTGCTCATGGCAGCAGGTTGGTTTTTGGAACATCAGGTTTAGGTGGAGTATGGGGGGAAGTAGCTGAACAGGAAAGCATTGATTGCATATTATTTGCATTGGAAAACGATATCACTTCATTTGATACGGCCCCCTCCTACAGCGATGCAGAATTATATTTGGGTAAAGCCCTCCAACAATGGAAAGGTATGAAGCCGTTTGTAAGTACTAAAGTTGGAAGGAAAAAAGCTGACTCAGCCTTTGATGCCCAATTAGATTATTCCCGGCAAGGAATGACAGATAGTGTAAAAAGAAGCCTTGATTTGTTAGGGCTTGATAAAGTTGATTTGCTTTTTTTACACGAGCCCCAATGGGTACCCATCGACCGGATTGAAGAAATACTGGATACGTTACTTTCCCTGAAGGACAAGGGTTATACGGATATGCTTGGCATTGGAGGTAATCCTTCTCCGGGCTTTATGCCTTATGCAAGCAATCGGTATTTCCAGGTAATATCCACTTTCTGCAAGATGGACGCATGCAACCTTTCAGCGTTTAAAGACATTTTGCCTGTTACCCAAAAGGAGCACATTTTGGTATACGCTGCTTCAGCTTTACACTTTTCGCTGTTGGGTAACCGACATGAGCAGTTTGTGAAAGAAGATCCAGGATATGCAGAAATTTCCACTACCGACATTCAAAATGCAATCCATGTATATAAGATTGCAGCCAGAAATAATATGCCCCTTGCAACACTGGCACAACGGTATCTTTTCTCCATTGAAGAAGCTACAAGAGTAGTAATAGGCGCAAGAAATATAAACCAGATACAAAGTACTATCAGCGATTGGAAAGCAGGCGCTTTGCCTGAAGCGCTGTTTAATGAAATAAATGAAGTAATTCTTCTACCGGCATTATAACGATTAAATATCCTTACTAAAAAATTAAATACATTATATGAAGAATATTAATTTGCCAACTTTGGATTTAATCATTATTGTAGTATACATCGTCGGTATTTTGATGGTTGGGTTGCTGTATGCCAGAAAAAAAAACCAAACCACAGAAAGTTTCTTTTTGGCAAACCGGGGATTGAAATGGAGTGTTGTTGGCGCAGCATTGTTTGCTTCAAATATTTCAACTATTCACCTGATAGGATTGGCTGCCGGTGGCTATACCGAAGGGTTGGTATGGGGGAATTTTGAATGGCTTGCCACCATTACGCTTATTCTGCTGGCACTTGTTTTTGCACCCATGTATTTCAAAACCAAAGTTTCCACATTGCCTGAGTTTATACAAAAGAGGTATGGTAAGGACTCCAGGTCGGTTCTTGCATTTATTGGAATCATAGGCGCTTTGTTTGTCCATATCGGCATGAGCCTCTATGCAGGTGCTGTTGTTTTTGAAACCTTTTTTGGAATAAGTGTTGTTTGGTCAATTACGATTATTTCTTTAATTACAACCCTCTACACTGTATTGGGCGGATTGAAAGCGGTTGTTGTAACTGAGTCAATACAAACCGTAATATTATTCACGGGCACCATTTTATTAACAGGATATGCTATTTATGCGTTGGGTGATCATGGTATACATTCCATCGAAGAACTGAAAGCTGCTCTAAAGCCAGGCCAGTTAATTATTCTACATTCCAATGAATCCATCAAAGCATTATCTCCCAATGGTTCCTCCTCGGGCTTAACCTGGTATGCCTGTTTATTAGGGTACCCTGTATTGGGCATATGGTATTGGTGCAGCGATCAAACACATGTACAAAGAGTATTGGGAGCAGCCACCCTGAACGATGCAAAGCTCGGGCCATTGTTTGCCGGATTCCTGAAATTATTCCCGGTGTTTATCCTCATATTGCCGGGCATCATTGGTTATGCGATATTTAAAAATGAAATTGGTAATGATGCGAATCAAACATTTCCATACCTGGTAAATACACTGTTACCAACCGGTATAAAAGGGGTTGTATCCGCAGCCTTGCTGGCAGCTTTAATGAGCAATATTGCTGCTGCATTAAACAGTATAGGAACCCTGGCTGCTTTTGATATCGCACAGCGTATTCAACCCAACATGGCGGATAAATCTTTAATTAGAACCGGGCGAATCGCTTCAATAGTTGTAATGATATTGGCAATGT
>JAYVUE010000019.1:0-3735 GCA_043788195.1 Chitinophagaceae bacterium
CAGGTAGGTGTATGTACGGCCAGGCCTAACCGTATGTAATCAACCGGACGGTAAATAACACCAAGCCGGGCGATAAAACCACTTCCCGTTGTTTTATAATCATCTGTATATTCAAAATGATTAAAGTAATTGGATGTATTGGATGAGGTATCTGATTCCTTAAAGTTGGTAAGGTTACTGTAATTTATGTAAGGGATACTGATGCTGAGGCCATATAACCATTTGTCTTTTCTGTTATGGGCAAATGACATAGACAATTCATGTATCCCGCCCTTTGTTCTTTGATCCATTTCCTGCCTCAGTGCCTGGCCAGCATCAAGGATATACTCGGGGGCTGCTTTTACCTGGTAAACGCCATTAATTTTTACAGTATCAATAAGGTAAGTGAACAGGGCAGGGGCAGAAGTAAATGGGAGCGGCGAATTAGTGGTTAATACTTCATTGATACTATAACCACTTTTGGCAAATTCCTCTGCAAACTGTTCACTGAATGAACTGTAATTATTTAATCCTTTGTATTGAATATGGTTATTAAAATTGGCGGTTTGTGTAAGGGTAAAACTTATAGCATTGCTGATGCCCTGCTTTTTTGTGCTGCTAAAACCAAAGATCAACCCACCGGTACCAACAGTAAGACCTGTATTGGTTTTTATTGAATTGTTATCCCTGTAATTGGTTTTATTTTCATTGAACAAAAAACCAGCACTGAAAACAATTTCTTTTGTTTTATAAAAACCAAGTCCGGCCGGATTTACATAAGGGGCAGTAATATCCCCGCCCAGTGAGCCCATTGCACCACCAATGGCCTGGTTGCGTGCAGTTCCATTTTGAGGAAAAAAAGAATAGCGTAAAGCATCTTCGGGTACCTGTGCGTAAATGGCTGAGCCTGTGATAAGGCTTACAACGAGTAGATATTTTTTCATGAAAAAGTAATTATTTAAAATGGATATAGATCAGGATATTTTTATTGGCTAAAATTTATTCCTGAATTATTATCCACCCCTTTTTGGCCTGGGAACACTATTGGAATTACTACTGCCCGAAGAATTTCCACTGTTGTTAGAATTACTAGATGGAGGTGTATAGGTTCTTGTATTATTATTGTTAGAATTGTTATTATTATTGGCTGATGGTGTTATGATCTGGCGTGATTCATTTCTTGCATCGTTGGTATTACTGTTATTATAAGCATTTGATGGTTTCACCCAGTTGACACTGGTACCTGATTTTGGATTGCCTGAATAAATGTTGTGATAACCTCTGTAAGCATTTAGGTTTACTTTGCGTGGTGTTGAATTAGCCGGAATAAAATTTGCCATATAAACCGGCCATGGATGATAAGAGGGATTATAATAATACCCGTAATTATTA
The DNA here is from genome assembly GCA_043788195.1 of Chitinophagaceae bacterium. Taxonomy (GTDB): domain Bacteria; phylum Bacteroidota; class Bacteroidia; order Chitinophagales; family Chitinophagaceae; genus Ferruginibacter. The sequence continues at coordinate 1,372 of JAYVUE010000019.1, forward strand.
CAATTGCAGTTACAATAATGATAGGGGCTCTTATTATAATTATAATCATTGTCAAAATCTCTCCACCTGCGATCATAGATACCCATACTGATCTCATAATCCGGCCTTGTGTTTTCGCTTACATTTTCACGGGTATTATTTGGCCTTTCTTCTATATGTTTAACCGGCGAATAATAAACATCATCAGTTGTTTGTGTGTTTTTGCTGGTAGTGCTGCAACTGCTGAAAGCCGCTACAGTTAATGCTAATAGTAGAATTTTGGTTCGCATATTGGTTTATTTAAAACAGTTTAAAAATGAAGTTACTATTTTTGTGCAGTTGAGCAGCTATTGATCTTTGCACAAATGCTTTGCCAGAAGACAGGAAAGTTTAGTTAAGTTTTGTTAATAAAGTGCTAAAGGAGATTGTTGAGGTTGAGATAGTTTAGGAACTTTAGAAGGTTTAGGAGTTTAGTTTATCGGAGTGGATACTAAGTGCTGCTTAAAGATCAGTTATACAAGAGTGCTCCGAAAGCTTAGGGGGGTAAATTTTGCCAGTGAAGGTGATCAATAAATAAATGATTGTTACAAAAAATAAAACATAATCTTTGATTCTATCTTCACCTTTCCTCCCCTTTGGGGAGATAGAGGGGCTAAATAAAAATAAAAAATGGCAAAAGAATTAACAACAAGGGCAGAAGACTATTCGCAATGGTACAACGACCTGGTGATAAAGGGAGGATTGGCCGATCATTCGGCAGTACGTGGCTGTATGGTCATTAAGCCCTATGGTTTTGCGTTATGGGAAAACATGCGTGACCAGTTAGATAAAATGTTTAAGGATACAGGGCATGTAAATGCTTACTTCCCCATTTTTGTTCCTAAAAGTTTATTTGAAGCCGAAGAAAAAAATGCTGAAGGCTTTGCAAAAGAATGCGCCATTGTTACGCATTATCGTTTAAAAGCAGATCCTGATAATAAGGGCAAACTAATGGTAGATCCCGAAGCTAAACTGGAAGAGGAATTAATTGTGCGGCCAACAAGTGAAGCCATCATCTGGAATACCTATAAAGGCTGGATACAATCTTATCGTGATCTTCCTATTTTAATTAACCAGTGGGCCAATGTGGTGCGTTGGGAAATGCGGACCCGTTTATTTTTACGTACTGCCGAATTTTTATGGCAGGAAGGACATACTGCACATGCAACAAAAGAAGAAGCCATTGAAGAGTCAGAAAAAATGCTTGAAGTATATGCCGAATTTGTTGAAAAATGGATGGCCGTACCCGTTATAAAAGGTACAAAAACACCCAATGAACGTTTTGCCGGTGCAGAAGAAACTTATACCATTGAGGCCATGATGCAGGATGGTAAGGCATTACAGGCAGGCACATCGCATTTTTTAGGACAAAATTTTGCCAAAGCTTTTGATGTAAAATTCAGTGATAAAAATAATAAACTGGATTATGTCTGGGCCACATCATGGGGCGTATCCACCAGGCTGATAGGTGCCTTGATAATGGCGCATAGTGATGATGAAGGATTGATAATGCCTCCAAAAATTGCGCCTGTGCAGGTAGTAATAGTGCCGGTTTATAAAGGTGATGAAAGCAAACCCATCATAGATGCTAAAGCCAATGAACTTATAACTGAACTTAAAGCGTTAGGCGTGAGGGTTAAGTATGATAACAATGATAACAGCCGTCCGGGTTGGAAATTTGCTGAGTACGAATTAAAAGGTGTGCCTGTACGTATTGCCATGGGATTGCGTGATATTGAAAATAATGTAGTGGAGGTTGCCCGGCGTGATACAAAAGAAAAAAACAGTTTGAGTATGGATGGCCTTACCGGCAACCTGGTAAAATTGCTGGACGAGATCCAGCAAAATATTTACAACAGGGCACTTGCATTTCAAACTGCACATATCAACAGTGTGGATAGCTGGGATGATTTTGTAAAATTGCTGGATAGTACCGGAGGATTTGTTTCAGCCCATTGGGATGGTACTAACGAAACGGAGGAAGCTATTAAAGAAAAAACAAAAGCAACCATACGATGTATTCCGTTAAATAATAAACCCGAAGATGGTGTATGTATTTTAACAGGTAAGCCCAGTATGCAAAGGGTTATTTTTGCAAGGGCTTATTAATTTAAAAAAAATCCATTTATGACCAACAATGAAAATCTTTTAAGCAACGATCTTCAGGTAGATGCTATTGTACAAAATCATTTATTATCAGCTGCAAAGTGGGCAAGGTTATTAGGTGTGATTGGTTTTATATTCAGCGGAATACTTTTAGTGGTTACCGGTTTAATGGGATTGACAATGAGTGCTTCAAAATCAGGAAATTTTTATAACAATGACATATCAGCTTTTATCAATTCC
>JAYVUE010000020.1:0-6129 GCA_043788195.1 Chitinophagaceae bacterium
AAGTACTGCAAAAAAATATTTCTGAACCAGAGCTGGATAAGATCATGCAAAACTATTCGAATGCTTTAGGAGTAGATTGTGACTTTTGTCATGTGAAAAATATAGTGCTCGACTTTAAATATGAAAAAGATGATAAACCTGAAAAGGAAATTGCCCGGAAAATGATGCGGATGACCAATGATATCAATAAAAAATATTTCCAATTCAACGGTGTCATAAAAGCAGATCCTGTACAGGCAGTTAGTTGTGTTACCTGTCATCGTGGCCAGCCGAGGCCGGTGATAGATACAACGCAAAGAAAACAGTAGAACTTATTTTAAAATAGATATGATGCCGGGAAGACGGTGTGAGATAAGAATTAAGAGTTTAGAGTTAAAAATTAAGAGTTATTTAAATCAATGCTTACCGTCTTGCCGCCTTTCCGGCAAATATTCTTTTATTTGTTTTTAGCGAAATGCCTAGTGTTTTTTTAATTTACTCTTAAACACTTTCTCAAATTTATCCACCTTAGGCCTGATAACAAACTGGCAATAACCTTGCCCGGTATTGTTGTTATAATAATTCTGATGATAGGCTTCTGCAGGATAAAAAATACCAAATGGTTCCAAAGTAGTTACTATGGGGTTTTCAAATGCACCGCTCTTATTTAATTCAACTTTATAGTTCTCTGTTTTGGTTTTTTGTTCTTCATTATGATAAAAAACAACACTACGGTATTGAGTGCCTATATCAGCGCCTTGGCGGTTAAGTGTGGTGGGGTCATGGGTTTTCCAAAACACTTCCAGCAATTCATCAAAACTTATTTTCAAAGGGTCGTATTCAATATTCAGGCACTCTGCATGTCCTGTTGTTTTAGTGCATATTTGCTCGTAAGTAGGGTTAGGCACATTGCCTCCGCTATACCCGCTTGTTACTTTAATAACACCTTCCAATTGTTGAAAAATGGCTTCTGTACACCAAAAACACCCAGTACCAAAAGTGGCAGTATCTGTTGTATTCATAATGCTTTTTTTTATTTTTGAAGTAGTTGCTTTATGTAAATTAAAAGACAATATAGAAAAACCAAGGGTTAGAAAAAAAATTGATTTGATCATCTTTTATTTGAAAATAATTACGCAAAAGTAATCAGACTGGATGTAGAAACAATTTATCTTTAATTAAGTTTAACAAATACCAAGCAAAAAATATCAATGAAATATTTCCCCGAATCAGCTTTAGTACAATTAGAATACGAAAAGGTAAAAACCTTGTTGGGTTTGTATTGTCATACCGAATATGCCAGGTCAAAGGCAGCTGAACTCAGGATACATACCAAATTGGGATTTATTGAAAATGAACTGAAGCAAAGCAACGAGTTTAAGTTGATCCTTCAGGCAGGTCAGTATTTTCCGAATGATTTTATTTTGAATTTGCAAAAGGAACTAAAACTTATGGCAATTCCCGGTGCTGTTTTATCAGAAGAACAGTTTTTACAAATGCGGAAGTTGGCAGCTAATACACAAAATATTTTCAGGTGGTTTGATTCAGAACGAAGATTAGCCTGCCCTGCATTGGAAAAAGTGATCAATAACAGTTATTACGAGAAAATGATCATTACTTTAATTGATGAGGTAGTAGATGAAACAGGAGTTGTAAAAGATAAGGCAAGTGAAGAACTTGCGTTGATCAGGATGAATTTGTTCAGAAAGAGAAACGAACTACGGAGGATCTTTGATAAGATAGTAAGTAAACTAAATAAACAAGGATACCTGGCTGATATAGAAGAAAGTTTTATGAACGGCCGCAGGGTGTTGGCAGTATTTGCCGAACAAAAAAGGATGATCAAAGGTATTCTGCACGGGGAAAGTGATAGCCGCAAAACAACTTTTATAGAACCTGAAGAAACAACATCATTAAATAACGATATTTTTTCTTTGGAACATGAAGAGAGTAGGGAGGTTTACCGCATTTTAAAACAACTTACTCAACAACTGAGTGTGTATGGCTCTCTTTTAAATAACTATTTTGAAATTGCCGGCGAATTTGATTTTATAAAAGCCAAAGCAAAATTTGCAATTGAAATAAATGGCAATCACCCAATGATCAGCGATAAAGCCCACCTGCATTTGAGGCAAGCATATCATCCATTACTTTTTTTGTATAATAAAAATAATAAAAAACCTACGATACCGGTAGACATCACATTAGACCAAAAACAACGTATTTTAGTGATCAGTGGACCTAATGCCGGTGGTAAAACCGTTACTTTAAAAACCGTTGGCCTTTTACAACTAATGATGCAAAGCGGTTTATTGGTGCCTGTTGAACAGGATAGTGAAATGGGAATTTTTAAACAGATCATGATCCATATCGGCGATACACAAAGTTTGGAATTTGAATTAAGTACTTACTCCTCTCATTTAATGAACATGAAGTACTTTATGGAAAATGCAAATGGTAAGACTTTGTTCTTCATTGATGAATTGGGTAGTGGCAGTGACCCTAACTTGGGAGGGGCATTTGCAGAAGTGATCATGGAAGAATTAGCTTATAAACACAGTTTCGGTATTGTAACCACGCATTATCTTAATTTAAAAGTAATGGCCAATAAAGTACCGGGTATCATCAACGGTGCTATGCAGTTCGATGAGAAGAATTTATTGCCTTTGTACAAACTCATCATTGGTAAACCGGGAAGTTCTTACACTTTTTCAATTGCCGAACGTATAGGGTTGGATAAAAGGCTGATTGAAAAAGCAAGACAACTGGTAGACGAAGATCATTTTACACTTGATAAATTACTGAACCGTACCGAACAGGATCTGCAGCAGATTGATAAAGAAAAAGGATTGTTGAAAAAATTGCTGAAAGAAAATGAACTCTTAAAAAATGAAATGAATCGTGTGATTGATAAGGAAAAGCATGATCAGGAAATAGAAAAACTGCAATTGCAAAATAAAATATCAGCTGATAAACTGGTTTACCTGAAAGATATGGAACGACGTTTAAAGGCAATGGTTATTGAATGGCGGAAGGCTGATGATAAAGATAAAGTGGTAAAAATGATCCATGCTTTATTATTTAATCAAAAAGAAAAGCTGGTAAACGAAAAACAGCAAAAAAAAATTAACGATAAATTTATTGAAACAGGAGAGGTTATTAAATTGGGTGCAAAAGTAAAAATGAAACAAAACCGCCAGGTTGGGATTGTAAAAATGTTACGGGGTAAAAAAGCAGTTATACAGGTTGGTGCTGTTCCAATCACTGTTTCTATACTTGACCTGGTAGTGGTAAAAGAAAAAGCAGAGAATGAATAAATGGTTACTGCGAAATATAATTTTGCAGGTGATTGATGGTTTCCTGTTGCATTTGAATAATAGCAGTAACCACATCCCCGATAGAAATAATGCCGGTTACTTTTCCATTATCGGTAACGGGCAGGTGCCTTATTTTATTCTCGCTCATCGTGGCCATACAATGTTCTATTGAATCAGTTGAAGTTACTGTTATTACTTTTTCTGTCATGATCTCGCTAACCAATGTATCCCTTGATTGCCTGTTTTTCAGCACTATTTTACGGGCATAATCCCTTTCAGAAAGAATGCCTTTCAATTTATCTTCTTGCATTACAAGCAAAGCGCCAATATTTTTTTCTCCCATTACTTTAACAGCCTCATATACAGTAATGCCTGGTTCAACAGAGAATATATTATTGTTTTTGTTCCTCAGGATATTACTAACTGTAAGCATGTTGTTGTTTTGTGTTAAGTTAAGCAATTTTATTTATACCATTATAAAAGCTATGATTTATTATATTTTAGCTATGCAAATAAGTTTGGATTGAAAACTTTGTAACCGTATTTTTGCCGCGGAGAGATGGCAGAGTGGTCTAATGCGGCGGTCTTGAAAACCGTTGACTGTTACAGGTCCAGGGGTTCGAATCCCTTTCTCTCCGCTTTAAGGGACAAATCTTCACAAGAATGGTTTGTCCCTTTTTCAGTTCGAAAAGCCCCATTTTGCCGGTTATAGTAAATTCCTTCGGGGAAGATGAGTTTTTGCAGTTTTTCTTTAATTCCCACGGGGCTGGAAGACCATACCACAGATAGTTTTGAGGATAGTGTCAATGCATTAGCAATGTAATTTTCTAAGTTCGAAATCTTCCCCAGGTAAGATTCCATTTGTTTTAGGATATTGTTCTTTTCAGACTGGTATTTGAAAAGGAATTTATCATAGGTTTCACGGGACATTTCTTTTTTAATGAAGTAACTTTCTTCGATGTTGTCAATGTTCTTCTGGACCTCAGTAAGTGATTTTTTAAGTGTCTGTTCTTGCTCCACACTTTCTTTATTTTGCTGCTGATACAGATATTCCAACTGGAATTGTACAGGATCCATTCCTTCTGGTTTAATAGTGTAATTTTCCAGCAATTTTGTAAAAAGGTTGTGCATCTTATCAGCACTGCGGTTACACTTACAGCCTGTCGTGCGGCATTTATAATAATAAAGACCCTTTACTTTTACAATATATCCGGTAAAGGGTTCCCGGCAATCACCGCACTTGACAAAAACTTTCAAAGGAATATTCTTATCTTCTTTTTTGTGAGGCACACCATAACCAAAAGAATGCGTATGGATATTATTAACCTTTAAGAACAGCTCCTTGGAAATCAGTTTTTCATGTGTCCCTTCGATTACTCTGCCCTCCAGCATACGGTGATTTAGCACACCACAGTAAAAGGTTTTCTTAAAGATTTTAGTCAAAACTGCCAAAATGTTATGACACTGTCATGTCACATCGGTGTGTATTTGATGTAATAGCCATGATGATACTCATGTGTGAGGCATGTGATGGCTATGCGAAATGATGATGTTTGAGTTGTAATTTTCCAGATTTCTTTATCTTAAAAACAACGTACCAGAGATTTTAAAGGATGATTTATTGGGAAAAGCAGGTATTTTCACAGTCTGACGTTGTGCTGGCGAACACTCTAATACTTTGACCAACTAATAATATTAATAAATGGCAGACAATACAGACGATGATCATTTAGATACTCCGCCTGACACTCAACCGGAAAATTCTTCAGAGGAAATTATTGCTTCTAATGACACAGTGACCCTTCGGACACGACAAAACCTATGATTAAGTAGAAATAAAAACAAGGCTTATAACTTATGCAAAACAGAAGATAATTTGTAATAATCGATATAGTATAGGAATTTAATTGAAAGGCTGTTTTGCTGTGGTGATTTAACGGTGTTGTTTAAGTTATTAAAATATCCATCAACTATTTTATCCTCATTCGTTTGTATTGAATTCTTCCAGGCTATGCTAAGTTGGCTGCCTGGAGCAAATCGCCAGGAATATACACAATCAACATTAAACAGATTGAAATCAATATTATTGTTTGAATTGTAATAAGTCTCTTTTGTTTTTCCTGCCTGGTTCAGCAAATAGTATTGCCGGTAACTGACTGCAGATAAATAATGTCTCAATCGCAGGGTAATATTCATTTTTGTAGAAAAATTATAGGTACAGGAAAGGATATTTTCTACAGTATTTATATTTCTTCTGCCGAATATTATTGAATCCATGCTGCTTAATGTAGTTGCATATCCAACATTATTATTTCTTGGCAGGTAACTGATACTTAGTTCAACCCTGAATTTTTTGCTTATCATTAATTTTTGATCAAATGAAAGGTCAATTCCATATCCGTTAAAAAAAGGAACACTGTAATAAACCAAACTTGTGTTAAATGCATATTTTTTTGCACGGTTAGTATTTATAGTTAGGTTGGCGGAATAGGAGGCAGGGGATCTGTATATCCTGCCGGGGACTCTGGCTTCATAAAAATCATTGCCACCCAGGGGACTGCCTTCAAGGTTTAAGCTGATGTTCCAAAGATTTTTCAAATAGGCTGATATGTAAAAATTCTGGTTGAAGTTTTGATAACTTCTGGGAAAATGTCTTTGCGAATAATTTGAATTTGAACTGATGGTAATGTTATTATACCAGCTTCCTGGTTTATAAATGGAATAGGTCAATTTTAGCAAATCTGAAATTTGATTATTATTATATAAAATCCCCATTGCATTGGGGTCATATTTTTGATCAATAAAAGAGTGGGTAATTATTGCGTTAAAATTT
>JAYVUE010000021.1:0-3400 GCA_043788195.1 Chitinophagaceae bacterium
CACCGGTGGCGGCATTAATGGTATTGCCACCTGTGATACTGGCTGCATCCAATGCATAACTCATACCTGTAGAACCTGCTGATGTGGCTGCATAGGTAACAGTACTTGCCCCCTGGCAACGGGTTGAGGTGGCACCCGATCCAAAAACAGGAATACCAATTGTATTGGTGATGGTAACCGTATGTGTTGCAGTCTTGGGGCCATTACATCCTGTTGCACTGGCTGTAATAACCGTTGTTCCGCTCCATCCGGCAACATAAGTTACATCACCGGTGGCTGCGTTAATTGTATTTCCACCCGTGATACTGGCGGCATCAAGGCTATAAGTTAATCCGGTATTATTAGTTGAAGTTGCTGTATAAGTTATGGTGCCTGCTCCCTGGCAACGGATAGTTGTTGCACCCGATGTAAATACAGGTGTTGTTACATCCGGTGTTATTGTAACAGCAAGGCTTCCTGCGCCCGTACTCCAGGCCAGCGTTGTATTATCCCGTGATCTTATATAGTAAGTACCGGAAGTATTTACAATATATGTTGCAGCGGAATTAGCAATACTGGTACCATTAGATGTTGTTTGCCAATACCAGGTCTCACCTGGGGGTGCACTACCACTATTGGTAAGTGTTACACCTGGTATAGAGCATTGTGGTGAATTGGAAGTAGGGTTACCCGGATCAGCAGGGATTGCATTAGCTGTACCACTCAATGTAACATCATCCTCACTCCATAATGTAGTGGGGTTATTGGCATGAATCAAATAGAACCTGAAAGTTACAGTCCCTACATTAGTAAAATTGGCTGCAGGAAGTGTTATACTTGGTGAAGTGGGATTATTTTGAGCGTTGTTTGTGGCAATATCAGTTGCATAACCATCAATACTTGAACGGATTGCCCAGGATGTTCCACCATTCTGATTAGTGAATTGTGTAAAAGTTAAATTAGTGAGTGTTAGATTATATCCGCTGTTTGGCGTAATAGTAAACTCATTATATTGAGTAAGATCAATAGAAACACCCGTATTCCACCCCTGCAATTGAAAAACATCATTGGCTGCAACACAGGTTGCATTGGTATTTGAAAAATTACTGAATACAGCATTGGCCGGCTGTGCAGAAACTGCCGGGTTTTGGGTCGGGCAGGCTCCCACTCCGGTAAATGTATAGATTCCCAATTGAGCAAAAGCTGTGGAACTAATCAGCACCGATAACATCAATGTTACTAAGAAAATCTTAATCCTTTTCCTTGAGGGGGGATTAGTAAAATTTGGTTTCAATATAAGGTAATTTTTATGGATTTATGAGGAAAACAACTTGTTTTTCCCATAGGAACATTGTGATATTCACAATATAGTATAAAAAAATTACATACCATGGCAGTTAGGGGCTGCAGTATGCATTCGTGGTGAAAGTTTGGTTTCATCAGTTGGATATTGTATTAATAACAAAAAGAATGTTTTGAGCAATTTTACTTACCTGCTTATTCGATTTGTCAATATTCTACCAGGTTTATGTAGTAGAATTACTATATAAAACGAAAATCATAGCCAATTATTATTACCCACACAAAATATTCATTTACCCCACAATTATAACCGTGAAATAAAGATCTTATTTTTTTTATTTCGATAGCCTCCCTGTATATGTAATGATTAACGCTTAAATTATTTTCAGTTCTATATATTTGATTATTATGTATTTAGACGTATTATTTAGATTTAAAAAAGACATTGTTTAATTTGTTTTAAATATTTTTGTCCTTAATAAAGTATTCTCACCCTGCACAAATATAAAATAAGTGGCTGAAGCCAAATTATCAAGGTTCTTTATACTGAACTGGTTTAGCCCTTTAATGGCATTGACCTCAAGTTCCCTTAAATTTCTTCCATTTATATCAATGATCCGGATAGATAATTTTTCGGCTTTTTGGGTGGTCACGGCAATATCGATCCTGTCCCTGAATGGATTTGGATAAACTGTATTGAGCCCTACTACAGTTCCATCAGTTTTCATAGCTACCACATTAGAGTAAACCGAACGGTTGTCTTTATCTACCATTTTTAAGCGATAGTAGTTCACTGTTCCTGCAGGGCTACGATGGACATAACTGTAATTGCTCTGTATTGAGCTGTAACCTTTGGCAGCTATTGTTGCAATTTTTGAAACAGTAGAGTTATCGGTCCAGTTCTCCAATTCAAAATGATCACTATTGATCTCCTGTGCAGTAGCCCACTGTAAAAAATTATCCTTCCCTGCCCTTTTTCCCGTAAACTTAAGCAGGTCAACCGGCAGCACGGTACCAATTGTAACCAGCAGGTGCAATGACACCCCGGCACAAAGTGGTTGTGGTGCGATGGCTGTAACATCACAAAGCGAATAAGTTACCAGGTCGGGGCCCGTATAATTGAACGGCGGGTTATAGGTGTAGCTACCATCGGCATAGAATTCCACGGTACCACCCCGGGTGGTTGCCAGGGTTTGGATGAGGGTATGCGGTCCACCGGTATTGATGGTAAAACCCGCCATGCTCATCGGGTTGCTGTTGGGTTCGTAATCATTATTAGTATAATTTCCGTTCACCGGCACATTCATGGCGGTATATCCGAAATCATCTCCGCCGAATGGCGGATCATTGGCCGCACCGTTACCGTTAGTCAGCACATCAATATGCAATTCGGCGGTAGCACAGGCCGGGATCGGACTTACATTATCACAGATCGTATACCTGATGCTAACAGTTCCATGGAAATCGGGTGCCGGTGTATATGTATAGGTTCCGGTGCTGTTGATCACCAGTGTACCGGCGTTGGTAACGCCTTTGCCGGTTGTAGTTAAACCACCAATGGATACAGGAGTACCCACGGTTCCGTTAAGATCTTCCAGCCCATCTCCATCGGAGTCGTATTTAAATGCGGTTACCGTAAATGAATTTGCCTGCGGATCACGGTCGTTATCTTTTACATTACCATTTACGGCAGCTCCGTATGTGATGTTTTCGTCATTATTGGCGATAACGCTGTTGCCCACAGCCCGTAATGGACTTACGGTGATTGACAGGTAGGCGGTATCTAAAGCGGGGTTTGCACTATTATCCGCTATGGTATAAGGTACTCTCATGGTACCGGTGAACCCGAGGGCAGGTGTATAGGTATACCCTCCCGAAGCCAGAATGATTAATGTGCCTGCATTGACAACCGGACTTCCGTTATCATCTAACCCACTTACGGTAATACTTCCGGAAGTTGTTGCAACACCTCCATTATTTATGAAACCGGTGAACAGTATTCCATCGGCCTCCAGGTCAAAATCATTGATGACGGTGACGCCGCTTACGGCTGTATTTATCCAGGTACTGTTCTCATCATTCACTGCGTAAGTAGCATTGGGTATCAGTATAGTAATGG
>JAYVUE010000022.1:0-12320 GCA_043788195.1 Chitinophagaceae bacterium
CTTAATTTGTTTACATGAAAATCGTAGTAAGTATTCATATCTGCACAAACCACTTTAAGCATAAAATCAAACTCGCCCGAAATATTATAGCATTCGATCACTTCATTTAATTCATGAATGGTTTTTATGAATTTATTGCCTGCATTTTTACTGTGCTCTTTCAGGCTTACATAACAGATCACCATCAATCCCTTATTAACTTTGGTATGGTCAAGTAAAGTAGCGTATTGTTTTATAACACCTGATGATTCCATACGCTTAATACGTTCATGTACCGGCGTGGTACTTAAATGCATTTTCGCAGAAATTTCCTTAACCGTAATTCTTGCATTTTTTTGTAATAGGTGCAGAATAGCAAGGTCTTTGGCATCGAGTATTACCTGTGGGCTTGTTATATTTTCTTTTTTTAGCGGTTTAGCCATAGTAAACAGTATTTTTATTCTGTAATATGATAATAAAAAATGATTATGTCCTAAAGTTATGTAAAATGACAGAATATTTTACTTTTTATTATCTTTGTGTTTAAAATAAAAACATATGTCAACTGTAACAAAACCTTCCATTGATTTCAGCCTTAAAAACAAGGTAAAAGATATGAGCCTTGCTGAGTGGGGTCGTAAAGAAATAAAATTAGCCGAAGCTGAAATGCCCGGCCTGATGGCATTAAGAGCCGAATACGGAGCAACTAAACCATTGAAAGGTGCAAGGGTTGCCGGTTGTTTGCACATGACTATTCAGACTGCCGTACTAATAGAAACCCTGATAGAATTAGGTGCGGAAGTAAAATGGAGTTCTTGTAATATATTTTCAACACAAGATCAGGCCGCTGCTGCCATTGCTGCTGCAGGAATTGGTGTGTTTGCCTGGAAAGGACAAAACCAGCAGGAAGCTGATTGGTGTATCGAACAAACTTTATTTTTTGGTGGCGCCGATCGTCCATTGAATATGATCCTTGATGATGGTGGTGACCTTACAAATATCGTTTTTGATAAATACCCCGAATTAATTCATCACATAAAAGGATTAAGCGAAGAAACTACAACAGGCGTTCATCGTTTATATGAAAGAATGGAAAACGGTACATTACCTGTTCCTGCTATCAATGTAAATGATTCTGTTACCAAATCTAAATTTGATAACAAATATGGTTGTAAAGAAAGTTTGGTAGATGCTATACGCAGAGCCACTGATATAATGATGGCCGGTAAAGTAGCTGTTGTGGGAAGTTATGGTGATGTTGGAAAAGGTTCGGCTGCATCTTTAAAAGGAGCAGGTTGTCGTGTAATGGTAACCGAGATAGATCCTATCTGTGCGTTACAGGCTGCAATGGATGGCTTTGAAGTAAAACCAATGATCGAGGCAGTGAAAGAAGCCGATATCATTGTTACTGCATCGGGTTGCCGCGACCTGATCACTGAAAAGCATTTTAAATTAATGAAAGATAAAGCCATCGTTTGTAATATCGGCCACTTTGATATTGAAATTGATATGGCCTGGTTAAATGCTAATTATGGTGATACAAAAAATACGATCAAGCCACAGGTAGATATGTACACTATTGATGGAAAAGATATCATCGTGCTGGCAGAAGGCCGTTTGGTTAACTTAGGTTGTGCAACCGGGCACCCGTCATTTGTGATGAGTGCCTCTTTTACCAATCAAACGCTTGCTCAAATTGAATTGTGGTGCAACCCGGGTAAATATGAGAACAAGGTTTATGTTTTACCTAAAGTACTGGACGAAAAAGTTGCCCGTTTACATTTGGCAAAGATCGGGGTAGTTTTAGATGTTTTAAGTTCAGAACAAAGTTCGTATCTTGGTATTGCAAAAGAAGGACCGTTTAAAGCAGAACATTACCGTTATTAATTAAGTTTTCTTAAAGGTGAATAAATACAGCCCTGGATCATTCTTGATTCGGGGCTTTTTTACAGATGCTGAGCTGCTTGCACTGAGCGAAGTAGAAGTGTTGAAGGGGCTGTATGCAAAGGTTCGAGCGAAGTTGAGAACCAGAATAGTTTAAGAGATTTACTTTTTTAAAAAAAATATTTAATAAGGATATAACATTCAACAAACAAGGATTAAATACAAACAGTAACTTTGCAAAAAATAATAATTCCTTTCGTGTTTGTATAACTGATCATGACAAAACTCTCTGTTAATATAAATAAGCTGGCTACACTTCGCAATAGCCGCGGAGGTAATAATCCTGATCTGTTAAAAGCTGCAGCAGATATAGAACGTTTTGGTGCCGATGGCATAACTGTTCATCCAAGGCCAGATGAAAGACATATCCGTTATGCCGATGTTTACGAGCTGAAAAAATTAGTAACCACTGAATTTAATATTGAAGGAAATTGTACAGAAAAAAGTTTTGTTGACCTGGTATTGGCTAACAAACCAACGCAGGTGACCCTGGTTCCTGATGGTCATCACCAGTTAACATCCAACCAGGGATGGAATACAATTGTAAATAAAGAATACCTGAAAGAAATGATCGGTATTTTTAAAAATGCCGGTATTCGTGTATCCATATTTGTAGATCCTGTTATTGAAATGATCGAAGGAGCCAAAGCAACGTGTACTGACAGGATAGAATTATATACTGAAGCCTATGCAAGCGAATTTACAATTGGCAATAGGCAACGGGCAATTGAACCTTATATTGCAGCGGCAGTTAAAGCTAATGAAATGGGCCTGGGAATTAATGCAGGTCATGATCTTGACCTGCAAAATCTTAAATTTTTTGCAGCAAATATTCCGGGATTACTGGAAGTATCTATTGGGCATGCTCTGATATGCGATGCTATATATTTGGGGTTAGAGAATACTGTGCAGTTGTATAAAAGGCAACTGGCATTGGCTTAGTTGTTGTCTGAACATTGACCTGCCAACCGTGAGGCAGGTTTGGGTAGATTAAAAAGATTTTTTCTTAAATCAGGGTAATCATTTAATCAGATAGATCATGGTTCAGACATTTACGCTACAATAAAAGTTGAATGATGAGTTATTGTACAAGAGAGTAACCCCGCCTGCTGACGGGACAAGCTGCAACTATTTTGCCAAGATTACTTCGGCTCAGCACAAATGCCAGTAACCACAAACAAAATACTACCCCAGGGCCTTGAGGGCAAACTATAAATGTATTATCTTAATACCCTTGCCAACCTTCTTTCCAAAGCGGGACCTCTTAAGTTTTTTCCGATAACTTTTCCTTCAGGGTCAAGTAAATAGTTTTGTGGAATATTTAAGATCTGGAATTGAAGCGCAACAGCATTGCCCCATCCCTGCAGATCACTAACATGCGTCCACGTAAGGTTATCCATGGCAATAGCGTCTACCCAGGCGGGTTTGGCTTTATCTAATGAAACGCCAAGGATGGTAAAATTTTTATTTTTATACTTATTAAATGCAAGCACCAAATTTGGATTTTCCTGGCGACAAGGCCCACACCAGCTTGCCCAGAAATCAATTAAAAGGTATTTTCCACGAAATGAAGAAAGGCTGATCATATTGCCTAAAGTATCGGCCTGGGAAAATTCACCCAGGAATGCTCCGTAATTTTGCTTTTCATCATTTATTTGTTTTGCTACATATCTTCCCATCGGGGATGCCTTAATTTCAGGAGCCATTGCTTCATATAATTTTGAAGCCCTTAAAATATCGTCAGCTATTTGGTTGAAGCGAAGAATTGCCAGTGGCGTAACCTGTGATTTAGTGTGGGTTTTAGCAAATTGTTCTGTAAGATTAATTGCTTTATTTACTAAAACAGAATCATTTTCTGAATTATTAAATACTTTAGCATAGGGCTCCAGTAAATTATTAAAAACAGTAAAGTCAGTATTGGATTTTGAACCCGTGACAAGAGCTTTTTCGATATGATCTTTTGTGCCGGTAATTTTCAGTTTACTGTTATCAAGAAAAAGAGTGATAAAAGGTTGTTGCATATTGAATATTATGATCTTAAAATCAACTGTCTCAACCTTACCCTTGAACGAAAATTTATTTGCTTTTAAAGTGGTTTCTGATTCTGATACTCCGGTCTGCCCATTTAATAAAGACACTTGCGTACCCTCCGGATAGCCGGTAATTTCTCCATTGATAACGAAGCCCTCAGCTTGATTTGTATTTTCAGTTGTCTTAGACACCCGCTTAGATTTTGGTGAAACCTGTGTATAAGCCAATACCGGTAAAAACACTATTAAGAAAAGAGATCGTTTCATATTATCCTGTTTTGAGTCTGCAATTTACTTTGTTTTTAGCAAATGGTATTAGTTGAGTATGCCATTTAAGAAATCTTTAGTAGTTAGGGCAATATCCCCTGTATTTTTCAAAGCATTTATATAGGCGCTGCCGATAATTGCTCCGTTTGTATATTCGGATGCAGCGATAAAACTTTCTTTGTCTTTAATGCCAAAACCAACCAGCACCGGATTTTTTAGTTGCATAGCCTGCAATTTTTTAAAATAAGCTGTTTGTTTTTCGGTAGGGTAGTTTCCCGTATTGCCCGTTGTTGAAGAAGAAGACACTGCATAAATAAAACCACTGCTAATATCATCGATCTTTCTGATCCTTTCTTCAGTAGTTTCGGGTGTTACTAAAAAAATAAAATCAAGATGATGTTTTTCAAAAAGTTGTTTGTATTGTGTTTCAAATTCATAAATGGGCAGATCAGGCAAAATGATACCGTCAATACCTACAGCCTCGGCATCGGCACAAAATTTTCCGATCCCGTATTGTAAAACAGGATTCATATAACCCATTAAAATAACAGGAAGAGCCTCCCCAACCCCTCCGAAAGAGGTGTTTTTGCGAAGATCCTGCAATTGATCATAAAGTATTTTTATCGTCATCCCATTTTCCAAAGCCTGCATATTACTTTGCTGAATGACGGGGCCATCGGCCAGTGGGTCGCTGTAAGGCATGCCTATTTCAATAATATCAGCTCCGTTTTTTTGCAAGGCCTGTATTACCGTTATGGTTGAATTCAATGCAGGGTAGCCTGCAGTGCAATAGACGTTTAAAATGTTATTCCTCTTTGTATTAAATAATTTTTCTATTTTTCGCATATCTTATCTTTCAATAAGTGAGACCTCTATCAATTTATCTCCCAATAAAATATGATGATAGGTTGGCTTGGCATTAATATCCAGTGTCAGTTTATACATGGTTGTTTTTTTTGTTGCTACAGGAAAACTTAGTATCAGGCTGTCCCCTTTTCTTTCTACTTTGTAATCCTTTCCGGAATAATTTTCTTCAAGGCAATATTCAAATTCATATCGTTCGCCATTGATATTGGACATCATTTTAACAGCATTACGTTGCTCTGTACAATCCCCAATACGCTCTGCGTTTAATTCATGATTAATAAATGAATCACTGCATGATGCAAGCAATACTATGATTGCTATTAAACTGATGTATTTCATAAACTTTATAATATTTTTTTAAAAAAAAGCATTTCAAATTCGCATTCTCTTCCAAGTCCTCCGCTAGCTAGCGGAGGATTTAGGGGGCTAAATATGTTTCATATATGTATCAAGGTCCTTATCTCCTCTCCCGCTTAAACAAATTACCACCACATCTTCTTTTTTAAATTCAATTTTGTTCAATATAAATAAAGCATGTGCTGTTTCCAAAGCCGGAATAATACCCTCTGTTTTACTCAGTTCAAAAGCAGCCTTCAATGCCTCATCATCTGTTGCACTCATGAATATGGCTCTGCCACTTTCATACAAGTGAGCGTGTAAAGGGCCAATGCCCGGATAATCCAATCCCGCTGAAATGCTATGTGGTTCAGTAACCTGGCCATCTGCTGTTTGCATCAATAAACTTTTGCTGCCATGCAGGATGCCGGGCTTACCTAATTGTGTAGTGGCTGCAGATCTGCCACTATCCAATCCACAACCTGCAGCTTCCACAGCGATCAGTTTTACTTTTTCTTCACCCAGAAAATGATAAAAAGCCCCTGCCGCATTACTACCCCCACCCACACACGCAATTACATGAGTGGGTAATTCATTCCCTGTTTTTTGTAAAAGTTGTTTTTTTATTTCAGCACTGATCACGCTTTGAAACCTGGCCACCATGTCGGGATAAGGATGTGGCCCTACTACGCTTCCAATAATATAATGCGTATCAGTAGAATTATTGATCCAATCCCTTATCGCTTCATTGGTTGCATCTTTTAGTGTTTTACTGCCGCTGATCGCCGGCACTACAGTTGCACCCAGCATTTTCATTCTTGCAACGTTGGGTGCCTGTCGCTCAATATCTTTTTCGCCCATGTACACAATGCATTCAAGATCTTTTAGCGCACAAACAGTTGCTGTGGCAACGCCATGTTGGCCCGCACCCGTTTCTGCAATGATCCTCGTTTTGCCTAAACGTTGTGCCAGTAAAATCTGCCCGATGGTATTATTTATTTTATGTGCGCCGGTATGACAAAGATCTTCTCTCTTTAAAAATATTGTAGCCCCATATTTTTTACTCAATCGTTCAGCTAAAAAAAGTGGTGTTGGCCTCCCCACATAATCGCTAAGTAGTTGTTGAAATTCCTTTTGAAAACCATCTTCATAAATTATTTTCAAATAATTATCCTGTAACTGTTTTACATTAGGGTATAACATTTCGGGGATGAAGGCACCTCCGAAATTTCCATAATAACCTTGTTCGTTTACGTTAAAATTCATTTTTTATTTATTTTTAACATCAACCAGGTATGAAACTGTTATTTTAATCCCTGTTTAAATTGCAATACCAGCGCCATATCTTTAACTCCCGGTTCTTTTTCAAAACGGCTGTTAATATCTACTCCTAAAAAATCGGGATGTTTAAACTTCTTTAAAGCTGTAATATCATCTACACTAATTCCACCACTGATAAAAAATGGTTTTTCAATTTTTGCTTTAGTTAATATTTTCCAATCAAATTTTTCACCGTTTCCACCAGGTTCTTTTCCGGCTGTATCAAACAAGTAGTAATCACAAACGGCATCATATTCAACGATCATTTCATCAATGGAAGAATTATTATCAACATTAAAAGCCTTAATTACTTCTACTTCACCTGAAAGGTCTTCACACATTTCTGCAGATTCTTTTCCATGTAATTGTACTACATCCAATCCATACTCATCAATTGCATCCAGTACATCGATCATTTCAGGGTTTACAAAAACCCCTACTTTTTTAATATCAAAATCCGAATTTTTTAATACCGCTTTATCGATCTTATCTCCCATATATCTTGGCGAATCTTTATGAAATATCAATCCTGCAAAATCAATATTCAATCCATCCAGTTGCTGCAGTTGTTTCAATTGGGTAATGCCACATACTTTAATATTCATGTTGTTTGTTTTATCTGTTATGGGCTAAAGCCCGGTTATGTTTTATTTTTCTCCCCGGCCTAAAGGCCAGGGCAATTCAGAAGGCCAGGGCAATTCAGAAACGGCGTTCAATTCATAAGCCCGTACAATCCACCTCAATTGCCATAGCCTTTAGGCTGTCAATTTTTTTTTTTAGGGCTTTAGTCCTTCAACAAATTCCCTGAATGCATTTCCCGGATCTTTTTCTTTCATAAATTTTTCGCCCATTAAAAATCCGTTGAAGCCAGCTAATGCAAATATTTTTATTGTGTTGACACTATCTATCCCACTTTCTGCTATCCTTATTTTATTGCCAGGAATTTGTTTGCCTAACTCAATACTCCTGTTAATATCTACATTAAATGTTTTAAGATCCCTGTTATTTACGCCCACAATATCCACTTCATCACAAATATGCCCTAATTCTTCTTCATTATGAATTTCCAGTAATACTTCCAGTTTTAATTGCCTGGCAAAGGAAGCTAATTCTTTTAAACGATTTACTGACAAACATGCAGCAATCAGCAATATAACATCTGCTCCAATGGCTTTTGCTTCTACCAACTGGTATTCATCTATAATAAAATCCTTTCTCAAAATGGGAATATCATTTATTCTTGCAGTGATCAGATCCTGGTTGCTGCCACCAAAAAAATGCTCATCCGTTAATATTGATAAACAACTTGCCCCGTTCAATGTATATTCTTTTGTTACTGCTGTCACATCCGCCGTATCATTAATAATTCCTTTAGATGGAGATCGGCGCTTAAACTCTGCAATTATTCCGGTCTTTGTTTTATCCAATAAAAATTCTTTTAATGAAATTGTTCTCCTGTCAAACAATTTATTTTGTTTTAATTGCTCTACAGAAATAAGTTCTTTAGCTTTTACTATTTCAATTTTTTTTTGCTCAATTATTTTATCTAAAATATTCATTATATCGCACTCATTAATTTTTGTAAAGATTGATGGGCCCTGCCACTCTCCAGACTTTGTATTGCCAGCTGGTAACACTCATCGTAATTGTTATGCTTGCCTGTACAATGCAATGCCATGGCCGCATTGGCCAGTACTACCGCATTTTGTGCCCATGTTCCTTCACCCTTTAAGATGGTCATAAATATTTTTGCTGCCTCTTCTACAGAATTACCACCATAAATATCCATTGGACTTACATTACGTTTACCCAATTCCAATGCACTGAATATTTTTTCTCCTGCATTATTGATCACTTTTGTATCACCTGTTAAAGAAATTTCATCATATCCATCTAAACCATGAATGATGGTGAATGTACTTTTACCCTGCTGTAATAAATAATTATATATCCTTGCCATTTCTAAATTAAAAACGCCAATCAACTGATATTTTGGGTGAGCCGGATTTACGAGAGGGCCCAGCATATTAAATAAGGTTCTAACACCTAAATTTTTACGAATAGGTGCTACTATTTTTAAAGCAGGATGAAATAATGGGGCGTGTAAAAAACAGATATTTGCTTCTTCCAATTCTTTTTTTAATGAATCGCTATTGGTTTTAAACCTGTATCCCAACTGCTCCATTACATTGCTGGAGCCACTAATTGAAGTGGCGCCATAATTACCATGTTTAGCCACTTTATTCCCCGTACCTGCAACGATAAAGCAACTTAGTGTAGAAATATTGAAAGTATTTTTTCCATCGCCACCGGTACCAACAATATCAATTACCTCATTTCCATTCAGGTCAACAGGCACACACAATTCCATCAATGCATCACGAAATCCCTGTAATTCATCAATAGTTATACTGCGCATAAGGTACACTGTAATGAAAGCTGCAATCTCAGTATCACTATACCTGTTTTTTGAAATATTGTTCAATACTTCTTTGGCCTTTTCCCTTGAAAGGCTTTTATGTTCGAATAAATAATTTAATATCTTTTTCATTGTCGGAATCTCGATTTTATACGATTAAACTGATTTTTCTGATCATTTAATCCCTAGTTTATACTTATTATTATAAAGCCTTTTCCACTCAAGACTGTTTGCTCCAAAGTTCATTAAAAGCCCCACTTCCATGTTAAATGCTTCAAGATAATTTTTGCCTTGTGCCAAATGAACATTTTCTAATTGAACAAGAGCCTTTAACTCAACACAGATCTTGCCTTCAATTAAAAAATCAACCCTTCTTTCTCCTATCAATTCCCCTTTATAGAAAACCGGGATGCTCACTTCCCTGCCGAATTCAATTCCCAATAACCTGAATTCGATCTCCAATGCCCTTTGATAAATTACCTCCTGAAATCCATTCCCAAGAGTTGAATGCACATTCATTGCTGCTCTTAAAACCTTTTCTGTTATATCACTGTACTTATACTCCATAATAAATCAGTTGTATCAGTTAATCAGTTTAAAATCGTGGTTCAGACATTCAACCAATTCCTCATTATCCTCTCCCCATCTGGTGTCAACACACTCTCGGGATGAAACTGAACACCCTGTACATCAAATGTTTTATGTTGCAGTGCCATGATATAACCATTTTCATCTCTTGCAGTTACTTCCAACACCTCAGGAAAATTGTCATTACTTACGATCCAGCTATGATAACGGCCAACTATAATTTCTTCGGGAAGCCCATTGTATAAAGGGTGGGTCACCCCTTGAGGGTGGCTCACCCTGATAGGTGTAGCAACACCATGAAAAACAGTATCCAGATTGATCAGCTTTCCACCAAATGCTTCTGCAATAGCCTGGTGCCCCAAACATACACCCAGTATGGATTTAACAGGGGCATATTCTTTTACAAGCTCCAATAATAAACCAGCTTCTTCAGGAATACCGGGTCCGGGTGATAAAATTATTTTATCATACGCCGCTACTTTTTCCAATGCGATCTGGTCATTACGAAATACATCAACCTTTTCATGCGTAATTTTTTCAACCATGTGAACAAGGTTGTAGGTGAATGAATCGTAATTATCAAAAACTAATATTTTCATGGTAGTTGGTGCATGGTTAATGATTCAGGGTAGATGGTTCATGGTTGCAGTTCTTCTATGAACCATCTACCATGAACTATCAACCAATACTAAATATTTTTTGCTAATTCAATAGCCTGTTTTAACGCATTTAATTTATTATTCACTTCCTGTAATTCACTTTCCGGATCGCTTACTGCAACAATGCCGGCTCCAGCCTGGTAAACCAATGTATTATCACTACTTAAAAATGTTCTAATCATTATGGCGTGGTTAACTGTTCCGTCAAATCCGATAAAACCGATAGCTCCACCATAATACCCTCTTTTTGTTGGTTCAAACTCATTGATCAGCTGCATAGCCCTGATCTTTGGGGCACCACTCAAAGTTCCTGCCGGAAATGTTGTCGCCATTAAAATAAACGGGTTGGTTCCCGGGCTAACCTTTCCCGTTACTTCACTTACCAGGTGAATAACATGACTGTAATAATTTATTTTTTTGAATTGTGTTATTTCAACTTCACTGCACATCCGGCTTAAGTCATTTCTTGCAAGGTCAACTAACATTACGTGTTCTGCATTTTCCTTGGTGTCGTTCTTTAGTTTAATGGCCAGTTCCTTATCCATCTCATCATTACCGGTTCTTATAAAAGTTCCGGCAATGGGATGAACAATAGCTTTATTATTTTCAACAATCAACTGGCTTTCAGGTGAGGAACCTAATAGTTTGTAATCGCCATAATCAAAATAAAATAAATACGGGCTGGGGTTAATACTTCGCAAGGCCCTGTAAACATTGAATTCATCCCCGGTAAAACCCTGTTCAAATTTACGACTCAATACGATCTGGAATGTATCTCCCCTTTGGCAGCAATTGATCCCTTCTTTTACCATTGTCACATATTGTTCATCAGTAAGATTTGAACTTTCTTCTCCATTTGTTTTAAAAGGAAAGACCGGAACATCTTTACTTCTTATCAGATTTTCGATGACCTCTATTTCTGACTCAATGCCGCTGATCTTATTTTCACAGATAAATAATTCATCTTTAAAATGGTTAATGATTATCACGTATTGATACAGCCGGTAACGGATAAACGGTATTGAAGAGGCTGCTGATTTGCCCGCCTGCAGAGCCTTGTAGGCAGGGCCACGTAGGTTAGTTGGTGTTTTTTGTTTGTTGTTTGGCAATAGTTTAATTGGATCAAAAAACTGAAAGGCATCATAACTACAGTACCCAAACAATCCCTGTGCAATATTTACTGGTTTTTGTACAGGATCATTTATTTCAAATCGCTGCATAAAATCCCAAAGATGTTGAGGCACTGTTGCCGGATCAGTAATTTTTATTTTCTCCGCGTTTTGCCCGGGCAATTTAAATTCTATTGCAGATGATGTTGTTATTTCAATGCCCGCTATAGCATTGACACCAATAAAAGAATAACTGTTTTCATTTGTATGAAAGTCGGTACTTTCCAATAATATCGTATCCCTGAACCTGTCACGCAGGCGAAGGTAAATGCCTACCGGAGTGTAAACATCGGCGAGCAATTTTTTGAAAGTGGTTTGTATGTTTATTTTTTTCATTGTTTGTCTGAACGCGGATTTAGAAGGATTAAATGGATTTATGGGATGTTAGGTTTGGATCGTATTTAGGATTCTCAAGTCTCTTAAACTCTAAAGAAATGTTTCCAAAATTTACAAGTATTCCTATTTCAACATTATAAGCTTCCAGGTAATTTCTTGCCTGGGCGGAATGTATCTTTTCAAGAATCTCTAACACTTTTAATTCAACACAAATTAATCCTTCAACAAAAAAATCAACCCGTCTTTCCCCAATCTGAACTGCATTATAAAATATTGGCATTGAAAATTCTTTTACAAAATTCAACTTCCATTTAGTAAACTCTATTTCCAATGCACGTTGATAAATCACTTCCTGAAATCCATTTCCCAGCGCCGAATGAACTTTCATGGCAGCCCCAATTATCTT
>JAYVUE010000023.1:0-4054 GCA_043788195.1 Chitinophagaceae bacterium
AAGAAGGAGGAAGTGATTTTGCATCGGGTTCGCCAGGCGGTAACTGGAAACCGGTGAAGACAGATGATGGTGATGGTGCCAAACTGTATATTCAAAAAGGAAGTAAGATGAATGAGGGGGAGTTTGATGAGGATGCACCATTTTAGTTGGCAATTTTTCTATTTAAAATGCGTTAAAAAAAGGGTTAACTTTATGTAAACATTTTTTTATGAATAGCACTACTATTAAGGCGGCACTTCATGAACGTATTGAAGCTATTAATGATGATAAAATACTAGAAGCAGTATATACACTGTTAGAAAATGCCGGTAACGAGGCTGCGGATTATGAACTTACTGATGAGCAAATGAATATGTTGCAGGAAAGGGATAGACAATATCAAAGCGGTGAAATGAAAACAAGTACATTGGAAGAATTTAAAACAGAAATGAAGAATAAGTTTGGTTATGAAGCTTAGTTTAGAAATTACTATTGCAGCTAAGCAGGATATCATAGAGGGTGTTTATTATTATCAAAAAATTTCTGAAGAATTAGCTGAGCGGTTTTACAATGAGATTTTCCAATCCTTAGAGGAAATAAAAAAAAATCCTGCTTACTTTACATACTACCAGAAACCTTTCAGGAGATTAGTTTTAAAACATTTCCCCTATCTCATCATATTTAAAATTTACGGTGAAGTTGTAATCATTACCGGAGTGGTTTTTGCCAAACAAAACCCTGATACAATAAATCAAAGAAGTAAAATTTAGTTATGGCACTTCCGTTTTTTTATAAAGAAGATATGAATTTGTCAATATCTGATGTTGTATTGGATGAAGATACCAGCAAACATATTGTACAGGTATTGCGTATGAAGGTGGGTGAGCAATTGCAATTAACAGATGGCAAAGGAAAAAAGATTACGACAGAAATAACAGACGGTAATAGGAAGAAATGTACTGTACGAATTGTAGAAACCACAAACTGTAAATCGCATAACACAAACATCACTATTGCTATCTCGTTAATAAAGAACAATACCCGCTTTGAATGGTTTTTAGAAAAAGCAACTGAAATAGGTGTAACAACAATCATCCCGTTGATTTGTGAGAGAACGGAAAAACAAAATTTTCGATACGATAGGATGAATACCATTTTAATAAGCGCCATGTTGCAAAGCCAGCAGTGTTGGTTACCGGTTTTATATGAGCCTGTTCAGTATGATAAACTTTGGCAAAGTTCTAAAACTTTGCCAAAGTTGGAAGAGTATGAACAAAAATTTATTGCCCATTGTAGGGATGGTGAAAAAAGAAACCTGGCAGATCTGAATAAGGAATCATTATCAACCAAAGTAATTCTTATTGGCCCCGAAGGCGATTTTACAAAAGAAGAAACTGATCTCGCCATTCAGCATCATTTTATCCCGGTTTCATTGGGAAATACAAGATTAAGAACAGAAACTGCAGGCGTGGTGGCTGCCATTTTACTTCGACTGGTCTGATTTTATGTCTTCTTCATCTTCTTCCAATAACGGTTCATTTAATTTTACCACTCTACGGTTTTTCTGCCTTCTCATCATTGCCAGGTTAAGTAATTCAACCGCAAAAGAAAATGCCATTCCAAAATAAATATAATTTTTCAGGTGTAATTGATGTGCCGATTCTGCATCCCAACCTTCAATAATAAGACTTAAGCCGATCATTACTAAAAATGACAGGGCCAGCATTTTTAAAGTGGGATGTTTATGAATGAAGGATGAAATTTTAGGACTGAAAAGAAACATTGCGATCATTGCAATAATAACGGCTACAATCATGATCTCAACATATTTTGCAGTACCCCCTGCGGTGATAATGCTATCGAAAGAAAATACCGCATCAATAACTATTATTTGTGTCAATGCCTGCCCGAGGCTTATTTGCTTTTTATTTTTCGATATATCATTGGGGTCTTCTCCTTCGAGTTTGCCATGAATTTCTTTAACCGATTTATAAATTAAAAAAACACCTCCGGCGAGCATTACCAGGCTGGCCAGATCAAATCCTTTACCGAAAATCTCAAACAGGGGTTTTCCTTTTTGGGCAAGTAACCAACTTAGCCCAAACAGCAATAAACTACGTACTATAATTCCTGTTATCATCCAGAAACGCCTTGCTTTTTTCTCCTCCTTTTCAGGTAACCTGTTAATGATGATACTAACAAAGATCACATTGTCTATTCCCAATACTATTTCCAGTATCACCAAAATAATGAAACTGATCAAACTTTCGCTGGTAAATAAATGCTCCATTGATTATTGAATATTGATTATTGAATATTGATTATTGAATATTTTTTTAGAACTGGTACTTTAAACCGGATACTATTATCAACTCAAAACCTCCCACTTTTTGCCTATTTCCCATTGTCTATTGCTAATTGTCTATCCCTTCACAAATTCTTTTCACTATCCCTGGCCCTTCATAAATGAATCCTGTCCATACTTGTAACAACGATGCCCCTGCAGCTAATTTTTCTTTCGCATCTACAGCTGTAAAAATGCCTCCGCTTGCAATAATAGGGATTTGTCCATTTGTTTTTTGATAAATGTATTTTATTATTTCTGCGCTTCTATGTTTTAGGGGTTGGCCACTTAAGCCACCCGAACCTATTGTTTGTAGTTTGTGGTTTGTGGTTTGCAGTTTTTCACGGCTCGTTGTAGTATTTGTAGCAACCAGTCCGTCTAATTTTATTTCAAGTGCAAGAGCGATCACATCATCCAATTGTTCGGGAGTCAGATCCGGAGCTATTTTTAGGAGTATTGGTTTTTTAACTCTAAACTCTTCACTCTTAATTCTTAATTGACTGAATATTTTTCTAAGCGCATCTTTCTCCTGCAATTCCCTTAACCCGGGTGTATTAGGACTACTGACATTCACCACAAAATAATCAACGTAATCATGTAATGCGGTAAAACAAATTTCATAATCCTTCCAGGCATCTTCATTGGGGGTAAGTTTGTTTTTGCCGATGTTGCCACCGATGACCAGTTGGCAGTTGGCAGTTAGCAGTTGGCAGTCTTTCCATTTCGATAATCTTTTTGCAATTGCAGCAGCACCATGATTATTAAAACCCATTCGGTTGATGAGCGCTTTGTCTTTTGGTAAACGAAATAATCTTGGTTTATCATTACCAGCTTGAGGCAGGGGAGTAACGGTGCCAATTTCAACAAAACCAAAGCCCAGTGCTTCCAGCTCATTCAAATATTTTGCATTTTTATCAAACCCGGCACCAAGTCCAACCTTATTTGAAAATTGAAGATTGAAGATTGAAAATTGATTATTTCCTTTCGGTTTATAAAAACGGGTAATGATCCTTTTAATGAAACCAATTTTGCAGAGCATCCTCAAAACATTCATCGAAAAATAATGTACCCACTCGGGGTCAAACAAAAACAAAATATTACGGACGATTCTGTACATATGAATGCTGCGAAGATAATTTAGTTTTCTGTTTTGGCTTTTCGGGGGGAAATGATAACTTTGGTAAAGAAAGTTGCATAAACAACCTTTCTGGTTAATGGCAAATGGTTCATAGTTCATTGCGAACGAGATCTTGCCTTTAACTATGAACTATGAGCCATGAACCATGAAATTTTTATTATGCAGGAAGCATATATAGTAGCTGGATACAGAACCGCAATAGCTAAAAGTAAAAGAGGTGGTTTTCGTTTCACCAGGCCAGATGATTTAGCCATCAATGTAATCAAGGGATTATTGGCAAGTGTACCCCAATTGGATGTAAAAAGGGTTGATGATGTAATTGTAGGTAACGCTGTGCCAGAGGCTGAGCAGGGTTTACAGGTGGGAAGGATCATTGCTGCAAAGGCGGTGGGTTTTCATGCCCCGGGAATTACTATTAACCGTTATTGTGCCAGCGGGCTGGAAAGTATAGCAATGGCAACTGCTAAAATAAGAACAGGTATGGCAGAATGTATAATTGCAGGAGGAACTGAAAGCATGAGTATGGTACCAACCGCAGGATGGAAAACGGTTCCTTCTTATTCAATTGCCAAAGATGAACCGGATTATTATTT
>JAYVUE010000024.1:0-91176 GCA_043788195.1 Chitinophagaceae bacterium
ATTACAGAAAGGGCTCCGCAGGCCAATGCAACAAACCAATAAGTTTGGGCCATTGTTTTTGTTTGATCTCCAAGAAAAGCTGCAACCCCTGCGCCGATAAACGCAATAAAAGAAAGTAAACCCCAGCTATGCATGCCATTTACACTGGTACTATATCCAAGTACACTAATAGAAATCCAGGGGAGAAAACAAGATATTATGCCGACAACAGCAGCAATTAATACAAATTTCCTTTGTTTGTTCAATGTTTGAAAGTTCATATGCAATAAGTTTTAGAGAAGTAATATATAAAATTGCCCGGATGTTTGCAACTCTTTCCCTTATTATTTTTAAAAAACGGGTAATTATCCCTGATTTATATACTTTTTTTCGACTTTAAACTATTTTTCCTGAGGATCTTTATAGTATTCCAATGCTTTTTTAAGCTCATTCCTTTCTATAACGGTATTGGCTAACTGGCTTTCCAATTCCCCGATCTTATCTGCAATTTTCTGAAGCCACTGATTCACTGCTTTAAGGTCTTCTACCTGTAACTTAAGGTCTGTGAGCTGAGTTTGTAAATAAATGTGTTCCTGTAATAACTCGTTATATTGTTTTAGCAATTCTGCCGATTCAGTTAGTTCTTCATACATTTCCAGTTCCCTATCTTTAGCCCCCTCGGCCTGCTGTTGTTTTAAGCCAATAAGGTTTTGCATGCTGTGTAATTCATCCAATTGTATATCCAGCCTGCTTTGTAAATTACTTGTTTTGTTATTATTTTCTTTCCATAGCAGCAACTCCTGTTCCCGTTCAAACAGTACATCATTTAGATCCTGCAATTGTACCTGAAGGAGTTCATTTTCGGTAATTAGCTGTTTTACCTGTTCTGCTGATAGCATTTTGGTCTTTGTTTGATACGTTCAATTATGATCAAATTATAGGATTTATAGGCCAAAAACAAAAAAATCGTCTATTTTTTGTAACTTATGTGCAATAAACTATAGTTGGGCAGCGTATAGAACCCCCTGGGCATCTAATTACTGATCCCGGAAATAAACCCGCAAGTATTTGACAGAAAATGAACTTATACGAGGATGCTTAAGGGAAGAGGCTACTTGTCAAAAGGAGCTTTTTAACCGGTATGCCAGCCGTATGCTGGGCGTTTGTAACCGTTATGCCAGAAATAGCGGAGATGCGGAAGATATATTGCAGGACGCATTTATAAAAGTGTTTGAAAAAATAGGGCAGTTTAAATTTGAAGGGTCGTTTGAAGGTTGGATCAGAAGGATCATGGTAAATACGGCGCTTAAAAAATACTCATTACGCCGATATGAAAAAGAAGTAATTGGCTATGAAATAAAAGACAGGGATGAAAGCGGCATGGAACCTTCGGCATATGCTCACCTGACACAAAAAGAATTAATGGAACTGATCAATAATTTACCAGATGGATACAGGTTGATCTTTAATTTATATGTAATTGAAGGTTACCAGCATGATGAAATTGCAGCTATGTTAAGAATACAACCGGGTACCAGCAGAAGCCAATTGGTAAAAGCCAGGAACATGTTGCAGAAACAATTGTTACAATTACAAAAAATTGCGGTATGAACAATAACCAGCGATTTGATGAATATATAAAAGAACAATTCGGTAACTATAGTCCCGATGTGCACCCGCGTATCTGGGAAAATATTGCTGCACAAAAAGAAAAAAGAAGGCCGGCTGGTTTTTGGTTCACTTTTTTAAACAGCAGAAAAACGTTGGTTATATTTGGTTTGCTTCTGGTAGGTGGTAGCAGTGCACTATTATTGATCAGAAACTCAGCCGGAATTTCTGATAACAAAACTCTTTTACAAAAAACAAATGCATCATCAAATAAAACTCCGGTTGCTGTTATTGATGATAAAAATGTAACAAATCCGGAAAATACTACTTCAATATCTTTACCCACAACAACCAATAATGATATTTCGGTAAATGGTACTCCTTTAAATTCAAAAATAATCAGTTCTTCTCCTTTATCAGGACTTCGTTCTCAATCACCATTTTTTGAATCAGTTGTACAGGATGGGCCAATTGCATTTAATAAAAAACAAGGAAATACAAAAGGAAGGTTTACTGTAAAAACAACTGATGGCACTTTAATTGAAAACGATGAAAATGGTTTTAGTGCCGGTCTTTTACCTCCGGGTGGCACTTTGCTGGGCAGGCTGGCTTATGGTGCCGAAAAAATTGCTGCAGCAAAAAAATCATCGGGCTCATTACTAATTCCTGATCCACCATTTGGCTTCTTACCGGATTGTCCTTCGCTTGAAAAAAATGCTTCTGGAAATAAAAAATATTTTGAATTTTATGCAGGTCCCGATTTTGCGCTCCGTAGTTTCAGAGATACTGGCAACACAGTATATATGCAAAAAAGAAAAGAGAGTACAAAATTCACATCTGCCTATAGTGCAGGTGTACGGTTTACCAGAGTATTCAAAAATTCCATCAGTGTCAGGGGTGGCATAAATTATAGCCAGATAAATGAAAAATTTACTTATGTGCAGGGCAACCTGGTACAAGTAACTTATATCATTAATGCCAATGGAGATACAACCGGCAGTTATGTAACTACCGGCACCAGATATAAAACAACTCATAATAAGTATCGTAGTATAGATGTTCCATTATCAATAGGCTACGAAGTTGGTAATGGAAGATTACATGCCAATATCAATGCGGGAGTTGTTATTAATGTATACAGCTGGCAAAAAGGAGAAGTGCTGGATACTTCATATCAACCTGTAAATATTACTACCGGCAAAGGCTCATCGCCTTACCAGTTTAAAACAAATGCGGGTCTTGGCTTTATAGGAGCGGTATCTGTTTACTACAAAGTAAATGATAAGATTCATATTCTTGCAGAACCTTATTTTAGGTATAATCTTTCGCAATTAAATAAAGAAAATTTAACATTAAAACAAAAATATAGTACCATTGGTTTAAGGGTTGGTGTAAGGGTAGATCTTCATTAACAGGCAGCACAAAACATAATGAAAGTATCTTATTACTAAACCTGTTGTTATTAAAAATTAAGTGATGAACAAAAAGATATATACACTTCTATTACTGGCGGGCAGTTTTATTTTTACTTCCTGTAATAAAGATACAGACGTTTTTGTGCCGGATAACGGGCAACTAAATGGCCCAGATACGAGCTGGTATAATACAATTACTTCTACAATGCCGGTATCTGTTTTAAAAAGCAGTTTAACGATCCCTGTTTATAATGATAGTTTTAAAGTAGATAGTAATAATGCCTACATTCTTACTCCTTTTGGATTACAATTAGGATTTCCACCACATTGCTGCGTGGGTAATACCGGGCAGACAGTATCGGGTTTTGTACAAGTGGAATTGCAACTGGTAAAAAAGAAAGGGGATATGATTCAGTTAAATAAACCCACTACTTCAAATAACAGTTTATTGATTAGTGGGGGTGAGGTTTTTATCCGGTTGAAACAAAATGGCCAGAATCTTCAATTGGCCCCCAATGTAAAGATCCAGGTAAGGTTTCCTATGGATATTCCTATTGCTACTCAAATGAAATTATTTTTTGGGGATGAATCCAATCCGGAGCGATTTAACTGGTTACCCAATACAGATCTTGTTAATAACACCATTTCAATAACTACTCAGAATTATGAGATACAGACTAATCATTTGGGATGGTTGAATGCTGATTATTTATATGATACTGCCGGTGTTTCCTTAACAACAGTTACAGCAAATCTTATCCCGCAATTTACCAATGGCAATACCATTGCGTTTACAGTATTTAAAAATTATCGTTCTGTTGTTGCAATGTATGGAGATATCAGTACAAGAAAGTTCAGCACCGTCAAACTACCAGTTGGTAAAGAGGTAACAGTTATTGTTATTTCCAAACAGGGTAATGATTATTTTATGGATCACAAAACCATTTTAACAGCATCTACTGCAAACACCCCTGGAAATCAATCAGTGTTGGTAAGTCCGGTTATAACAACCATTGCAAGCATAAAAGCTTATCTCAATACATTATAAAAGCTGATCTTTATCTAAATAAAAATGCTACAGTAAATAATTCTGTAGCATTTTATTTATAATTAAATAATTTTATCAACTAACTTACTAAGGTTCCTACTTTATCTCCTGCAACAACTTTCAGCAGATTACCGGGTGTATTCATGTCAAAAACAACGATGGGTAAATTATTTTCCATGCATAAAGTAAAGGCGGTCATGTCCATTACTTTCAGGTTTTTTTGTATACAATCGGCAAAAGAAATAGTATCGTATTTAGTTGCAGTAGGGTCTTTTTCCGGGTCAGCTGTATAAATACCATTAACCCTTGTTCCTTTTAAAATTACTTCTGCCTTTATTTCAATGGCCCGTAAAGAGCCGGCTGTATCAGTTGTAAAATAAGGGTTACCGGTACCCGCTCCAAAAATCACCACTCTTCCTTTTTCTAAATGTCGCATAGCCCTTCTGCGGATATAAGGTTCAGCTATCTGTTCCATTTTTATAGCGCTTTGTAAGCGGGTATAAACGCCGGCTTTCTCCAGGCCGCTTTGTAATGCCATCCCGTTAATTACTGTGGCCAGCATTCCCATATAATCACCCTGTGCTCTTTCAATACCCGTTTCGGCTTCGTTCATTCCCCTGTAAATATTTCCGCCGCCGATAACTATAGCTACCTGTACACCCAGTTCAGTAATACTTTTAACGTCTTGTGCATACCTGGCGATCACGTCACTATCTAATCCAAAATTCTTATCGCCCATTAAAGATTCGCCTGAGAGTTTGAGTAAAATTCTTTTATACCTGGGAAGCATGTGAAGATAATTTTTGCGAAGATATATTTTAAAACTGAAGAGGGGAAATCGGTTGAGAAAGTTGACGAAGTTAATAAAGTTAACATGGTTGATAAAGTTCCGCAACCCGAAGGCTCCGTTATCAACTTCGTCAACCATGTCAACTTTATTAACTCCTCCCTTGCTTCACCGCTTTAATAGAATACATCACCGGCATTTTATCCTCCATCTTTTTTATCCTCCACATACCATCGCTTCCCTGTTCCAGGTTATTAAAACAATTATATGGGGAGTATGGAAATTCGTTGAATGCTTCAATGATCAGGTCGTTTTTTATTAATGCCGAAAATATTTCACTAAAAGGATGATTCCAGCAGTATTCTTCACTTTTTATGGCTGCGTTTCTGTCTGTATATGAACCGCTGTTCTCTTCTGCAATAACTGCCGTATTAAAATAATTGTATTTAATATTCTCAAATTGCTCATCCATCATCCAGAGCGTAGGATGAAAATCGGCAATGTAAAATGTTCCGCCGGGTTTTAAATTATATGAAACAATTTTAGCCCATTTATCAAGATCAGGCAACCAGCCAATGGTGCCGTAAGATGTGAAGACAATATCAAAAGTGGCCTCCCTAATTCCCCATCCGACCGGGTCATCCGGGCGGGCCTCCGAAGGAGGGACTTTCGAAGAGTTGGCTAAATCGTACACATTTGCACAAATAAACTTTGCATTTGATTTTAATTCGCCGGCAATTTCCTTTGCTAATTTGATCGCTTCATCACTGATATCAACTCCGGTAACAATCGCTCCTTCTCTTTCCCAGCTCATGGTATCCATTCCAAAATGACATTGCAGGTGTAATAAAGTTTTGCCCTTTACATTACCCAGTTCTTCCAGTTCAATTTTATTAAGTGAAGTTTTACCTTTTTTAAAACCCTCCAGGTCGTAGAATACAGAGTTCTTATGTACTACAGTCCGCTTGTTCCAGGAAGCTTTGTTAGCTGAAAAATAAGATTGCAGATCGTTCATAAAAAACACTGATATTAAATTACGGTGATAAAAAAAACCTTACAAAATTAATCATAAGGTTATTCATTAATGTATTTTTTTAATTCCTGTTATCCCAACGCTACTCTCTTAAATTCAGTAACCTTCAGATCAGCATCAACACTTTTCAAAAACTCAGCAACACTTTTGCTGTTATCTTTTACAAAGGCCTGTGCCATCAGCGTGTTCTCTTTAAAGAATTTGTTTACTTTTCCTGCAGCAATTTTTTCAGCCATTTCAGCAGGTTTCCCTTCTGCTTTTATTTGCTCAATAGCGATTTGTTTTTCCCTTGCAATGGTTTCAGCAGAAATAAAAGTTTCGTCAATGGCCAAGGGATTCATTGCAGCAATTTGCATGGCAACGTCTTTGCCTGTTTCGTAAGCGTGTTTGTTCATCCCCACCAATACACCCATACGATATGCTCCATGAATATAACTCGCTACATAATCTGCATTTACTCTTTCAAAACGGGTGATGCCTATCTTTTCTCCAATGGAGGCTAATTTATCATTGATCAGTTCGGATACTTTTTCGTTTCCTATCATTACCTCATTTAATTCTTCAATACTTTGTGCATTACGGTCAATGGCAGCATTGGCAATGTTTTGCACAAATGTTACAAATTCAGGATTGCGGGAAACAAAATCTGTTTCGGCACTGATACATAAAATGATGCCGCTGTTATTACCTGCATTTGTTTGTGCAATAATTACACCTTCTTTGGCTTCACGGTCACTGCGTTTAGCCGCCACCTTTTGACCCTGTTTGCGTAACCAGTCAATGGCAGCTTCAAAATCGCCATTACTTTCTGTTAAGGCTTTGCGACAATCTAACATACCCGCTCCTGTAGTTTGACGTAATTTAGTGATGTCTGCTGCTGTTATTGTTGTACTCATTTTAATTAAGAATTAAGAATTAAGAATTAAGAGTTCCATCTGATTGAACAGTTCACTAATCTTCATAGAAAACATAATCTTCGCTCAGAACTTCTCCTTTTGCCTTCCCCTTTGGGGAAGGATAGGATGGGGCCGGCTTTTATCTTGCTCCACCGCCGCTACCTGCGGGCCTTCTGCCACCTGCACCGGGACCGGCTATACGACGTTTAGGTTGAGAAGAAACACCTCTTCCACCGCCACGCTTATTTCTTTCATCGCCACCATCGGCTTTTTGTTCAAAACGTGTTGCTTTGGCTTCTGCGCTTTCTTCTGTTTCATTACTGTCATCTTCGTCTTTATCTGCCTGGCGCTCCTGCAAACCTTCAGCAATAG
Organism: Chitinophagaceae bacterium; assembly: GCA_043788195.1. GTDB lineage: Bacteria > Bacteroidota > Bacteroidia > Chitinophagales > Chitinophagaceae > Ferruginibacter. Next base: position 7,139 of record JAYVUE010000024.1, read on the forward strand.
CTGCAGTTAAATAATTAACAATGATAGCAATTGATTTGGTAGCGTCATCATTTGCCGGGATGGCAAAATCAATTTTATTGGGATCACAGTTGGTATCTACCATACCAAAAGTACTGATGTTTAATTTTTTTGCTTCGGCCAAAGCAATGTGTTCGTGTCCTATATCAACCATAAATAAAGCAGATGGTACACGGCTGATCTGTGCGATACCACCCAAAACCTTTTCCATTTTTTCTTTATCACGGGTTAAGGTTAAACGCTCTTTTTTGGTAAGGCTTTCTGCACTACCATCAGCAAGCATTTTTTCAATGCTCTGCATCTTCTTTACACTTTTACGAACAGTGTTGAAGTTGGTTAACATACCACCCAACCAACGTTCAGTAACGAAAGGCATGTTTACTCTTTTTGCACAGTCACTTACAATTTCCTTGGCTTGCTTTTTAGTAGCTACAAACATTATTTTTTTACCGCTACGTGCTATTGCTTTTAAGGCAGCAGCAGATTCCTGTAAACCTTCTACAGTTTTGTTAAGGTCAATAATGTGTATGCCTTTTTTTTCTGCAAAAATGTAAGGAAGCATTTTAGGATTCCACTTCTTTTTTAAGTGACCAAAATGTACACCTGCTTCGAGTAACTGTTGCTGTAAGGAAGTATTTTCCATTGTTTATTTTTAGGCCTCCCCAACCCCTCCAAAGGAGGGGCTGCGAAGAGTTATTAATTACAAATTCTATTCTTATATACGGCTCCAAACCCTCCCCCTTGGGGGAGATGGAGGGGGCTTTAACGTTTACTGAACTGGAAGCTTCTTCTTGCTTTCTTGCGCCCTGGTTTTTTACGTTCAACAGAACGAGGATCACGTTTAAGCAAACCTGCTGCTTTAAGTGAAGGGCGATAATCAGCGCTTACTTCAAGCAAGGCGCGGGCAATCCCCAACTTGGCAGCTTCGGCCTGGCCTTTTACTCCGCCGCCGGTAGCATTGATAACGATATCAAATTTGTCAATTGATTCAACCGTTTTTAATGGTGCTTCCACCTGGTTTTGTAAATAAACCAATGGAAAATAAACTTTATAGTCTTTTCCGTTAACGGTGATCTTTCCGTCGCCTTTAGAAAGGAAAACACGGGTTACCGCTTCTTTTCTCCGACCAACTGCATTTTTTTGCTTTTCCATTTACTTGTTTTTTGGCCCCTCTAAATCTCCCCGAAGGGGAGACTTCCGAAGAGTCTGTTATGTTGAAAATTTTTCAATATTCAGACACCCAGTTCCCCCTTTAGGGGGCGGAGGGGGTTTAAAATTTCAATTCTTTTGGTTGTTGTGCGCCATGTGGGTGTTCATTACCTACATAAACAAATAATTTTTTGTACATCTTGCGGCCCAAACGATTTTTTGGTAACATGCCTTTTATTGCTCTTTCAATGATTACTTCTGGTCTGCGTCTCAGTAAGTTTTTAGCTACTTCTTCTTTACGGCCACCGGGGTAACCGCTGTAAGTGTCGTACACTTTTTGTTCTAATTTATTACCTGTAAGTACGATCTTTTCGCAATTGGTTACAATAATAAAATCACCACAATCAACGTGTGGTGTATAATAGGCTTTGTTCTTACCGCGAAGAATAGCCGCAATTTTTGCACACATACGACCAACGGTTTGATTAGTACCATCAACAACATACCAGTTGTGTGTAACGGTAGCCTCGTTCGCATGTTTAGTGGTGAAATGTAATTTGCTCATTTTTTTGTTTTTAGCCTTTAGCCATTAGCGGTTAGCCTTTAGCGAAAAGCAGGTTTAAATAAATATAAAGCTTATGCCATCCCATAAGTCTTTCCCGCTAACAACCAAAAGCTAAGGGCTAATTGCTGTTTTTGGGACGGCGAAGGTAAGGGCAGACAACCTTATCTTCCAAAGAAAATGGAAAGTATTTTTATTCGGACATTTATAATACGCTGATTATCAGTAATATTTTTGACTAAAATATTTCATAGAGACTATGGAGGTAATCTAATGATTGATTTTTAATTTGTAATCAACACTTATTTATTAAATTCTTCAATTTTATCCAGACAAAGTTTTGAATATGATTTGTATAAACTGACCAGGAAAGCAGCTGTTTAATTTTGACCAGATTGTTATTATATATTTTTACTATACTACATTATTGATCCTGATAACTGATTGTATGAAATGAGACCGTATTATTCTTAATCTATAATATCAACAACATGACAAACACAACAACAGGTTTTATTAAAACCCCGGAAAAAAACGACCAGATCATTTCCTATTACGCATTGCGTATTTTAATTGGTGCTACAGGAATATTATTACCCTTATTACTCATCATTGGTAACCTGATCGCAAATAATACCCTGCAAGTTGAATTTTCTGTGAGTGATTATTATGATAATGGAACAGCCGGTGATATTTTAGTAGGCATTTTATTTGTACTTGGTTTCTTTTTAATGACCTACAAAGGATATGATGCAATTGATAGCAGGACTGCAAATTTTGGTTGCGTATTTGCATTAGGTGTTGCACTTTGTCCTACCACCAGTTCTAATCACACTGTTCATATTCTGCATTTTGTTTTTGCAATACTGCTGTTTTCAGTGTTCATTTTTTTCTCTATTTATCTTTTCAGAAAAACCGATCCTGATAAAGAATTTACCAAACAAAAGGGTAACCGCAACAAAGTTTATTTAGCCTGTGGTATTATCATGATACTTTGTATTGTTGGTATTGCCATAAGCATGATCTGGTTAACTCAATTGAGTAACGCTTATCATCTTGTTTTTTGGTTTGAGTCTATTGCACTTATTTCATTTGGTGTTTCGTGGGTTACCAAGGCGGAGTTTTTGTTTTTGAAAGATGAGAAAAAAACTTATAAGGGTTAGCGTTAGATCAATAAAAATTCTGCAATACAAAACGAAATAAAAAATTACCATTTGATGCATCAGAAGAAGGTGCTATTGTATGCATATAGCCAAGTTCAAGCCGGGCAATTACAAGTGTGATCTGTAGTCCAAAACCTGCCGCAACCCATGTTTGACCTGGTAATGATCTGTCATTGATCCCTCCGATATCAAAAAGTAATAATGGTTTTATTGAATACAGATTGGCCCGGTCGGCCAGGTAGTTTAATGCAGGGCGAATATCCCTGTCAATAATTTTTTCTGCTTTTGAATCTGTTTCATCATTATCCGGGTAATGATAATTGTCGACAAGGTCATAGTAAATAAAATTTTTAGCAGTTTCGGTCTGCGCTTTTAATGCAGTACGTAATGTAGTAACACGGGGGCTCTCCGAAATGATAACATTGGGTATTAATGGCCTTGCCCATTTTGAAATTGGAATTGAAAAATTAATATTTAAGTGCCAGTAAGAAGTACCCCCCACAAGATTGCCCGCCGGGGAAATTAAACCGCCTTCTTTTTCACCTAAACTTTGTATTACCGGGCCTTCCATTTTTATGGAGTTACGAATTGTAGAAATGGATTCATACAAAAAATTTCGGTTTGTATTTCCGGCAAAGAATTGGCTATTAGCTGTTGGTGATCCCCAAATATATCCGGCACCAAGAATGGTTTCCAGGTGAACATTATTATGACCAGAACCTATGAAAGTTGAATACCCAACACGAGACATTAATCTTTGATAATTTTTAAGACCCGATTTTGAATCCGGAAATCCTGCATCAAACCAGATACCCATCCGGCTAAAGCTTTTTCCCTGGCGGCCATCAGCCATTGCAAAAAAATCAAACCCTTTTTCAACATTATTAAAACCAATAGCTGACGGCAATGTATAGTGGCTTTGTAAAAATCTAAACCCTGCGCCAATTGCATATTTCTTAATTACAGTATATTTTGTACTTCCCTGTATTCCGCCGCGGAAATGTAATGATTGATTTAAATTATCACCCTTGCCCAATGGTTGTAAATACGATGAATAATTAAGCCCCAGGTTCCAACCTATTGTACTATCTAAATAAGCCGGGTGATTAATTTCAATAGAAGATCCAAATTCATAAAACGGGCTGACCAGAGATTTTTTAAAAGATAATCCAAGGTCAAGTTGCAATAATTTTGATCCCTTTCCCTTTTCTTTAACTTCTTTCAAATGCAAAATATCTGTGGAAGTATTTATGGCAACTGCAGGGCCATATTTTCTGTCATTAGTTAAAGAAACAAATGGGGCTATAGCTTTAAGCAATCCCGGCACCTGTTCGTAAAAAGTTGGCTTCGATGATCGGGGAACGGGAAGTATATTGTTGCCAATAGTGACCAGGTCAATTCTTAAATAATAAGGCCGTATTACTATTGCAACTTCTTTCTTCCCCGAAATTCCGGTGACATCACAAACATCAGCACTTACATATAAAGCAGAAGTTGATCCTTTACAAATCTGAAATTCAACCCTGCCTTCATTTTTTACCAATTCAGATCTAACCATTACAATAGCAGAAGAAACTTTAGCCGGATCATATAACTGTCCATTGCCTAACAATAGCTCAATTCTTTGCTGCAAATTTTTTGGAACCCACCTGGCATTTATTTTTACAGATCGTACCCTAAAGCCCATAGCGGCTGTAATTTCATTACAGGGAATTTTATTTTGCCCGGATGACCTGATGCATAAAAAAAAACAAGGAATAAAAATACAGATCAACAATTTATACTGTTGATAAAAGAATATTTTGATCGAACTTTTATTAAAAACAGAATGCATTGTTGCCAGTTTTACTCAATATTATTTAAGTAAAAAACCTACCCTGCATTAATTGCTTTTTTAACAGATGCATCTATCATCTTCTTTTCTTCTGCAGTAGGTTTTGTACCTGAATCACCAAAGGGTTTAGTTAGTGGGTACACATTATCCCTGAATGCACGAACCTGTGGCCGCTTCATCCCTTCATCTGTAATGGCTGCAATCTTGTCAATATCATTAGGGTCTCCTGCAACAAACTCAACACTCACCACTTCAACAAATTCATTACCAATTTTTTTATACAGATCAAACAACAGTTTCCATACCGGTTCATTTTCAGTTGTGCAGGCTTTTTGAATTTCAATGATAAACTTGTATCCCGATTCGGGGCTGAATACCATAACACGGATAAGAAATGGCTTGCACTTTTTAGCGGGCTTTGTAATTGTTGTAGCTGGCATGTTGACTAATTTAAAATGTTTAAAGCATAATAATTTTTTAATGGCAAAGAGCAAAAACAATTTTTGTTTCTGGCAATTTTTACAAATTAATAATACCGGATGAAATTCTTAAGCTAATTTAAAAAATATTCTTTAAAAAGAATTTTTTTGTATGCTATTTCAAAATTCTTATATAACCGGAATTCTGCAGTTAGTTTTATTGAATTCGGAAAAACTACGGAGAATGCCTTCCATAAGTAGTTTTGGTTAATTTTATCTTTTTATAAATAATATAATTGGCAACAGTTATGATAAATAAATTATCAAAATCGTCGCTTGCTATAGTTACTGTTTTACCAGTAATGCTTCTGACGATAGCAGGAATATTATCAGTATGACCTACCACCAGCGAATTATTAAATTGATTTAAACTGGTTTTAACAAGTGCAACATTTGCATTTACATGATTGCTGTCAAGTGCTATCACTGTTTCATTGATATGTATAGCAACTGACAATGGCATTGCTGTTTGCTTTGTACGTAAATATTGTGATACAATAATATGGTTGATATGGTTGTTAACTAAAGTATTCTTTAAATCTTCGGCCCGGTCTCTGCCTATATTTGAAATAGGTGTATCGGGATCAGCTGGGTCCTGCTTTTCTGCATGACGAACCAGGTAAAAGGTTTTTGTAAACATAGTTTAATAATTGGGTTATAGTATTAAAAGAAAGGCAGGGCTATCAGTTCTTTACTACCTTCCAGCTGCGGTTCCTGTGAAAATCCTGCTTTTTTTAAACTTTTATTGATGTTGGCCACAAGTGTATTGAGCTTATCTTTTTTCCCCGATGTGGCTGTCAGCGATTTCAGTAAAAAGTAGGTAAGTGCTCCATTAGCCCTTTTATTGAAAACAGCGTCTGCGCTTTCCTGTTCGCTTTTGCATCCGCTGATAAGGGCCAGGTTTCGCATTTTTGCGGTTTTTGCCAGTTCTCGTAATTTTAACGGGGTTGCATCAATACTCCTGTTTCTCCAGGCAATATCGGGTGGAGGTATCATTGTTCTTGCTTTAAATATCACTACGCCAGGTTTTTTTATTCCTCTCGACAGGTCAGCCGAGTGGCAAGAGTCAGATATCCAGATAAATTGAACACCCTTTGGTATTTTGGAAAATATTTTTGCAAATTCTTTATCCCGCAGGGCGGTTTCATCGGTCCAGTCAAAATCATAAGGGCATATCACTTCATCCAGTTTATCCGGTTCGCCGGTTTTTGCCCTTGTTACCATTTGTGCACCATGGCCGCTGTAATGAAATAGTAATTGATCTCCGGCTTTTGCACCTGTTACAAGCCACTTTAATCTGTCACTTATATTTTCCTTTGTTGCCCTATCATCTATAAGCAATCTTACATCGGGCATTTTAAAAGATCTTTTCTTAGTTATAAAATCAGCCATATCGGTTATATCATTGATACAGCCATTTAATTCATTGTCAGGATCGGGGTATTTATTGATACCTACTAAAACTGCTTTTTTCATGTTTGTAAGTTTAGTGTTTTAAAAATTTTGTGTAATTGGGCTTTAAAAATTTCATCCCCTCATCGCATGCTATTACTGAGTTTAGGAACGCATTACCAGGATGAAATTTTTTCATGCTTCAGGTTTATTGAATACAGTAGATACACTTGGTTATTCAACTACGGCAGCAATAAAATGGCCGTAGATTAGCTGAGAACAATGGAAGAAGCGATTAAGATTGTATCTGTACCTGAACGATTAGCTAATATACTGTGATGTTTTTATAAATGCAATTATTTTCGCTGATTTTCTTTACCTGTACTTCGGGTTGATTCCTTTTTTTTAGGATTTGATAGCATATTTAGATGGAGTAAGGATTTGTTTAGAATAGATGTGGCATTTTAACAAAAAAATAAATTACAATCCGCTTACCAGGAATTTACCAACCCATAAAACGTTTGGGATTTTCATAAGCGATAAGGTCAAATAATTTATCATCATTTAGTTCTGCCTTAAAAAGATTCAATAAATCATTTTCATCGGCAACACTGGCAACAACATAATAATCTGTACCAAAGAGTATCTTCTTATTGATCGTTTCATCTTTCAGTAATTCTTTCAGTTCGGTATAAATAGATTTATCATGTAATGTAAAACTGATATCAGCATAAACGTTCTCATATTTTCTTAACAGGTCAATTATGATCAATAACCATTTGTATTTATCCTTTCCAAACCAGGGATGGTCGATCTGTAAGTAATTTGTATCGGCCATTTGTTTTACAACTCTTCTTTTGAATAAATTTGTAAAAGAACGTTTTGTTAACCATTCTCCTTCCCCGCCAAAATGCCCAAGGCAAATTTTTAGTTTTGACAGATCGGGTGCATCCTGTCCCCAATAAGTTTTCAGAATCTGATGATTAAGCAGGCATTCATAATTGAGTGGGTGTGTCCAGTTGAGTTGAAATTCATTGGCATCTTTACCAAACATTCCCTGCCCGCTGATTGGATGTTGCTGGCCCTGTGATGGATCTATTCGATAATACACTGAACCATCAATACAATGAGTAACCAATGGCAAATTTTTTTGTATGGCATACTCGTAAACTTCTTTCAGATTTTTATGAAAAGGAAAATAGCCCATAGCTGGGTATAGTTTTATTCCACTGAAGGGGGCTGCTGCATCTTCAATACAATCTTTAACAATATTCAATACATCATCCCGTCTTGGATCTGCAAATACGAATGGATAAATAATATCTTTCCAAACAGGTTCCGCTTTTAGTAGTTTCAGTTGTTCCAGTTGCCGCAGGTAATTGGTAGCCGGCACACCTGCTTTCATAAAATCCATATCCATTGACAGTGGTACAAATTTAAAATTGGCATTGGGCATCCAGTTTTTATAATTCTGTTGCAAAATTTTAAGCAGGTCTTCCTGCACTCTTTTTTTTCTGAATTTCAATAAGCCTTTGAGTCGCGATAATTGTTTAGCCATATCATCTGAGAACCATCCAAATACAGTGATTATCACTGATCGTGTTAGTAACCATACCACAAAACTGTTGATGCCTGGCCCCCGTAATTTACTCACACTCAAAAATTTTTTGCCTCCGATCAGTGAATTAAAGAATTCTTCAGGTACATGCGCCAGGGTAAAGCAATGGGTGTGCATGTTGATGTAGTAGGGGGATGGCATGGGATAATAATTTAAAAAATGATAATTGTATTTAAATGGTTAACTCAGTAATATTTGCTGAATGATCTAACAAAATACATATAGATCGACTGAAATACAATATTGATTAAAATTAAATAAAACAGCATTAAAAACCGGCACTCAATTACATGGCGCCCAGTCAATACAATTTTCCTTCTCAGTTGTTTCTTTAATTTTTGTCATTGTGCAACTGTGTTTTTTATGTCCCGGTGTACTGGGAGTACAGCACCATAAATTTACCGGGATATTAACTCTATAAACGGTACGTATAAGCGAATCATAGGAAATAGATTTAATTATTCCTGTAATCTTATTATCAGCAAGTACCAGTTCATATTCATTATTGCCCCATACGCCGTTGATCTCCATAAGTTTCTTATTATTTTTATCCCTATCGTAAAAATCACCGGCATTAAGAGTTCTTATCTTATTACGTGTTTCAAGAGGGATCAGTTCATTATCCAGTGAATTTATTTTTACCATTGCTTCAATTGTTCTATCTGGTACTCTTTGAGAAAACCCATTATTCCAGCTAAATGGGATCAAAAGGAAGAGAAGCTTTTTCATTTTGTAAATATTTTAGTGAAAAAATAATTTTCAACTTTTTTATAAAAGGCATCGTAATAAATGCCTGCAAAAAGGCAAAAAAATACCAGTGAAACGGCATTTATTTCTATCCCCTTACCCGTTAGGATTATCGGTATCAGAGAAGCAATGCCCTGAACAACGATCCCTGTTAAAATGCCCAATAAGGGTTCCAAGAAATATTTAATGGTGAGCAGAGATTGTTTTTTATAAACTATGCTCAAAAGTATCCGAATTAAAACCCCAAGCAGGCTAAAGGAAGATCCTGTAATAATCAATGCCAGATAATCGGGGATTGATTTAAAAAATGGGACAACATTTTGGAATTTCTGAATCCTTTGTTCATCAATATATTTTCTGACAGCCCCCATGTTTTTAAATGGAATGCCTTCGTAAACTACTTTTGAAGTATCGCTAGTACTTAATTTATTTATTTCAGTATTTGCAGCGCTTATTTTCATCAGTGCGATGCCTCCGATACCAAAGTATAATCCGATGGACAGCCAGAAAATAAAAAGGCAACCGACCAGGTATTTCATGTTTGCTATTTTAGTTTTTAAAGACTGGTCTTGCTATTAATCAGTAATCCCTTAATATTAAAACCTGGTAACATTTTGAAATCAGCTACACAAAGATCATATTACTCATAGTTGAAATCAAGGGTTTATTAAACCGTAATTGTACCGTTAATTCACTGTATTTTTTTTCTACCAGCAATTCCTAATTACTTCTGTACCTATTTAATTAATTTGGTGGTTCATTCAACTACTGCGATGCCACCACTATTGGTAAAAACCAAGCTGCAATTAGATAAGGCGGTGGATCTTTGTTACCGCCCGCAGCCATTTATTAATGAAACTAACCCGATAGTGTTTTTGTTTGAGTTGTATGATAAGAATACGGCGGGGTTGTTTGTGAAGGAGAAGAAGAAAAAGCGATAACATCTTTGGAAATATGTTATCGCTTATAAACATATTAACTACTATAGTGTACTGAAGTTATTTTTTGAAATGCAATGCTATTATTGGAGGTTTTTTAATTCCTTTGTCCAGTACAGTACCGAGTTATTATATGAAATTTTATAAGTTTCGAGATATTTATTGAATGGGTTCTCGTCGGTTGGTTGAATCTTACTTTGTAGCAAATCCTTAAATCCATTATAATCTGAAACAATAGCTGATAGTTGGTTACGTAACGGATCGTTGGGATTTAACTTATAAATAATTTCATTTGCTGCTTTGGTAATTTGTTCGTTTGCTGCCAGTTCGGCTATAACAAATGGTTCATTAAAACTTCCATACTTATAAAAATCGCCGGTTAAAAGAAAGGGGAAACAATTAGGAATTTTAATGGTATCTGTTACATTATTACAACTCCATAAAAGCCCGGGCTGTAGGGTAACATAATTATGCCATACAGGGTCTAAAAATGTATAATAAGAATTGGGGGAATTTTGCAAAGCCAGCCATTCAGAAACCTTTAAAGGAAATACTGAAAAAGCAGGGTCAATTACCATCGTATCAATCCTTTTATCAGTATGGCTTTTTACAAGTAACGTAATTGCCACATGAAAATCCCAAAAGATTTTATTAGTTCTTAATTTGAGGGGGTCGCCTACATCCAGTGCATCCTGAGCATTAAAAATTGAAATTTTAAAAGGGTCAAAATTCCAAACTTTATAATGCTTTATACCCTGTTTCTGAAGGTAAAAAGACATAACGGATGCCCTGTTTTGGCATCCATTATAAATACACTTGAAATCAAGTTTTGAACTTTCGAGGAAGAATTTAATAACTTCCTGCGTTTTCTTTTCAGAGATAGCATCATCGCTTGTTAACATTGATGTTGTAGGTTTACTACCACCCCCAAGTCCATAAGTCCATGAAATTTTAAACTCATGATTTTGCGAAAAACTGCATATTGAAAGACAAAAGAAAATAAATAATATTGATACTCGTTTCATAATTGAAATTTTAATTTTTACAAAAATTAAATAAAACATACGAACTGCCTCTGCTTAAATAAGTGTTGCAAAGGCAATCCGTATAACAAAGGCTTTAACAAATTTTTGATGCTACTGCATCGCCTGCGGCGATTACAATGCCAATTGCTGCCTTAGCAATAGGATTTTTAATGATGCCTTGTAAAAGCTCCAGAGCTGTTTTGGCACCGGGCCAAATTTCACAAAATTTATTTTTTGATCCGGCAGGTGCCGATACCAAACTAATGTCTTTTGCATTGCTGGTAATTGTTTTTGCATTAAATGTTGCCATGTGATTTAGTTTTATAGTTAAAAATGATTGTATAAATATTCTAAAATCAACAGCAGCTAAGCAATGTGAAAACCACCCAAATTGGTTAGGGTTAAAAAACGGTAAAAAAAAGGTGAAAAGATTGTTGCAGATTTGAGAAGTATTATAGACTTTAGTGGTCTGATAAAATCTCTTAAACTTAAAAATTATTTTTATGACTAATTCTCAAAAGGCTAAAGATTCTGGTAATATACCATACCAGACAATTTTACAATTACATGACAGGTATCTGCAAAGAAAGCATAAGTTCTTAACTACAGATTTGGGAACAAAAGAGGAAACAAAAACTATCTGGTTTGAACTCAACGCTGATATGAGGAATTTTTTAACAGAGGTGCTGAATGATTCAGATGTAAGCGGAATCCGGGTTTATTTTATGGCCTATCCAGAAAAACAAATTGAAATAGATGGCACTTTAATACCAATTGACCCAAATGATGTAAACCAGCTAACAATAGGTTTAGTAACTACATCGAATGCAGCTGGAGGAAAACATCCTGACTATCCTCAATCAATAGGAGGAGTTAAAATGCTTGTAGCACCACCTATGAACCACGGCGAACTTTGCCCTCAAAAATGTGATTAATAAGTATGTTTCCCTTACCTCCATTTTATTATTTTGAAATAGGTGCTTTAATAATCAGCGTAGTGTTTTTGTATAAATTCAATCATAAACCACTACGCTGGTTTATACCTTTTTTACTGTTGATGGTTTGCACAGAGCTTGCCGCCAGGCATTTCCGTAAAGTGCTGCATGAACCAAACACCTGGCTGTATAATATATCCATACCTGTAGAATATTTATTTTATGGTTTTATAATCGGCAGCCTTTGCCTTACAGGTTCCTTTAAAAAAACAGTTATCTACAGTACAGTCATCTTTGCTGTTTTCGTAATCATTAATTTACTTTTCAAACAGGGTTTTACAAACCTGAATACAAATGTTCTCAAGGTGGGTTCCTGCCTGATGATTGTTTTCAGTTGCCTGGGGCTTGTTGACCTGTTTACTAGTGATAATCACAGTTCATTATTGAAAAATCCTTTATTCTGGATAAGTACCGGCGTGTTATTTTTTAATACCGGTGAATTTTTATACTTGTTTTTCTTCGATACATTTTTACACAATGGGTGGGATAAAACAGCAAAACTTTTTGGTTCAATCAACAATAAACTGATTTATGTTCTTTATTCTTGTATTTCAATAGCCATTGTATGTTCAAAGAAATGGGAGAAGAAAGCCTGACTACTTTAATTGTGTTAGGAACTGTAATTGTAGTTTTTTTTGTAGCATTTGTAGTGCTTTTATCGTACCTGTTTACAAATAGAAAAAATAAACTCTTACAGGAAAAACAGCTCATGAAAACACAATTTGATCGGGAACTCCTCCAAACACAACTCGAAATACAAGAGCAAACTCTTAAAACCATCAGCGAAGAAATTCATGATAACGTGGGCCAGGTACTTAGCCTGGCCAAACTAAACCTGAACACTTTTGACATCAACCCAGAAAAAAAATTAAGCGATACCAAACAACTCATCAGCAAAGCCATCAACGACCTGCGAGACCTGAGCCGCAGCATGCACGGCGACCGGATTGCCGAGTTGGGCCTGCATCAATCCATTACTGATGAACTGCAAATATTACAAAACAGCGGTGAGTTTGAAACCCATATAAAAATTACCGGCGAAACTTATAAACTGCTGCCACAAAAAGAAATGGTACTTTTCCGCATTGTGCAGGAGGCGCTTAATAACTGTATTAAATATTCCAAAGCAAAAAGTATTTCTGTTGAGCTTGATTATGGAAAGGAAAAATTTTCTTTAACTGTTACCGACAATGGGATTGGTTTTGATACCCATGTAAAAACAGGAATAGGTTTAAAGAGCATGCAAAACAGGGCTGCATTGATTGGCGGTGTTTTTAACTTACAATCAACATCCAATAATGGTACAACCATATCTATTGAACTGCCAACGTCTTAAACCTTAAACCCTGTCTGCCGACAGGCAGGCTTTTAAACCCTTAAACGTTTCTTCGATGGCAATAATAGCTTTAACCGACGATCATAGTTTACTCCGCAATGGCCTGGCCGAACTGGTAAAAAGCCAAGGGCATACCGTTTTATTTGAAGCAGACAACGGTAAAGATTTTATTGCAAAACTAAATGCAGCTAACTTACCGGAGGTAGTACTCATGGACATCAACATGCCCGAAATGGATGGCTTTGAAACCACTCAATGGCTTAAACAAAATCATCCCGGTGTAAAAGTGCTTGCCCTCAGCATGTACGATAATGAAACTTCTATCATACGCATGATCAGGTTTGGGGCCAAAGGTTATATTTTAAAAGACAGTGAACCAGCCGAACTGAGGGCAGCCATTGATGATGTAATGAGCAAGGGATTTTATTACAGTGACCTGGTGAGCGGTAAACTGATACATGCCATCAATAAACTGGATGAAGAAGGCAATGAAACGAAAAGCGGGATACACCTGAACGACCGTGAAACCGATTTTTTAAAATATGCCTGCACCGAACTTACCTACAAAGAAATTGCCGATAAAATGTTTGTAAGCCCCCGTACCATTGATGGCTACCGGGATGCCCTCTTTGAAAAATTACACGCCAAAACAAGGGTTGGGTTGGTGATGTATGCTATTAAAAATGGAGTAGTGAATGTGTAAATGATTTTTCTCTTCTTTTTTCTTGAAAAAAAAGAAGCAAAAATTCAAGAATGAAAGATATACAACGCTTTCATTCAGCAGCTTTGTTCAACATTTGTTCTTTTATAGCTTCGGCATTTTATCTCTACTCTTAAGGATAATCAATCCAATTTAATTAATGAGTTCAAATATTGAAAAGTAGCATGTTATATTTAGGAAGAAGTATTTAGTTAACAGGCAGCCAACTTCGGGTTCTCCCGATTATTTCGAGAGGTTGGGGTGAGGCGCTTATTTGCTTTGATACACTTTCTCCCCACTGATATAAGTTGCCAACACTTTTGTCTTTAAAATATCCATTAGTGGGCAAGCCATCAAATCAGTATCTACAATAATAAAATCGGCAAACTTTCCTTTTTCCAAACTGCCTTTTTCATTTTCTTCAAAAGAGCCTTTGGCTGCCCAAAGCGTCATACCCCATATCGTTTGCTTACGCGTTAATGCATTTTCCATCTGATACCCCCCTGCTGGAAACCCTTTATTATCCTGCCTTGCTACCGCCGCAAAAAATGTTTTAAACGGGCTGATATCTTCTACCGGAAAATCAGTGCCCAATGGTATCCAGTTGTTTTGATCAAGCAATTGTTTGTAAGCATATGCACCCTTCACCCTTTCTGCCCCTAAGCGTTCCTGTGCCCAATACATATCACTGGTGCCATGCGTGGGTTGCACAGATGGAATGATATTGTAATCGCCAAAAAAATGAAAATCATTTTTATTTACTACCTGTGCATGCTCTACCCTCCAGCGGCGGTCGTTCTTTCCTTTTAAAACGGAAGCATATACCTGCAGTATCATCCTGTTGCCCGAATCGCCAATGGCATGTGTACAGGCCTGGAATTTTGATTTGTATATTTCCGGAATAATACGCTCAAAATATTTTCTGTCTTTCAACAAAAATCCCTGCCAGCCCGGCTTATCGGTATAAGGCAACAATAAGCAGGCACCCCTGCTGCCCAGCGCCCCATCGGCATATAATTTAAAAGCGTTTACATTTAACCGTTCGGTTTTGTATGGACCCGCTTTCAGGTAATACGCATAATTGGCAGGATCATCAGATAACATAATGTTCATGCGCATTTTTACAATACCTGCTTTTTGTAATGCGTCTACCCCTTCCACATCAGCCCGGCTGAGGCCACAATCAACAACAGATGTTAAACCCACTGCAAAGCAATTGGCCTGCGCTTCTTTGAGTGCCAAAGAAAATTGTTCTTTGGTTGAAACCGGAATTGCAGCTCCTATTAAACGTTCAGCATTATCGATCAGTATACCAGTTAGTTTTCCATCAATGGTTTCAATAGTACCGCCTTCGAGTACACGCCCGGGTTGTATATGGGCAAGATCAAGCGCCTGCTGGTTGGCAATTAATGCATGCCCGTCGATCCGCACCAGTGCAACAGGATTTGAAGGAAAATTTTTATCAAGCAATTCCTTTGTCGGAAAATTTTTTACCGGCCAATCGTTTTGGTCCCACCCCCTGCCCTGTATCCACGCACCTGGCTGTATATTTTTTTTGGCAACAAATTCTTTTATCCGGTCAATACAATCTTCCCAGCTTTTTGTAGCCACCAGGTCTACTTGTTGTAAACTTTTTCCATATCCCAAAAAATGGGCATGCGCATCAATAAATCCCGGAAATATAGATCTTCCACCAGCATCTTTTTCTTCAGCACCTTCGTAGTTTTTTAAAATATCATCATTGGTTCCTACGGCAATAATTTTTCCATTGCTGACCGCCATGGCTTCTGCAACTGAAAAAGCTGCGTCTGCGGTGTATATTTTTGCATGATGAATGACCAGGTCGGCTTTCTGGCGGGATTTGCACGAAACAGTTATTATAATCAGTAAGCAACAGGCAACAGGCAATAAAAAAAGAGTGGTGGATTTTCTGAACATCATGGTAAATTTAGATTTCAAAAATACGTATTGTAACTTTACCGCAATAACGAGTTAATAATGTTTGATCAACAACAGACCATAAAACTGCAGGAATTAACCAGCTTGTATTTAAAAAGCGCTAATACTGATCTGGAAAAATTAAGAGATGTTCTCCGCTTTCATGAATACCGTTATTATGTACAGAATGATCCGTTGATCAGCGATTTTGAATATGATACCCTTTACAAGCAACTGGAAAAAATTGAAAATGAAAATCCCGGCCTTGTATCCGCTGATTCTCCTACCCAACGGATAGGCAAAGGATTGATAAAGGATTTTCCGAAAGTGCAGCACCTTGTGCCGATGCTATCACTTGAAAATTCATATAATGCAGATGACCTGATCGATTTTGACCGTAAAGCAAAAGAGCTCTCGGGATTGGATGAAATAGAATATTGTGTTGAACCAAAATTTGACGGTGCCAGCATCTCACTTATCTATGAAAATGATCTGCTTACCCGGGGATCAACACGGGGAGACGGAGTGGTGGGCGATGAAATTACCCTTAATATCAAACAAATAAGATCTGTACCACTGTCTGCCAGGTTTAGCGAATATGGCATACAACAAATTGAGATCAGGGGTGAAGTGCTGATGAATAAAAATAATTTTAAAGCATACAATAATGCTTTAACCGATGAAGGGATCCCCCCATTGGCCAATCCACGAAATGCAGCTGCGGGGTCGTTACGCATTAAAGATACAGCAGCCGTTAGCCGCAGAAACCTTGAAGCTTTTTTATACCATGTTAGTTATTTTTCAATAAGCAATAAGCAATTGACAATTGGCAATAAAGAACCACTAACCCATTCGGGTATGCTGGAAATGTTGTGGAACCTGGGTTTCAGGAGCCCAAAAAAGGAAATGAAAATTATAAAAGGGGTTGAGGGAGTGATCAAACACGTTGAGTCATATGAAAAAGAAAGAGATGGCCTGGGTTATGAGATTGACGGCATGGTAATAAAAGTAAATGACCTTGCATTACAGGACAGGCTGGGCATGACTTCGCATCACCCCCGCTGGGCCATTGCTTATAAATTTAAAGCCAGGCAGGGCACAAGTAAATTATTATCAGTAGAATACCAGGTGGGCCGGACCGGTGCTGTAACTCCTGTGGCTAAAATAGAACCCGTACAGGTAGGTGGCGTTACCGTTAGCAGCATATCAATACACAATGAAGAGTATATCAAAGAAAAGGATCTAATGATGGGGGATACGGTATTAATTGAACGCAGCGGAGATGTTATTCCACAAATAGTAAAATCATTCAGCGAGCTTCGTAAAGGAGATGAAAAGATAATTGTATTCCCAAAAAATTGTCCTGTTTGTAATAATATTTTATACAAACCCGAAGAAGATGCAGTTTGGCGTTGTATTAACCTCGCTTGTCCGGCCCATATTATAGAAGGCATTATACACTTTGTAAGTAAGGATGCTATGGATATACGCAGTTTTGGCGAAGCCAATGTGCGAAAGTTTTATGATCAGGGATTATTAAAAGATATTCCCGGCGTTTATACGTTACCTTATGATGATATACGAAAGCTTGAGGGGTATGGAGAAAAATCTATAACCAATCTTATATCAGCTATTGAGGCTTCAAAAACACAACCATTATACCGGCTGATTTATGCTTTGGGTATTAGATATGTAGGGGAAACAACGGCCAAAACATTGGCCAACGCTGTTGAACACTTACTCCAATTCACTGATTTTACTGAAGAACGGTTACAGGAACTTGAAGACGTAGGGGTTAAAGTTGCGAAAAGTGTTTATGGTTTTTTTCATAATCAGGAGAATCTTCATTTACTTGCACAACTGGAAAGCCTGGGTGTACAACTAAAAAATAATAAAAAGGTACTTATAACCGGGGGCAACCTTAGCGGACAAACGTTCTTGTTTACAGGTACTTTAGCCCTTTTAAAAAGAAGTGAGGCCGAGGCAATGGTTGAAAAGAATGGTGGTAAGATAATCGGTGGCGTTAGTAGCAAATTAAGTTACCTTGTTGTAGGTGAGGATGCAGGGAACAAGCTGGAAAAGGCAAAAAAAATACCAAGTGTAAAAATAATAAGTGAAGAAGAATTTTTAAAAATGCTACCTACTTAGCAAAAAATTTATTTATATTTATATTTCGAGCCTATAATTCAATTAAAAATTTACTGTTCCGGCAGGCCCGTTTGCCGAAACATCACATCTAAATCATTTTACTATGATTAAAAAAAATGCAGGCGAAGTTTGGAAACAAATACTTTTCAGTGGCCATAAAAAACTTCGTAAAAAGTATGCCGTATCATCTCATGGCCGAGCTGCAAGCTATACCCAAAACGCTGAAAAAGACGGCAAGTTATTGAACGGTTCATTAACCTCAGGATATAGAACCCTTAATCTTCATGTTGAAGATGGCAATGGTACAATTTATATTCACAGGGAAGTAGCAAAACAGTTTTGCAAAAAACCTTCTCCAAAAAGTAAATATGTAATTCATACAAATCATAAAAAACAAGACAACCATTTTAAAAATTTAAAATGGGCTACCCTGGATACGGTTAGCAGTCATCAGCAGGAAAGTCCTCACAAAATTGCTTATAAAAAACGCCAGGCCAACAGAACGGAAGGCCTGAAACTCAATGCCACACAGGTAAAAGCGATCAAAGACACCATTAAAAACCCTAAGCGTAAATTAACTTACAAGCAACTGGCAAAAAAATACAAGGTTAGTGAAATGACTTTATATCGCATTAAGAGCGGAGAGAACTGGGGCAGAATCAAATAAAATAAAAACCAAATAATAGTAAGGAACAGGTATTAATATCTGTTCCTTTTTTTATTTAAGTAATTTTGTCTGAAGAAATAACCAACTATTTATGTTACAATTTGCAACCCTAAAATTTCTGAAAGAACTTAAAAAAAATAATAATAAAGCCTGGTTTGATGTTCATCGCAAAGAATACGAATCTGCCAGATCTGATTTTATTTATTTAATTGGCGGTCTAATAAAAAGTATTTCAGTTTTTGATTTCCCCATAGGTTTACTTACAGATAAAGAATGTGTTTTCCGTATAAATCGTGATGTCCGTTTTAGTAAAGACAAAAGTCCTTACAAAAATAATATGGCAGGCTATTTCAACAAAGCAGGGAAAAATGGAACTGGTGCAGGGTATTATCTGCATATTGAACCCGGTAAAAGTATGGCTGCAGGAGGTATCTGGATGCCCTTACCTGCAGACCTGGCCAAAATAAGACAAGAAATAGATTATGATTTTACTGATTGGAAAAAAATAACCGCTAACAATGTTTTTAAAAAACAATTTACAAAGAGTATTGTGAGTACGGATGTTTTAGTAAGGCCGCCAAAGGGCTATGCTGAGAACAATCCGGCCATTAGCTTTCTTAAAATGAAAAATTTTTTTGTCAGCAGATCATTTACTGATGCTGAAGTAATGGATAATTCCTTTACAAAGAAAGCAGCAAAAGTTTTTCAGGCGATGAAACCAATGATCGACTTTTTGAATAAGGCGATTGAATAATTAAAGTTAGCAATGATTTATAATTTTGCAACCGGACATCTATAGGGGTCTTTTTTACCAAATTTATATACCACGCCAACAGTATGAGAATGATAAAAATCTTTTCTTTTAGGATTGGCAGCCTTACTAAATCCATCAAGGTAATCAGTAAAAATATACCTGAAAGCGGTTTCTAATGTTACTGAAATTTTTGGTGAAATATAATACTCAACCCCCAACCCTGCGGGCAGAACAAGTATAGTAGAAGGTGGTTTTGTTGCCATATCTGTTGCAAGCCCTGCAGCCACTTCAGATCCCGAATAAAAAAAAGTTTTATTCATATTACTATAATCCCTTTTAATTTTTAATAAACTAACTCCTGCACCAACATACATGTAAGGTGAAAAGCGCCTGTCGGATTGATTACCATTATTCTTAAATATATTCCAAACCAATAATTCAGAAAATTCTGTAACAGTTGAGGAAAACCTGAAATTCCTTTCTTTTCTCCACCACGGGCTTAGATAAGCCCCGTCATTCCCTTTTATTGTACCCCTTGCCACATTAGTGCGTAAAATAAAAGAAGGACTTAATACCCTGGAAATATAAAGCCCATAACCCGAGCTTAACGTTCTGTAAGAGCCAATTGGAGAAGGTGTAAGATCGCCCTGGTAAACAAATATTCCTCCATTTATTCCTACCTGCCATTTACTAAGGTTTAATTGTGCGGCTGCCGAACTAATACTGCTGATAAATACAATAATAGCAAAGCTTACTACAAGTGTTGGTTTGGTCATGGTGAGTTATTTTAAGGATTAATAAAATATTCCCATGCAGTTGGTAAAGATTGGTAATTAAAATTTGGAGTAAAAATTTATCAGCGTAGATCTTGTAATTTTCGATTTAGATGTGGATTGTTAATATATAAAGTATATAGTTCCAAAAAATTGCGCCGAAAAATCATAATGAAATCATAAAATACAGGTTTATCAAAGACCCAGGTGTTTATGCTACCCGGGTAACCTGTTTTAACTTAAATACAGGCGTTGATTGTAATTGCGACGTTTGTAAAGGGAATTTCCTTAAAAAAAGATGGCCAGAGATAAAAATCTCCGGCCTTGCTTACCTCTGAAACCACAAGAAAAACTTACAAATATTTTTAACTACTTTTTTAAATGGTATTTAATGAAATTATAACCGATGATTACCTTTCAAAGGCAATCCCGTTAAGGTTTTTAATAAGATTGGAGAAGTTTTAGATAACCCAGCAGAGTGTAAAATTAGTATTTTTCTGCAATTATTATAATTTATTTTTCCCCAGCACCTTGTTTTTAGGTCAGATTATTATAAAAATTTATGCATTTAGCAATTTAACGGACATTTTACTTTGCTACATGTGCTGTAACCAGAATTTTAGCCTAAAAGTCCAAAATATAAGGTTTAATATAAAAAATTGACCCAAAAAACTAATAAGCGTTAGTTTTACAAAAAAAGTTAATGGCTAAGATAAGGCCTGGTAAAAATGCCACTAAAAAAGATGTAATTATCCAAAAAGCATCTACCCTTTTTAAAACAAAAGGATTTAACGCTGCTTCTATGAGGGAGTTAGCTGAGGCGGTTGGCGTAGAGGCGCCAAGCCTGTACAATCATATCGGTAGCAAGATCGAATTATTGCAGTCTATTTGTTTTAAAGTGGCTAACCAATTTACATCGCAGCTTGATATCACAGAAAATGGAAAGGGAAACATCATTGAAAAGATTGAGTCTACCATACGTTTTCATATACGTATGATGCTGGATGAATTTGATGAAGTATTTGTAGCCAACCACGAGTGGAAGCATTTACAGGAACCATCGCTAAGCAATTTTTTGAATCAGCGACGTAATTATGAAAACCGACTGGTAGCTATTTTTGAACAGGGAATAAGAGATAAAGAATTAAAAAACATTAACCCCTATGTAGCTGTTCTTACCATGTTATCTTCTGTACGCGGACTTGAATTCTGGCAAAGGCATAAAAAAAATATCAGCATTCAGATGCTCGAAGATGATATGGTAACCCATTTATTAAAAGGTATCACAAAATAAAAAATATGGCTGTACACTTTCATAAATTAAAAGTAAAACAGGTAAAAAAAGAAACCGCAGATAGTGTTTCTGTTGCTTTTGATATTCCCCCGGCATTGCAAAAAGATTTTGTGTTTGCTCATGGACAAAATATTACAATCAAAAAAGATTTTAACGGTGAAGAGGTCCGCAGATCTTATTCTATTTGTACAGCTCCTTTTGAAAATGAATTAAGAGTTGCCATTAAAAAAGTAGAGGGGGGAAAGTTTTCTGTTTTTGCCAATGAGCTTTTAAAATCCGGTGATGAACTCGATGTGCTTCCGCCAACAGGAAAGTTTAATACAATACTTGATGCAGCTAATTGTAAAGATTATGTAGCTTTTGTTGCGGGTAGTGGTATTACGCCGGTGATCTCCATTATTAAAACAACTTTACAAACCGAACCCTGCAGTAGTTTTACTTTAGTTTTCGGTAACCGCAGCCGTTCCTCTATTATTTTTTTTGAAGAACTGGAAGGGCTCAAGAATAAATATCTGCAGCGGTTCAATTTCATTAATGTGTTGAGCAGGGAAAAAACTGATGCGCCTGTAAATTCAGGAAGGATCAATGTTTCAAAGTTGACCGAGCTGACAAAGTTGATAAAGTATGATGCTATTGATGAATATTTTATTTGTGGACCAGAGGAAATGATCTTTTGTGTAAAAGATTTTTTAGAAAAAAAGGCCGTCGATAAAAAGAAAATTCATTTTGAATTGTTTACTACACCGGGGCAAAAGAAAACGACCGGCAACCGGCAACCGGCAACTGAAAATACAGGCCCTAAAAGTAAGATCACTGTTAAGTTAGATGGAAGAAGTTTTGATTTCGATCTTTCGCTTAACAGTGATACAAGTATTTTAGATGCGGCATTGGAACAGGGCGCCGACCTTCCATTTGCCTGTAAAGGTGGCGTATGTTGTACCTGCAAAGCCAAACTGCTGAAAGGAGAAGTAGAAATGGATGTAAACTGGGGATTAGAACATGAAGAAGTGGAACAGGGATTTATCCTTACCTGTCAAAGCCATCCAACAACAGAAAAAGTGATTGTGGATTTTGATATCAAATAATCCTTAATTTAGTGTTTGTTCAAGCAAATGTTATGAGAAAAATAGATGGAGAAAAATGGGAAGTGCTTACTTTTCATAAAGCCGCAAATAAAAATAAATATGCAATATCTAACTACGGCAGGTTAGTTTGTTTTACAAAAATTCCATTGGATGGTAACCAACTTAAGGGTTCTTTGCAGGAAGGATATCCTATCTGGCGATTTAAAAAAATTAAAAGAAACGGTACAATTACTTATCCCGGAATTTTAATACACCGGTTGGTTGCTGAAAATTTTTTGCCTATTCCTAAAAAAGGTGAAAACAGGGTGATCCATTTTAACCATATCAAAAAAGACAATCATTTTACCAATTTGGCATGGGCAACAAAATACGAAGTTGCTTTGCATGCACAAGGCAGTCCAAGGGTTAAAAAAGCCCGAAAAAAATTAAGTGAATCCGGCATAAGCGGTAATTCAAAACTTACAGGTGAAAAAGTAAAAGTCATTAAATCTTTATTGGAGAAAGGAAAAACTTTAAAAGAAATTGCTACACAATACAAAGTAAGTGATATGCAGATCCACAGAATTAAAACCGGTGAAAACTGGGGCAGTATAAAATAAAAGCCCTGCCAGCAACTGACAGGGCTACATGCTAAAAACGGGGATACACACTTTATTCAATAATTATTTTTTGTGTTTGTTTTTCATCATCTGCAATTAATTGTAAAATGAAAAAACACCTCTTTCTTATTCTTCCCTTTTTTTATTTTAATGCCACCGCCCAAACAGAAGCTGATATAAAAAAACATTACCAGGAAGTAAATAAAAAAATTATTGAGTCTATTGAACAAGGCTATGAAGGATCCTTGTACAACAACCAGTGGATCACCAATAAAAACTCAAAAAGCTGGGCTGCAGTTGGTAATTGTAATGAAACAACTGATTTCTGGTATGATGATGATCCTGTTCATTTACCGGCATCAGAACGTGACCCCAAAACTGTTTTATTAAAAGTATTGGTATCCCGAAAAGCTTCACACTTAATGACAAGTGAAGAGTATCTCTACAAGAACGGGAAACTTATTTTCTATTATTCACTTGAAGGTGAAGACGGGAAACAATGGGAAACAAGAATGTATTTTAATACAAAGGGAATATTTAGAAGCAGTGTAAAGGTTGATGGAAAAGAACTTACCCCAAAAGAGCTGTCAACACCCGAATACAGCGATTGCAAACCTAAGCCTGCAAGTATTATGCAAACCGGGAAAAAACACCAGAACTTATTTGTGAAACAGATGGTTTACTGATGATATTCTCTTTTTTTAAATACATACTAACAGTTGTTAGTTTTTTATTATTTTTGCAACATAAATAATTCAGCATGCCAGTACAGGATTTTGAAAAAAATTTCCAGGATAAAATTGATAATGAAATCAAGATCGAACCAAAAGACTGGATGCCGGATGCTTACCGCAAAACAAATATCCGGCAGATCAGCCAACATGCTCATAGCGAAATAGTAGGCATGCTGCCCGAAGGAAACTGGATCACAAGAGCACCCTCATTAAAACGCAAAGCAATTTTAATTGCCAAAGTGCAGGATGAAGCGGGCCATGGTTTATATTTATACAGCAGTGCAGAAACCCTGGGCAGTAGTCGTGATGAGATGATAAATGACTTGCACAGCGGCAAAGCAAAGTATTCTTCCATCTTTAATTATCCTTCGCTTACTTGGGCTGATATGGGTGCCATTGGCTGGCTGGTAGATGGCGCTGCCATTTTAAACCAGGTGATGCTATGCCGTACCAGTTACGGGCCTTATGCAAGGGCTATGGTGCGTATATGCAAGGAAGAAAGTTTTCATCAGCGACAGGGATTTGAAACATTATTGGTTTTATCAAGAGGAACCGATGAACAAAAAGCCATGTGCCAGGATTCGATCAACCGCTGGTGGTGGCCTAGCCTGATGATGTTTGGACCAAAAGATTCGGAATCTACCAACAGTGACCAAAGTATGAAGTGGAAAATAAAAAGAAAAACTAATGATGAATTGCGCCAGCAATTTGTAGATATGATCGCAGAACAAATAAAGGTATTAGGAATGATCTTACCAGACAAAGATCTGCAATGGAATGAAGAAAGAAAACATTACGATTTTGGAGAGATCAACTGGGATGAATTTTGGAACGTGGTAAAAGGAAACGGACCTTGTAATAAACAGCGTTTGGCAGCAAGAAATAAAGCACATGAAGAAGGTGCGTGGGTGAGAGAAGCAGCTGTAGTGTATGCAGAGAAAAAAGTAGCGAGACAGAAAGAGAAAGCAGCTTGATGACCGATAATTAAAAATCAGTAATTAATAATTTAGTATGAACATCAAGATCAAAAAAATCTACTACGGTGATATCCCCGAAGATAATGCCGGCGGTAGCGAATTAAAAACTGTTGAAGTTTCCCCTTCAAGGGGCGGAGGGGCCTGGCCGCTCTGGGAAGTTTTTATCCGCAGCAAACAGGGACTCGATCATAAACATGTAGGAAGCCTCCATGCAACTGATGCCACTATGGCAATTGAAAATGCCAGAGACGTATATACCAGAAGACAGGAAGGCGTTAGTATTTGGGTAGTGGAAAGTAAATATATTACTGCATCCAACCCCGAAGAAGCGGATGAGTTATATGAATCGGCTGCAGATAAAATTTATCGTCATCCAACTTTTTATCAATTACCGGATGAAGTGAATCATATGTAGCCTAACGAGTTGATAAAGTTGATAATGGGGCCTTCGAATTGAACAACCTTATCAACTCTATCAACCTTATCAACTTTATCAACTCAAAAAAATGACCAACCTGATAAACTACACTCTCCACCTCGCTGATAACTCACTCATTCTTGCACAAAGAAATGCAGAGTGGTGCGGACACGGACCTGTATTAGAACAGGATATTGCTATCACCAATATTTCTTTAGATCTTTTGGGGCAATCAAGAAATTTTTATCAGTATGCCGCACAATTAATAAATGATATTGCAAATGCTAAAAGAGGTTCGCAAGTCCTCCCCTTCGGGGAGGATTTAGGTGGGGCATCAGAAGATTCATTAGCTTATCTTAGAAAAGAAAGAGAATTTAAAAACTGCCTGTTGGTTGAACAACCTAACGGAGATTGGGCACAAACCATTTTACGACAATTCCTGTTCAGCACTTATCAATATTTATTATATCAAAAAATGCAATTCAGCAATGATGATCAACTTGCTGCTATCGCTGTAAAAGCATTAAAAGAAGTAACCTATCATTTACGCTGGAGCAGCGAATGGGTAATAAGACTTGGAGATGGAACTGCCGAAAGCCATGACAGAATGTTAAAAGCCATCAGTGAATTATGGCAATATACCGGTGAA
This sequence comes from Chitinophagaceae bacterium, assembly GCA_043788195.1. Classification (GTDB taxonomy): domain Bacteria; phylum Bacteroidota; class Bacteroidia; order Chitinophagales; family Chitinophagaceae; genus Ferruginibacter. The sequence goes on from JAYVUE010000024.1 coordinate 33,131, forward strand.
CTTTTTATAATGGCAGATTATGAACCAATGCTACTTAAAAATGATATTGGTGTTGACCTTAATTCAATAAAAGATGAATGGGCTAAGAGAGTAACTGCAATTTTTGCTGAAGCAACCTTACCCATCCCCGAAAAGACTTTTATGCAAAGCGGCGGCAAAGAAGGATCGCACAGCGAATATATGGGATATATTTTAGCCGATCTTCAATTTATGCAACGGGCCTATCCAAACAGTGAATGGTAAACAATACTTTTCTCAATTTCAATTAAAATGAAATGATTGCAAATACACCAGTGCCTCCTTATTATGCTGTGATCTTTACTTCTGTTCGTACGGATACGGAGAACGGATATGATGATACGGCAAAAAGAATGGCAGAACTGGCGGAACAACAACCGGGATTTTTAGGCGTTGAGTCAGCCAGAAATGAGACAGGCATTACTGTTAGTTATTGGGAAAGCCTGGAAGTTATAAAGAACTGGAAAAATAATGCCGAGCATTTAATAGCACAACAAAAAGGTAAAGATGTTTTTTATAAAAACTATAAAACAAGGATCGCTAAAGTAGAGAGGGATTATGATCTTGAAAAATGACAACTGCTGATACGATATCAATTCAAAAGATCTGGTCAATACTTGAAACAGTGGTAGATCCCGAAGTTCCTGTATTAACAATAATTGACCTGGGAATTGTAAGAGACGTAAAAATTATTGAAGATCTTCAAAATCCCCTCTTTGAGGGTGGGGGGGCTGAGATCATCATCACTCCTACATATACCGGTTGCCCGGCCATGGATATGATTGCCATGAATATCCGTTTGGCATTAATTGAACATGGCTATAAAAATGTAAAGATCACTTCGGTTCTTTCTCCTGCATGGACAACAGATTGGATGAGTGAATCAGGAAAAGAAAAATTAAAAGCATATGGGATTGCTCCTCCACGGTCTGACCGTCCCGGTCTGACCGATACCTCAAAATTATTTATCAATCAGGAAACTATACAGTGCCCTCTTTGTAATTCCTACAACACCAAACTCATCAGCCAGTTTGGTTCAACTGCCTGCAAAGCCTTATATCAATGTGAGGATTGTAAAGAGCCTTTTGATTATTTTAAGTGCCATTAATGAAGCGATTGGGGTGGCCCACCCTTTTTGGGGTGACTCACCCTATGAAAAATTCTTTCGTAATTTGTGTTAAAATAATTCAATGATGTCTTCCATTCTTTTTGAAATAAAAAACGGCGTTGCCTTCATTACCCTCAACCGTCCAGAAAAATTTAATTCCTTTAACAGGGAAATGGCCTTGTTACTTCAAACTAAATTAGATGAATGTGCTTCCCTGCATGAGGTACGCTGTGTATATATTACCGGTGCCGGCAAAGCTTTTTGTGCAGGGCAGGATATCAGTGAATTGGTGGGTGATGACAAAATTGAAATAAAGCAGATCCTTTCTGAACATTATAACCCAATAGTAAAAAGAATAAGAAACTTACCTAAACCTGTAATCGCAGCAGTGAATGGTGTGGCAGCAGGAGCAGGAGCAAATATGGCATTATGTTGTGATATTGTGGTGGCTTCTGAAGCAGCGTCTTTTATCCAGGCATTTAGTAAGATCGGTTTGATACCTGATAGTGGCGGCACTTATACTTTACCCAGATTGATTGGCTGGCAAAAAGCAAGCGCCTTAATGATGACAGGTGATAAAGTAAGCTCAACAGAAGCAGAAAGGTTAGGAATGATTTATAAAGTTTTTGCTGACGCTGAGTTTGAAGAAGCCGGTAAAAAATTAGCCGCTACCATTTCACAAATGCCAACAAAAGGATTGGCCTATACCAAACATGCTTTGAATAATTCATTTCACAATTCCTGGGAAGAACAATTATTAATGGAAGATGAATTTCAGCAGAAGGCAGCGATGACATATGATTATAATGAAGGGATAAATGCATTCCTCGAAAAAAGATCTGCAAATTTTAAAGGGAAGTAAAAAAATTAGTTGATTGAGTTGAAAGAGTTGATAAAGGTATTACAGCCGAATCTCTTTCAACTCAATCACCTTTATTAACTTTGTTAACGTTATTTCGTTACCCAAAAACCGAAAACATGCCCTACCAAAGTTTTGAAGAATTAGAAGTATGGAAAAAATCAAGATCTTTAAAGAATGAGATCTTTGAGCTGGTAAATATATTTCCAAAAGTTGAGAAATTCAGATTATCAGATCAAGTGATCAGAAGCTCAAGGTCAATCGCTACACAAATAGTTGAAGGACACGGACGAAGGACATTCCCGGACAGATTTAGGTTTCGCATTATTGCAAGGGGTTCTTTAAGCGAAACTTTAAATCACTTAATTGATGCTATTGATTGTAAATATATAAGCGATGAGATATTGGGTCATTATAGAAATAAAATAAACGAAGTAGAAAGGTTATTGAACGGTTATATAAACTATCTCGAAAAAAATATAAAGTAACGATTGCCAGACCTTTATCAACTTTATTAACCTTATCAACTATATCAACTTATGACCACCCCCCAACAAGTAGTTACCCACATGATGGAAAACGACCTCTTCTCCCAATGGCTAGGCATAGAAGTACTTGAAATAAAAGAAGGCTACAGCAGAATAAAAATGACCGTGCGCAAAGAAATGATCAATGGTTTTGGTATTGTACATGGAGGTATTGCTTTTTCATTGTCCGACAGCGCTTTTGCATTTGCCTGTAATAACCGTAATATTTTATCAGTTGCTTTAGATACATCAATAAATTTTCTGAAACCGGTTCATGTTGGTGATGTGTTGACTGCTGAAGCAAAAGAATTGCATAATGGAAAAAATACCGGGCTGTATCATATTAGTATCAGCAATCAACATGGTCATATAGTAGCTCTCTTCAAAGGAACCTGTTTTCGCACCAATAAAGCATTGATTAGTAAATAAAGTATATAGAGTTTATAAAGTATCTTTAATTTGAGCCGTATTATGAAAATTTAAATAATCTGTATTATGACTACTTCAAATTTCGGTTTTGAAGAACTTGAACTTTGGAAAAAGGCGCAACAATATAAAAATGAAATCAGGAATCTTACTAAAACATTCCCTTCAGAAGAAAAGTTCAGATTAACCGATCAATTAATCAGAAGTTCAAGATCAGTTACTGCAGTTATTTCAGAAGGACATGGAAGATTTACTTATCCGGATCAAATACATTTTTGCATAATGTCCAGAGGTTCGCTTACTGAAACAGTTAATCATCTAATTGATGCTTTTGATGAAACCTATATTACAAACAATCAGCTTATATCATTAAAAATAAATGCAAAAGAAGTTGAACGGCTCATAAATGGTTATTTGATCTATCTCAGAAAAAAACGGGATGAAGAAAAGAAAAAGTCAGATTCCTAAAACCCTTTATTTACTTTCCAACTATGACATACTCTTTCAATGAATATATTCCAGTAGTGCAAGAATCTTCTTTCATTCATCCGCAGGCATGTGTAACCGGTAATGTAATAATTGGCAGGGATTGTTATATTGGCCCGGGTGCAGCTATCCGTGGCGATTGGGGGCAGATCATTATCGAAGATGGTTGTAATGTACAGGAAAACTGTACCATCCATATGTTTCCGGGTGTAACTGTATTATTGAAAGAGGGTGCTCATATCGGGCATGGTGCAGTGATACATGGAGCAACTATTGGTAAAAACTGTTTGGTTGGCATCAATGCTGTAATTATGGATAATGTGGTACTGGGTGATGAATGTATTGTAGGTGCTTTAAGTTTTATTAAAGCCGGAGAAATTTTTGAAAGCAGAAGTTTAATAGTGGGTAATCCTGCAAATAAAATAAAAAATGTTACTGATGAAATGATCAAATGGAAAACTGAGGGTACAACTTTGTATCAACAATTACCAAAAAACATGTTTAACAATTGGAAAGAATGCGAACCCCTCAGAAAAATTGCTGCTGAAAAAAAAATAACTGACCCGCCTTCCGGACAGTCAGGATATAAAACATGGAATGAAATCAAATAATTATTTAACCGCTTTCCAGATCAGTTTTTCGCCGGTAACCATTTTATAAAAATCAGGTAATTTACCATCCCCTTTTCCGGTAAATCCACCGTCAGGAGAACCTAAAAAATTACATTTATCGTCGTAAACTTCGTTAAAGAAATCGCAGCATGGCATTTCAATATAATATACTCTTTTACCCTTGTACATATATTCTACAACCTTTCCGGGTTGTTCATGTACTGCCTTAAATTTAAAAGAGTCAATTTTATTTTTGATACACCTGGGTAAAGTAACAGTTGTTTCAGTCTTTTTTTCTGATGAATCATTTATCTTTTTTTCTATTGGTATAATAACCCTTACAGAATCTGTATTTACGGAAGGTTGATTTGTTTTTACCGAACCGCAACTCAAGATGATCAGCCCGGGTATAAATAATAATTTCATTCCTAAAATTTTAAAATTAACTGTTACAAATATAGTATCATTAATAAGTATTCCCTTAAAGCAAAAGCTTAATTAGCAGTTAACACGGTTTTATCATTAAAATTTACAGACCTTTGCGCCATAAATGGAAAAATCAAATTTTGTTGACCAGATAAGAATTTTTTGTCGCAGTGGTCATGGTGGCGCTGGAAGTAAACATTTTATGCGTAATAAATTAACTGCTATGGGTGGCCCCGATGGTGGTGACGGAGGCCGTGGGGCACATATCATATTAAAAGGGAATTCGCAACTCTGGACATTACTTCACCTGCGATATTACAAAAATGTGCTGGCAGAAGATGGTGAGAACGGAAGCAAAAATAATTCCAGTGGCAAAACCGGCAAAGATATTATCATTGAAGTACCACTGGGTACTATTGCATTGGATGAAGAAACGGGTGAAAAAAATGCAGAGATCCTTGAGGACGGACAGGAAATCATTCTGATGAAAGGTGGCCGTGGAGGGTTGGGTAATAGTAATTTTAAAACGGCTACCAACCAGGCACCCGATTATGCCCAGCCGGGTGAAGACGGTGTAGAAGGGTGGAAAGTTTTGGAATTAAAAGTATTGGCAGATGTTGGCCTTGTAGGTTTTCCCAATGCCGGCAAGTCAACATTACTATCAAGCATAACCGCTGCAAAACCAAAAATAGCCGACTACGCTTTCACTACCCTGGTGCCCCAGTTAGGCATGGTAGAATACCGCGATGCTAAAAGTTTTTGTATTGCCGATCTGCCCGGTATTATTGAAGGTGCAGCAGAAGGCAAAGGATTGGGTCACCGTTTTTTGCGGCATATCGAACGAAATTCTATTTTACTTTTTTTGATACCTGCTGATAGTAAAGACCATAAAAAAGAATTTCAAATATTGCACAACGAGCTGGAGCAATACAATCCCGAAATGCTGCAAAAAGATTTTATTATTGCCATTAGTAAAAGTGATATGCTGGATGAAGAATTAAAAGCAGGTATTGAAAAAGAACTTCCAAAAAATATTCCGCATATTTTTATCTCTTCCGTTAGTGGTTATGGCCTGATCGGGTTAAAAGATCTGCTATGGAAAACCTTAAACAGTAATGTAAAAGCCTGACCTTTAAAAAACACCTGATGCACTTTATTGGCTAAGACAGGAATGATAATTATTTGCTTCATTCTGTTTTCATTTTTAGTTAACTCTTTGCTGATTTATCGGTTTAAGTATTTATTATTATTGATTTAACCTTTACTCTATCTTTATAAAAAGAGCAGAATTTGACAATTATTTTTAAATACATCGGGCAATTTTACAGAACTGGATTTAACTGGCTCTATTTTTCTTTTATCCTTTTAATGATAGGTATTCTCATCTACCTGAATTACTGGCATTTCCTGGAAACAAAATTAGTTAACGGGCAAACAGCGTGGAGTAGATTTGCAGGATACTATGTTTTATATTTTTCTCCTTTTGCGTTTGCTTTTTTTTTGCAGTTGATCTTTTTCCGGAACTGTCATTATTATAAAAATCGTTGGTTTTGGATCATCCTGGTTTTGGCCCCCGCGTTTTTTTCTTTTCGAGTAAATTTTGATCTCCAGGAGATCATCATCGCCAGGATCTGGAACGGGGATGAACAATATTTTTGGACCAGGAGCCTGAATTGGGTAATAAGGGTATTTGTAGTATTGATACCCGTATTTATACTTTGGTGGATAAAAGACAAAAACAACCAACCCTTTTATGGAACAAGAGCACTTGAAAATATAAAACCATATCTGTTGATGTTGCTGATAATGGTTCCATTAATTACACTGGCCAGTACACAAAAAGATTTTCTTGAAATGTATCCTAAAGCAAAATTTTTAACCTTGCTTGAACTCCCTTCAAAAAAATGGCATTATTTCTTATACGAATTATGCTATGGTTTTGATTTTGTAAGTATCGAATTCTTTTTTCGTGGATTTTTAATTCTATCACTAATGAAGATCTGCGGAACACATTGCATTATTCCTGTTGCCTGTTTTTATTGCACTATACATTTTGGGAAACCGATGGGAGAAGCCATCAGTAGTTTTTGGGGCGGAATATTGTTGGGTATTGTCAGTTACAACACAGGTAGCATATGGGGTGGATTAATAGTTCACCTGGGTATCGCCTGGTTGATGGAAATAGGCGGATGGTTAGGATTTTTGTTGCAAAACAAATAAAATGTTCATTCAATCACCGGCTTACCAAACAGCATACCGGTTCTTATCAGGCAGCAGGAGTAGCTTAAAACGTATCTTGGTTTATATAAATAAAAACTTGTTGTACTGATCTGTAGTGGGTTAGTTTGTCATTCTTCCTTTAGCTCAATAGCAAACAGACCGCAATCACGTATTTATACTATTGATGAAATAGAAATTGATAGCTACTTTTAGGTGTTCAAAATGAAAAATTTTTTAAACATTGCTGTATTATTTTTTTTGAGTGCAATACTTTGTGCCTGTCCGTATAGTTCTGTATATAAACTGGATGATGAGCCTGCTGTTTTTGTAGAGGATACCCTGTTAGGTAAATGGGCAACTTATGTAAAAAAACCTGATACCGACAAAGAAGAACCCGTTAAACTGATACTCGGTAAAAAATCAGACACTGAATATAATATCACTTTCATTGGCTTCTTAAAAGACCTTCGTCCATACAATGTAGTTACTGCCGATTCTATCAAAGGAACAGCTTTCATGTCAACTGTAGGAGGTAAACAGTTTTTGAACATAAAAATAAAATCACAGACATATATTGCTGAATTAAAATTAAAAGACGATAATCTTTCCCTGCTTCCTCTTGCAGAACATTTTACAGCCAAAATGATCTTAAATAACACTGCCCTCAGAAATTCTGTGGAATTACATTACAAAACAAGAGTACACCCTATGTTTGATGAAGATTTTTGTTTAAAAGGTATGGTAAGAGTTAATTGATCCCAATAAAGAATAGTGATTATCTGAAAATTATTATTCTTCCCCAAACCACCGGCTGTTAACCATAAATCTATAACAAATGAAAGAGTTGCAATTCTTATACTATTTTGTAAATTGCTTTCCCTAAACAAACGATTGTATGGTAAGAAGTAAAATTGCAGGCCTGGGATATTATGTTCCTAAAAATATCTTTACTAATAAACAAATGGAACAATATATGGATACCAGTGATGAATGGATCCAGGAACGAACAGGTATTAAAGAACGACATTATGCCGATCGTCTTGGCGAAACCACTACTACAATGGGAGTAGAAGCCGCCAAAATTGCAATTGAAAGAGCGGGTATAACCGCACAGGATATAGATTTTATCGTTTTTGCCACGCTTAGCCCTGATTATTATTTTCCGGGCTGCGGCGTATTATTACAACGGGCGCTAAAAATAAAAGAAGTTGGTGCACTGGATGTACGCAATCAATGCAGTGGATTTGTTTATGCGCTTTCTGTTGCTGACCAGTTTATTAAAAGCGGGATGTATAAAAATATTTTAGTAGTGGGTAGTGAAAAACATTCTTTTGGTTTAGACTTTAGTACACGGGGGCGAAATATTACTGTAATATTTGGTGATGGTGCCGGTGCTGTTGTTTTACAACCTGCTACCAAAGAAGGTCAGGGTATATTAAGTACACATTTGCATAGTGATGGTGAAAGTGCAGAAATTCTGGCCATGTACAACCCTGGTACACATGCTAATCATTGGGTGCCGCAAGCGGTTGCAAAATATGAAAATGCTGAGATGGGTGAGATGTTTATGAGTCATGCAATGATCGATGAATCACAGAATTTTCCTAATATGGATGGCCCGGCAGTTTTTAAAAAAGCGATAATAAAAATGCCCGAAGTAGTTGAAGAGGCTTTGGCTGCAAACGGGCTCAGTTCCGCGGATATTAATATGCTTATTCCTCACCAGGCTAATTTGCGCATTGCCCAATTTGTACAACACAAATTAAAATTAAGAGACGACCAGGTATATAATAATATTCAAAAATACGGCAATACTACCGCTGCTTCTATTCCTATTGCGTTATGTGAAGCATGGGAAGAAGGAAAAATTAAAGAAGGAGATCTGGTATGCCTTACGGCCTTTGGTAGTGGTTTTACCTGGGCAAGCGCATTGATCAGGTGGTGATTTGAATTGTAATTAATTTTTATTATTTTTATACTCTAAAAAAAGTAAACATGAAACGTAAATCAATGCTGATCCTTTTGCTTACAATTTTTATCACTGGTGCTTATGCACAGGTTACTGTAGATGTATTCATCAATGGCATAAAGGGAGGCCAGTATGTAATAAAAGCAGGACAAATCGACAGTGGTGGTCTTTCTTACAAAAAATCAGTGTATAAAAACGTAGACCGTTTATCTATACAGATAAAAGGGCAGTCTGTTGACGGGGGATACTATAGAAAGGTACAGGTAATGGGAGATGATGCATCATCACCTATTTTTATTGCTAATGAAACAGTGGGAGTTGCGGGTCAATTTATCCTGACCGACCAAAGTGTTTTAAAAAGATTATCTAAGGGAAAACCAATAACATTGTTTGTAGAAAAAACACCTGCCAATACAAAAAGCAAAGAAGCTATCAGAATTATATATATAGGCAAACTCTCCAGGGTGAAATAATAGATGAGCCGTAAGTTCATTTATTTTATTAATCCTATCGCCGGCACCGGAAGCAAAGAACTGGTGCCGGCGATCATTAAAAAAATTACCACCCTACACAATATTCCGTTTGAGATCCTGCCTACAAATGCTGAAGGGAATTATGCATATCTCCCCGAAAAAATTATTGCCGAAAAAATTACTGATATTATTATTTGTGGTGGCGATGGCACAGTTAACCAGTTAGCCAATGCATTACAGGGCGTTGATATAAATATTGGGATAATACCGATGGGTAGCGGAAATGGATTGGCATTAGCAGCAAAAATTCCAAAAAAAATAATTAAGGCTTTAGCCATTATTTTTAATGGTAACACAACTTATATTGACAGTTTTTTTATAAATAAAAAATTCAGCTGTATGCTCTGTGGTATTGGTTTTGATGCCCAGGTTGCGCATAATTTTGCAGCACAAAAAAAAAGAGGGCTTTTTACCTATATCAGGCAATCTGCAAAACATTTTTTTAAAGCAAAAACATATGTATTTGAAATAATGGTAAATGGCAATGCTATTAATACTGAAGCTTTTTTTATCAGTATTGCCAACAGTAACCAGTTTGGTAATAATTTTACTATTGCGCCACAAGCAAGTTTGCATGATGGATTACTGGATATTGTTGTGGTAAATAAAATGAGCAAACTCAGAATGGTATGGTCTATTCTTAAACAAATACGCAATGGACAGGTACGCATGTACGAAGACAAAAAATATCACCGGAGTGATATTCATTATTTTCAGACAAATAAATTAACTATCAAAAATCTCCAGCTGGCACCACTGCACATTGATGGTGACCCTGCAGAAACGGCTAACTATTTTGAGATCGAAATTATTGAAAAAGCGTTCCGGATGATAATTCCATAATCGTTTTATTGTAGTAATTTTTTCAGCTGTTTCATCATTTCCTGGTTATATTCATTACTAAATGATTCTTTTACATCCCGTTTCTCTCTTGCTGTTAAATGAAAATTCAGTGCTGCGCCATTATCTTCTTTTTCAGGTACGTACATAAACACAATCCGATGCAGGTTAGCATCTATAGCGTCTTGTAAATAACTGTATTGGTCAGTTTCAGAATAGTCCTGCAATTTAAACCAGTTATGCTGCAGCATGGTGCCGGGTTTAATAATAATATCGGTGATGGCACCTGTTTCATAAGGTTGTTGCCAGTTGTCTTTTTTACGGTCGCGTAATTGTACAATTATTACACCTCCTGTATTTTGATTGATCCAATCTTTAAAATTTTCTATGAACCGAAGTGCTGTTTCCTGGCCAAAATTATCCCTTAATCCTGCGTCCATTACATCAATAACCGGATCAGTGGGCAACCAAACATTGGGTAACACATAAGGGAATGTGGCATTCATTCGTAAAGCAGTAAGTAACCGTACATTCAATGGTTTTTGTTTGGCAAATAAGGCAGCAAAGTCTACTGCATCCGGACTTGCAGTTGAATCATTTGAATAAAGCAATGGCTTCATCATAAAACTTACGGGTTGAGAACAGAGCATCATACGCCGACCATCACTTGTAATAGTAGAATTAAATATCATCAAAGGAATAGTGGCCAATTTTTCGTCATCATAATAATCTTTAAGTTGTTTGCCAAGTATCCCTTTGCTGTTTTCGTTTAATTTTTGTTCAAAGGCATAGCCCCTGTCTTTAACATATTTGTTTTCGCCAACTGTAAATTTTTGAGCCGGTGAAAAAATATCCCTTGCAATCATTGAAGAAAAAACCGGATTCAACAGGTCTTCAGCGATATTATCTGTATACGCCGGGTTGTAAATATTTGCAGGATTCCCTTTTTGCTTAAGCAGGTATAACTCACGGTAATAAGTAGCTGCCAACATCCCTCCACTGGCACCACTTATCATCATCGTATGCTGCATCAGGCCTCCATGCGTAAGACTGTCTATCTGTTGAAGAGTATTCATAACAAATGTACTGCTACGTAATCCTCCCCCACTTACATTGATAAAGATCATTACAGGCTTATCTTCTTTTTGTTTTAATTTCCAGTTGTTAAGTATAGTGATCATATTGGCCCTGTCGGCCGTAATATTCCCGGGTAAACATAATTGCTGAAGAGAGTGCTTATTGTAAGCCGGTCTTTCGCTGATTTGGGTATAGTAAAGCCCATATGCTTTATTGCGTGGATCAATGATTTCATTTTGGTAAAGTATATCCACAAAAAAAATAAATATGATAATAAAAGGAAGGCTCCAGCTTTCTAAAAAATAAGTGAGTGAACCAATTACTGCTGTCATTAGCGCAAAAAAAATAAATATACTTGCCGCTGCAGGTACCTGAAATAATTTTGCATCCATGAAAAAGCCAACTACTATTAAAAAAAGGAAAGCCAGTACAATACTGATGATGCCGGAGTAATGGTGTCCTTTAAAAACAAGGTCTAAAAAATTCTGGCTATAATGCTTTACGCTTCTTACTTTTCTAAACCTGAACCCGGTACTCAGATAATAACTTACTTTCAATCCAAAACTTTCCTTTTGTAATTTCTCAAACTGGTAAATGCTAGTACCTGGTTGTTTCTCCGCACCGGTAAAAGGAGTGATGGATCGTCTTATTCTTTTTTCAGCACCAAAAAAATAAACAAAAGAAAAAGCCAGTAATAAAATAAACCCTCCCAGCATTCCCCCCATCACAACCAATATTTCACCGGTACTCATTAATTCTTTGTGCTTATTAAAAATAAAAAGGCGGATAAAATAAAAAATAAGAAATACAAGGGGTAGCAAAGCATTATTGATACAATATTCTAAAAAAGGCTGGCCTGCTGTTGCTAAAAATTTACAACGCTTACTGTGCATAATAAACGTAGTAATGTTCCAGCTCATAATAAAAATGCCCAATGCAACCCCTACAATAGCGGCGCCAAATGCATTTACATTACCCAAATATTCAGGTACAAAAAACAATGCGTCGGCACCATAGTTTTTCATGAACCCGCTGTTAATTGTGCTGCCAATTAAATACCAAAACACCAATAACACCTGGTATTTACGAAAATGAAGAATGAAAAGCTGAATGGGAAAAGAGTAAAAAATATTTTTAACCTTTGTCAGCATGAACAGAGCAGTTTACTAAAAGTACTACAAAAAAAGGAAGTTTATTATGACCTGTTTTTTTTAACGGTATATATCAAAGTCACGATTGCCATTAATAATAACATTGCAACAAACTGGTGCATTACACCAAATATAACAAGGCGTGAGGGATGAGTAGCGTTTACAACTGTTATAACTCCCAATACAACCTGAAGTGAAACAAGTAATAGCAAAACAGAGCGTAAAAAACTGAACAATTTATTACCCCTGATCGTTCGTGATCTGTACCACCAGGCGCCTATCAATAAAAAAAGTAAATAGGCCAGGCCCCTGTGAATAAAATGAATTGTGATATTATTGGCGATCAGATTTTTTGACCATGGCGAAAGTTCATTCATTGAAGATGGTATCAGTTGGCCATTGATACCAGGCCAGTTGGGTGCCGAAACGGCTGCTTTTAATCCTGCCATAAAGGCCCCGTAAATCAACTGGATAATTAATACCGACAAGATCAGCAATAAAAATATCTGCAATGATCTGTTTATTACTTTCTGATCATTTTTTATTAGCAGGCTTAAAGCAAACCACAAAGTATAACTCAGCAAACCTACTGCTGCAATAAAATGTGTAGCTAATTCAATATGGCCTACAAAATATTTTTCGGGAACCAGTCCGCTTTTAACCATTAACCAGCCAATAAGACCCTGCAATGCTCCTAATAAAAATAAGATCACCATTGGCCTGATCATTTTTTTATTGAACTGTTTTTTAACAAGGAAATAAATAAACCCGGTTAAAAAAACCAACCCCATTAACCTGGCCCAAAGCCGGTGAAACCATTCCCAGAAAAAAATAAATTTAAATTCAGACAGTGAAAAATTTTGGTGTACATATTTAAACTGGTCTGTTATTTTATACTTGTCAAATTCTGTTTGCCAGGCTATATCATTCATTGGCGGCAGTGTTCCTGTAATAGGTTTCCACTCGGTAATAGAAAGCCCGGATTCGGTTAACCGGGTGATGCCTCCCAGCAATACCTGTATAACTATCATCACCACGCCAATCAATAACCAGGTGGCTATATGTTTTGAAGAACCCGGTGTTGTTAATTTATTCATTGTGATCACAAATTTAACTCAGGAAATGTTGTTAACTCATTGATAGCAGTTTTTTTATCATTTTGACAGATATTTGTTAAACAAAATGCTAGCCCCTTTCTTATATACAGATCTGCTTGAAGCCGGTATAGATGAGGCAGGGCGTGGTTGCTATGCAGGCCCGGTTGTTGCGGCAGCTGTACTATTGCCAAAAAATTTTCATCACCCGTTATTAAATGACAGTAAACTATTGAGTGAAAGGCAAAGGGACATTTTAAGGCCGGTAATTGAAAAAGAAAGCATTGCATTTGCAGTTGCATTTATAAATAATATTGAAATTGACCGCATCAATATTCTACAGGCCACTTTCAATGCTATGCACCTGGCGATAAATGATCTGAAAGTAATACCCGAAATGTTATTGATTGATGGTAATCGTTTTAAACCATACAAAAATATAAAACATCAATGCATAATTAAAGGAGATGGAAAATATTCTTCTATAGCTGCTGCCAGCATTTTAGCTAAAACATACCGTGATGAGTTTATGAAGAAACTTCATCCTGATTTTCCCTATTATGGTTGGGAAAAAAATAAAGGTTATGGCACAGCTTTTCACCGGCTGGCTATTGAACAATATGGCTTATGTTATCATCACCGAAAAAGTTTTAATATACAACTGGCTGTAGCTGCTGTTATAAAAAATTGATGACCAGAGATAACAAGGATGGCTATTTTATTTATTTGCTAAATGAATTAAAAAATATTTACGAAAATTTTACTCAAAAATAATTTCACCCAATCCCTGTCTTAGTATTGTCCAATCCGAAGTAGTACAATCCACCATGGTGGAGGGTATCATACCGCCTATTCCGCCATCAACAACAAAATCAACAAGATGCCCGAATTTTTCAAAGATCACTTCAGGGTCGGTATATTCTTCTACCATCTCGCCGGGTAAAGAGGCACTTAAAATGGGATTGCCAAGGGCATCTAAAATGTGCTGACAAATAACATTACCCGGTACCCGAAGACCAATAGTTGATTTTTTACTTTGTAATATTTTAGGCACTTCTTTACTGGCCGGCAAAATAAAAGTATAGGGGCCGGGTAAATAACTTTTTAACATCCGGTACAAGGGTGTATCAATACTTTTTGTATAATCACTCAGGTGGCTGAGATCGCGGCAAATAAAAGATAATCGTGCTTTTTGCGAATCAATATTTTTTATTTTATAAATACCATTGATGGCTTTGTGCTGTGCAATATCACATCCTAACCCATAAATTGTATCAGTTGGATAAATGATGATACCGCCATCTTTCAGGCATTCCGCCACCTGTTTTATCAGCCTGGGTTGAGGATTATCCGGGTGTATTTTTAATAACATAAATTAAATTGATTATTTACATTGCAATACCGGTTGTTTCATTATAATTCTTTTCTCCGGAAAATTGGCACTTATTGTTCCAGCAGAATCTGTCGTTCTCCCACAGGAAGAATCCCCTGAAATGCACGTATATCGGACTGTACAAGGTTGTTCTTCATCACAACAAAACAAACTGACCTGGTACCATAATTATCGCAACTTACAAAAATCATTTTAATCAATTACTTTTGCATCAGTTTAATAATTCAATACATTAAATTCAACATTTTATATGTCAGTTATTACATTGGGTACCATGGCGTTTGACTCTATTGAAACACCTTTTGGTAAAGTTGATAAGATCATTGGTGGGTCGGCTACTTATGTTGCTTATGCAGCCAGTAATTTTGTAACCCCTATTCAACAAATATCTATCGTGGGTTACGATTTTCCAAAAGAAGAAATGGATGAACTAAAAAAACGCGGAGTTGAACTTGATGGTGTTGAGATTGTAGCGGATAAAAAATCATTTTTCTGGAGTGGCAAGTATCATATCGACATGAATACCCGTGATACGTTGATTACCGACCTGAATGTGCTGGAAGATTTTAATCCTGTTGTACCGGCATCATACCAGGGTGCAGAATTTTTAATGTTGGGTAATCTGATGCCGAAATTACAGTTAAGCGTGATCAATCAGTTAACGGTTCGTCCCAAGCTGATTGTAATGGACACTATGAACTTTTGGATGGAAGTAGCGATGGATGATCTGAAAGAAGTATTAAAAAAAGTAGATGTGCTTTTAGTAAATGATGGAGAAGCAAGACAATTAAGTGGTGAATTTTCACTTGTAAAAGCTGCTCATATAATTTTAGCAATGGGGCCAAAATTTTTAATAATAAAAAAGGGAGAACACGGGGCACTTTTATTTCATGACAACCATGTTTTCTTTGCACCGGCCCTGCCATTAGAAGAAGTGTTTGATCCAACAGGTGCCGGCGATACTTTTGCAGGTGGTTTTATTGGACACATTGCCAAAACAAGGGATATCAGTTTTGATAATATGAAAACCGCCATCATTGTTGGAAGCGCCATGGCCAGTTTTTGTGTTGAAAAATTTGGGGCCGAAAGACTGAAAGAAATTACTAAAAAAGATATCGATGCCAGGCTAAGTGAATTTGTACAACTGGTGAATTTTGATATCGACCTGGTTTAATAATTTGCATACAAAAACTATTACTACAATTCATTCCCGAATTTACTAAAAACTTATGTTAGAGATCATTGCCCTTATCCTCCTGACCAGGTACATTGGAAAAAAAGCTGAAATGAAAAATTTGAAGCCCGGTACATGGAAACTATATACTGTGCTTTGCTGGATCGCAGGTGAAATAACAGGCATTATAGTTGGAATGGCCTTATTTGGAAAAGACATTGTCAGTATTGTCTTGGTAGCATTGGCAGGTGCAATTGGTGGCTTCCTTATTCTTAAATCTGTGTTGGATAAAAAGCCCGATAATTTTGATGATGATATTAATAAAATTGGAGTGGATGATCTGCAGCCTTAATTATTAAACGGGTATCTTTGGGTAGCGCTTTTAAAGCCCTTTAGCACCTACAATAATTGCAACTATTACTCCAAACATGATTACCAACCCTGTCAGGAATATTAATTTATTTAAGTTTATAAATCTTCGTTGTTGAAATCTTGCATACATTGAACCCAAAAACGACATTATACAATTGGCCATAAAAAATACTGTTGCAATTGCTGTTAGCTCATCTATTTTAGTTGTATCTGCAAGTTTTGTCGCCTGCAAATAAGATATGATCACAAAACAAAAGCCCAACATTGTTGATGAGTTGGAAAAAAGGCTATTCTCTACATCTGCTGAGATGCTTTTATTTTCATAGTTTTTTTTCTGTTCCATATGATAAACTAATATATAAATACAATTTTTTCTTAGCCATTTCTATTAATGAAACACTTTCCAAAATGAAATTTGATATTGATCAGTCGTTTTGAGGAGCGTCACCCCATGTTCCATAACCAATGGGTTTTGCGCCTGATGGATTTGAACCAAAAGCATTCCACATTAAACCTTCAGTATAAGATGCTGCTGAAATAACAAATGTAATATCCCTTTCTCTTACACCATATTTATTTCTCCACTCATCTGGCAATTGGTACCAGTTTCCCGAGTACCAAAGTTTTAAAATATTTCTTGTTACCGGCCCTGATTGAGGATCATTCAACAACTGTATTTTAATTTGTTCTTCTGTTTTTTGCAAGTCATCTTTATATTCCGATTGAATTTTTTTATACGTTTCTAAAATTTCAATAATAATTTCTTTTCCAACAATATCAATTATTTCTGATAAATAAACTTTTGCCAGGCCCGTTCCTTGTAATTGGTAAACAGAAAAGCCTGTTAATGGAACTGATAAGGCAAGAAAAGAATCTAGTTCACTTAATTTAAGATCAGCATTTAAATTTTTATTAACGGTTGTATCGTTTTGCAAATTTATTTGGGATGCAATGTTTACTTCAAATGTAGGCGCACCATTAAACTCTTCATTTCCAGGTATCGGGTTTCTAACCAAAGTATTAATCAGCGCTTTGATATGAAACATTTGGCTAACTGCAGGCATTAAAAGTTTGGGCTCGCCATTAAAAGCTTTCGTAAGGTTTTGTAAAAATTTACTGTAAAAATCATTGAACTGTTTTGATGCTGTTCCTATTTCGGAATCCGCTGGGTAATCATTTTGAACAATATTCTTTTTTATGGGATAAACAGCCGACCAATCAACCACTAAAGGTCCGCCACTTGGTTTACCTGGCTGATCACCAGGTTTATAATACTGTCCAAGTTTTAATTGTTCAAAACGATAATAATGTGCAATTTCTTTATCCGTATCTTCTATTGAATTTCTACTTCCTTCGCCCTGTTCTATAATTTGATCTATGGCTTCAATGGCCGACTCCATGTCATAAACAGGAATGATTGCTCCTCCGCTGGAATAATAATATTCTGAAGTGATCTGCCGGGCAATATCTCCGCTGAAAAGTTCATTCGGATATTTATTGTGTAAAAATTTAAATCCTTCAATTATTGCATCATAAAATTCTCCAATGGTATAATAGTTCAGTTCGGGTGCTTCTTCATTTTTTGTTGCTTCATCCGTTTTAGCAAATCCTTTTGTATTGATAAGTGATTTTTTTCTACCTGGTCCCCCGGAAACGGGCTCTTTTCCTTTGTTTACTTTTGAAGGACGTTCTATCTTTAAAAAGGTTTCAAGTGTTTCTTTTGAAAATCCTGCTCTGCTAACCTCAAAATCTGTTTCACCATCGGGCAAATGCGTTGGGTATTGTGCAACGAATCCTGGGTAATTTAAATCGGGTTGTCCGCCAATAGCATTCAATAAATTAACAGCAAGTGTTAAATGAAGCATTTCTTCAACTACTACAGTACGAATAATATTTGTAGCATCAAGGTTGGCAGTTGGTTTAATTGAATAAAGAGCAATTAAATAAGGTGGAATTGTTGCATGTTCTAATTGCATTGCAACTTTCAGGTAATATTGTAATTCCTTAATTGTTTGTATCGTATTTGAAGTATTATTTGCCATAATATTTATATTTTAAACTCAACTTATTATTTTATCATGCTTTTTTAAGATCATTAATTATACTTTCGGCTGAAAGAAAAGCTACAGCAGCTAATGTTAATGTAGGATTGGATGTAGATATACTGACCGAACTTCCACATCCTACCAGGTAAAGGTTGTCGTGATCCCAACTTTTTTGGCGGTAATCAACAACGGAATTATTCTTATTTGTTCCCATGATATGTGTTCCGGCAAAATGATTTCCACCAAAACAAGAATATCCCTGGCCCTTGTAAGTTAAATAGCCAAAATCGGTTTCATTAAATTTTGTAAAATCCTGAGCACCTAATCGCTGAAACATTTCTTTTGAAAGTTCTCTGGCAAATGCCACGCTAGCCCGGGTATAATCTGAAATGCCATAAGTCAATACCGGCTTATAGTTACCTATTGCATCTTTGTAATTGGGGTCTATTGTAACCTGGTTACTTTCTTCTGGCAACTGTTCAATCATATAAGTAAAAAGAAGTTGATTGGAAACCCTGTTGATCATTCCTTTTTTTAATTCTTTTCCAAACATGTTTTTCATATCTACAAATTCTGTCAGGTCCGTATATGGGGAACCGGTAGCCCAACCCCATCCTAAATTCTGAATTTCTGCCCTGAAGGCAGCTCTATGTTTTCTGAAATTTCCGTTACGTAACTCATCAAAACCAGAAGTAGCCTGCGGACCTCTCATTGTTCCGGCAGGTTCAGGTAATAATCCCCAGTTAAGAAAATAAGTATGATCCATTAAATTTTTTCCCATCAACTTACTTGTACCCGGAAGCTCTGATGCCAACATCAGTTTTGGATTTTCTACAGCATTAGTGGCAAGTACAAATATTCGTCCTTTTACTTTTCCTTCAGTGTATTGCGGAGAATTAGCCTCTTTATAATTTTTAAAATGAATGCAGGAAACTCTTCCGGTAGCTGTGTCAACTTCAACACGGGAGGCAACTGTTTGGCCAATAAAATCAATTTGCCTCGTTTTATCTATAGAAAATAAAGTTCTTCTTGCATCGTATTTTGCCTGCACCGGACATATAGGTGTGCAATTGGCATTGCCCTGGCAACGCTGACCATAATCCACCTGGTGAGAGCTTGTTGCTCTTGTGGGAATATAACCTTTTCCTCCATCATAATTTTTATTGGGAACACCATTGCGGGCCTGTGGAGTTGTTCGCATTTTTAAAGTAAAAGATTCTCCATCTGATTCTACCTTCATACCATTAACGCCTTTTGCAACGATCTTATCAAGATAAGAAGGAGGAATTTCGTTCATTGGAAATACATAACCGGGCTCAAACTTTAATCCATGAAAATTTTGTGATTCAACATCTCCTGAAACACCTAATTCAAATTCAGCCTTTCTATAGTAGGGCTCTAATTGATCATAGGTAATTGGCCAGTCTTTTCCCTGTCCATATAATGTTTGTGATTTGAAATCATCTGGTAACATTCGAAAAGCACATGCCTGCCAATGCATAGTTGACCCTCCTGTAGATCTTAAATAAGTACTGTCTGTTGAGATTGGGCCATTATGAACAAAATAGCCATTAACGTTTGGAGGACCAGGTTTATATTTTGTTACTTCATTGGCTTGCGGACTGTCTGCATTGGGATTGTGCGTGTATGGAGAGTTATTGTTTTTAATAACTTGCTTATAAAAAGTAACCAGGGAATCATGATAACCTTCTATACTCAGATCGCCACTTTTTCCTGCTTCCATAACAAGTACTTTACGGCCGGCATTAGCTAACTCTTTTGCAACAATGGCACCTGCAACTCCGGCGCCAACTATTACAACATCGTAAACTGTATGTTCTAATGTTGAGATATCAATTTCTTTCATGGTTTTTATTTTTTGAGTTATTTATACTTATAAATAATTTATTAAGCGCAGTAAAATTATTGTGTCGAAGAGTTCTGAACAGTTCTGACGGGCCTTACATGAAACAGGTAAATTTTTTGATCTTTGGCTTGTTTACCATTAATGAAACCTTGTATACATGGGCTTCCCGGTATAATTTCTGTGGCTCCCCAATAGAAACTATTAACAAAATTTCCAATTTTGTCTTTATTGAGGAAAAGTATATTTAATTCATCCACTGTAGGTAAGCGCCATCCGGTACCCAATTCAGTGCAGGCCTTGTTGGCCGCATCCCATTCCAGTGTTGCCATATCTGTACTCAATATTTCTAAATTTCCGATAGTAATTGTAGTTACAGAACGTACTGCCCGAACATGAAAGAGATAATTTTTATCATCGTTGGCTGTTTTGATTTCAACGAAGCTTTGAATATTTGCATTTGCAGGAGCCACTTCAACAGAGCTCCAGTAAAGGCTATTAACAAAGCCGCCAATTTTTTCTTTATTCATATAAAGTATAAGTAATTCATCTACTGTAGGTAAACGCCAACCAACGCCTAAAGCAGCGCAGGCATTTGAGGCATCCACCCATGGTTGAGTTGCTAAATCGTTTTTCATTATTTCTAAATTGCCTATAATAATTGTGTCGTTAGCTGAAACCGAATTGATTTGATTGCTCATTTTTTTTAATTTTTATATTATTGATAAAATTTTGATCTAATGCTATGCAGTACTATTATTCCAAACAGGTATTGTACCACTTTCTGCTGAAACAGCATACACTTGTTCAGTAATTTTATTTTCATTTAATGTGATCATAACAAATCCATTCAACACTCTTTTTTCAAGGCCGGGTTCATTATTTGGATTAGGCATTGGAGTTGTAGCATAATGATCAACGCCTTTTACAGGATTCCCTTCCGCATCATTTAATCCAAAAGCATTACCTATAGGAATAGCTGCATGGCCAAAACAACGAAGCTGTGGCGAAAGACCTGAAAGGCATTTATAGTTTCCCTGTGCCGAAGAATCGTTATAAACAATACCATTATGTATATGTCCATAATACCAATGATCGGGATAACGGTTTCCCAAAGCTGTATAAATTTGACTGAACAAAGGATCGTTAATCTTTGATCCATCAAAAGGCATTCCGGGGTGATGAGTCAACAAAACTATTCTTTGATCCTCTTTAATATTTAAATTTTTGATAAAAGTAAATTGATCGGGATCATCCAATGCGCCGTTCAAATACAAAAAACTTTTATCATAATAACCGGTATCAAGACCAATAATTACCCAGTTACTATACAAAATGGCAAAGTAACTTGTATTATTTTGTTTAGTAAAAACAGGGTGAGTAAGTGCAGTTTTAAAATATCCATTGGCACCATCAAACATTTCATGATTACCAATCATTGTATAACTGGCAAGGCTGCCCGAAGGAAAATCAGGCAACAGGTTATGGGCCATCTGTTCTTCCCAACCGGCATAATATACATCGCCCAAATGAACGGTTATATCAGGACACAAATGGGTTATTGCTTTACTTACAAGTGATGAGGGTGATGAAAATCCAAAATCATTATATTTACCGGTGCCCCAATCTCCCATGATAGCAATGGAAAGCGGTTTATCATAATCAATATTTAAAACAGAAGGTGTAGTTGCAAAAGGGGCAATTTCATTTGGAAATTCCTGGAATACTATATAAGAGATAAATAGTTCAACCCAATTAGGGTCTAATCCTGCATAAGGTGAATTCTGGCAAAGTATTCCGTCAACTTCAACATAGCCGGGCTGATCTGTAACTGTTGACAAAAAAGAATCCATTGTATCTTTAGTTATCTCACTATCCGGCAATCCAAGTAACTTTAATGTATTGAAAACATCTGCATCAATTTCATTGTTTAATGTGTAAAGCAAATTGGCTGCTACAAGGCTTTCCGTTTTTTCAAGATCCATATTAAGCATAAACTTCACAAGAAATTGTTCATACTGCCCTAATGAATTCCAATAAGTTTGAAACCTTGATTTCGATGGAGGATCATTTTGTAGTCCTTTCAATCGTAGAATCATTGATTTTATCCTATCAGATAATTGTACCATAAATTATTTTCTATAGTATTATTTGCCCGTATAAGTTTAAATTCCGGTTCTTTGATAGGGTAGCAGATTTTATTGTTTATTCAACAGTTCTATTTATTGTTATTGATAAACCTGGGTCCGTAAAAAACCGGTTTTGAAAGATCCGTGTATTTACTAATGAATTCAAATTCATCAGGATAGAGTGATGGTAATTGTTGAATAATGGAATCAGGTATTTGCTGACGGTTAATATTAAACGCAGTAAAAACCCTGAAGTCCATCATTCCATGAACAGCAGAACCAAGGCCTTTAGCCGTTTGTTGCATATTTGCAACATCCTGAAATACATTATAATTGATCATTTTGCTTGCTGATGTGCTTAATGGGTTCCAGGCGCCGGTTGTTGCAGGGTTCCAAACCAGATCAAGTGTCATCATCATATTTGAAAAGGCGGTATCAAAAGCCGTCAGCTGGGCACTTACATTGGGTCCGGCAACAGTATCAGGTGCATTAGGGTCTAAGGCCAAAATTTTTGCAAAGCCATCTGAAGGCATTGCCATAATATTAATTACGGCCGGCCAGCCGATTGCGGGGCCTTTGAAAAATTCCGATTCATTTTCACTGGTAAGTTTACTGCCATCTGCCGGATCAAGATAGGAGTTGCCATAATGTAATGAGGCAAATTTGGCATAGTGTGATTCTTCGTATTCAAATTTTGCATTGGTTACAATAGAGTTGTTTGATGTTCCTTCGCCCTGTTCCGTTATTTCATCAATTCCCGAACACAACATTTCTACAGTATCTATATTTTTATTATAAATAAATTTGGGCAACCCAATTGAATCAGGAACCTGTTTAGAAGCAGTTTTATTATTAGGATCTGTAGCTTGCTGACAAGCAGCAGTTATTTGGGGGCCATTTTCAATTATCGCTTTTTTTATTTTTTCATAGAATACACCAATTGTAGGATACTCCTCGGGAAGTTCCAATGCATCAATCAGAAATTTTGGCCTTTCTATCCGCATAAAATTTAGTAATTGAGCTTTGGAAAACTGTGCCAGGCCAATATTCAGATCGGGTTCAACACCACCGGGTAAACCTTTTACCGGGTAATTCACTTTAATATTCCTTATGCCTGGAGTACCTCCAATAGCCGCAAGTAAATTTGAAGCAATTGCCATATGTACCATTTCTTCCATCGCCACACTTCTGATAAGATTGTAAGCGGTATAATTTTGCACTTCAAGTGAAAACATAGCACACAGGTATGGAGGTAAGGTAGAAAACTCCAATTCAATGGCTGATTGTAATGATTGTTTGATCCAGTTCAGGTCCCTGGTATCTGTAGATGAATTAGTCATAGCATTCTTTATTTTTTAGATTAAGCATATAAAAGAATATAGGAAATGTTATTTAAGCGGTAGGATAACATTTGACTGGATGCCGGAACAGGAGTTGTATTCAGGTTGGTCCATCCCTGGCAATCCGCATGAATTTTGTAAAAATTTATATTTTTTGCTTTAGCATCAAATGTGGCAAGGTAGGGCTCACCGTTAGACCATGGAACTATTGTAGAAAGAGAAACATCCAGTGCATTGGGAAGTAGTTTTTGCAGGTAACTGCCGATCTCTACCGTTCCCATGGCAGGATTATCAAGGACATGATCAATATTTACATTCAGCTTAGATTTATTTATTTTAAAAAAGAAATTAGACTGGCCCAGTTGGAAAAAAGAAAAATCTTCCCAGCCTTTTGCCCACTGATGATACCAAACATTGAGCATGTTTAGTGGCGGAATTCCGCCGGCTGAAGATGATACAACTTCCAGGCTGAAAATAGCAACGGTACCCTTTACATCATCATATCCTAATACATATAATAACCCGGTAGCAACAAAAGGTGTGGTTTCACTGAAGTTCTGTGTAGGCCATGATCTCATATTTGAAAATAAATAAGGTTTGGAAAGTGTATAATCTTTATTTATTTCATAAAATGCAAAAAATCCACCTTTGCTTTCATATCCCATCAGGTAAGGTTTATTACCAAGAACAAACATTTTTAAATTATCAAATTCATATAGATCCAGGTCGTTTGAATTTGAAATTAACTTTGTAATAAATGGTGCATCGCCGGTTATCTGGTAAACGTCTGTTTGCTTAAGTGTTTTATTATAAGCGTACAAAATGCAGTTATTTTCATCCCCCATTGTTACCATAGACGAATAACCTTCAGGCAAAATATTTGGATCTACTGAAACGTTTTGCAGTGATACACCTGCTGATGAAGATTGAACGGAAAGAATATTAATCATAATTGTGTTTTTAATAGTTAATAATAATTTATGTTTAGATCAATGATTCAACATATAATTGAAATGGATCATCATACAATTTTTATATCACCGGGTTGGTTTTAAGCGGCCGGTTTAATTGAATATTCAGTGATGCGTTTTCGGGTTTGGTATAATCAATACCATTCCATTTATTCCATAAGCCTGCTTTTAGTTTCATTGTAAGAGGGATGGTTTTTAATTGAACCTGAACCAGGGCTACAAAAGGATCAAGGCAGTTTGAAAAATTTTTGACAGTGGTTGCCGCATGCACCCATGCAACAGCATAATCATTGCCGCAACAAACTAATGTTGCATCAATTCCTTTGGGTGCGTTCTTTTGGAAATCGGCGGCCCATTTATAAACTGAAGAAATAAAACCGGCAACAGTTTGAGATGCGGGCCTTGCGCCAACAACATGCAATGTTTTTCCAAACATCCAATCGGCAGGATTATTAAAAAGAAAATAAGGTTGTTCTATTTTGAATCCTGTAGCTGCAGTTGGAAATGCTACCGGCACTTCTGATGTGGCACTGCGAGTCATATCATATGCATCACCATGTAAATTCGAATAGATGCGAACAGCGGTAGCACCTTCGGCAAGATCATGCGATTGGGGAGTAGCCCAAAACATAAGTGCAGTTTGGTCAGGCACACCGGCAGGTTTATTGGTATTTGGTACAAGTGTTGGCACATAGGCACGGAGGCCAACTGTTGGTTGCAAGAGTGCACATGCAGGAACAAATACACTGCCAAGAAAAGCTGCAAACTTTGCATAAGTTAATGGTGGTGGTGCCATGTATCCCCGCCAAACATAAACCGAATCAGGAGCGACAGGATAAGATTTTATTTTTGTTGCCATGATAAATTATGATTTTAAAAGTTAGTATCTCTTTCAAATTGTAAATTAAAACTGCTACCCGGCTGTACATCCATTCCGGCCCAAACATCATAAATATCAATTGGCAGAAAAGTAGGAGAAGGTGTAAAAACCTGGTTCCACCCTGTAAGCATCGGAAGTAATAAAGGAATACCCGTTACCGGTGTATTAGTGCCGGGCGAAGCTGAGCATAATTCCCAATAAACTAAATATTCATCACCTATGCATGCAATGGCGCCATCCAATCCTGGATTAAGATTTTGTATTTTAGTTAAAGCTGCTGCTACATTAGTTCTGAAAGTAGCTATGTCTACATCCCGGGGACGTTCGGCCACAATATGAGAAATTGTTCCATTCATCCAGTCTGCATCTTTATTGATAAGGAACACAGGAGCATCGGGATTCAAAGAAGATACTCCTGAAAACAAAACAGGAAAATCAGCCCTGCTTAATGGTTGCCCGGTGGTGATATAAACTCCGCCATGAGTGATTGTATAAGTTCTGACAGCTAATCTTTTAAACCCATTCCAATATGTTTCCTGTGATTTCCAGAAATTTATTGCTGTCTCATCCGGCACCCAATCGGGCTTGCCTGCTAAACCTGCAAGTGCCGTGGGTGTGTAGGAATGAAAGCCTGCATTGATCTGCAACTTAACTGTTGCCGGAATAAAAACAGTTCCCAGTAAAGAATAAAATTTTGCCAAAGGAAGTGTTGTTAATCTATACCCTCTCCATACCCTAACTGCATCAGGTGCTGTTAAAACGATATTACTTTGTGCCATGTTTAATCATTTTTTATTTGAAAATATTTTTGTTAAGGTTTCCCATTTTCAACAATATAGGCTGCAACTTTTTCAAGAAAACCTGCAGGGGGAGATTGTTCGGCAGGCTTATCATATTTACATCCCAGCGGAAATTGCCAGTATTGATTTACACAAAACTTACAGGCGCCTCCTGTACGGCTTAAATATTGTTTAGTTTCATCGTAGGTCAATTCATGGTTATCATACATATTTATCAATACTGCAGCCATCGATTTATGCGCATCATAATAAAAAGGCTCAAGCTGATGATATAAGTCGGGGTAATTTTCTTTCAGCTTCTTTTTTGATTCTGCTGCTGTATCAGTTTGCATTTGAATTTCGCGATAATAATCAGGATGTTTTATGTCTTCAGGCAAAATCGTGAAACCGTTAATTGGGATCATTGCATTTTGAAAATCTGTTAATGCTGCTATCTCTTTAAATTTATCAGGACTTAATCTGTATTGAGGAAGGAAAAAAACATTGAATGAAAAATGCGGGGTAATAACCAGCCTTGTTTTACTTTTATAAGCTATACCATCAATGGTAAAATCAAAATTTACATATACCGGGTCATTGGGCCTGCTTGTTTCCCTGAGAAGGGTATAGGATTGATCTGCGGGGTGTTCTGATATTTTTCCGGGCTCAACAAATTTGCCAAAAATACTATAAAACATTTTCCAGCTGGATTCGCTGACAATAAATAATACTGCCGGCATTGACTGAACAAATTGTTTTACAACCCAGGCATTTTTTGAAACGCAATTATCAACAATGGTCTCCATCTGGTTGCCCAAAAATCCCTGTGTCCAATGCGGCGATGCACATGCTACCATATCTATCTGCGAAACATCTTCACCGATATGTAAATTCGCACTTGTAATTCCTTTTGCTTTTAAATAGTTTTGGAAATCCAGTAATGGATAGCCAAATTGCATATAATAGCTTTGTTGTTCCTGCATGATCTCCAATTGTATTCCTTCGGGAACTGCAACTTTTCCGGCAATAATATCACCTGCTTTAAACTCACTGGTAGCGCCCATTGTATCATAGAAAAGCATGTATGGAAAATCACCCTTTGCTGCATTAAGTGAAATAACATTATCGGTGGCAAAGCCTTCATACCTAACACTAAAGCTCCAGCTTGGGTTATCATCAGGCCTTGGTGCATTGGTAACTTTACCATCATGCGGGGCATATACTGCACCGTCGGGTAAAATATATTTTTTTATAAAATCAAAAGAAACTTTTTCCTGGTACACTGAACGATAACGATAATACCAGGCATACTTAGCCCATTCATTGGTATTATCATCCGATGTGAAATTTGGATAAGCCCATGCCGCTCCGTTTTGTCCGGGTGCAAATGCAGTAAGATTAGGATTGATTCCAATGGTCATGATCGGCGCTTTTCGGCAACCGTCAATTACTTCGCCATTTGGGAACGAAGGTGGCCTTGTACGACCGGTAGCCCATGGTGCGTTGTATGTATCAGGTGTACGATTGGCCTGATAAGGAACGTTGATATCAAAACTAAATGCGGTATAGGGTCCGTACACAGCGTCTTGTTTATCATCTGGCCAGAAAAATTTGCAGGTACCGCATGACCTGACTTCGTAAACTAATTTTATTTCCAGCGGATCATCTGTCCCTGGTGATTTTGTAAATCGAACGGGATTATAAACAGCAGAACCTTCACCGGCAATAGTTGCCCATGTGGCCAACGCCCCGTTGAAACTTGTATATAAACCAAAGTTAGAATAGATCAGACCTGACCAGTCACCTCTTACTGTATCTGCAATAGTTGCACCCGACTGTGTTTTATTGGGTACAACAGGATCTGAAATATTTCGAATACATGCAAATCTCACACCCATTGCATTGGCTTGTCTTGCAATGATAGCATCATCCATTTCAAGAAAGGCATATGTATCTGCTTCATCTCCATCAGCAATAAAATAAAAATCGGTAGTGAGCAGGGGGGCATCTTTAAGTGACTGAATTTTTGGAGTACCTAAACAAGCCGGATCAATACCATTATTCACCAGGTCTGATAATTGTAAAGAACTTACTGAAGGATCATTTTTATGTTTAGCCAAAAGTTGCTTAAATAAATTTTCAAGCACCTCATGTGTAACAACCGTATTTAACTTCATCAAAAGATTATCCTGAACTTCATTAATAATAGCAGTTGCCGGATACCAGGTAGGACACCTGTACGAACTGCCGTTGCCGGCATCAATAGTATTTTGAGGACGTTGCAGATCCAGTATTGCTGAATTGGCAATTACTGAATCGCCCAGGTATTGATTTAATCTTGCACCACCTGCTGTACCAATTGTATAAACTACATTAGCTTTTGTGTCTGTTAATATACATTTCATCATAGCCGAAAGACCGTCTATCCATGGTGAATGAGCCAGGTGAGAATTTGATTTAAACAACAATACACGCCAGGGGCGATGACTTTGATCAGTAATTTCTACCATTTGAAATAATCCCCAAAGAGTTCCTGATTTTGGATCAGCAAAATAGTTTTCAGCTCCCCTTGTATATTCATGCCATTCTTTTCTCCATTCCTTATCATAAGAACCGGATTCAGTTGAACTGTTTAAAAAAATATGATCAAAGGCCTGCCATTCTGCACTTGTCCAGGTTATTACAATCCAGTCTGCAGCAGGTAATGGATCACCCGGCTTCCTTTTACCAATATCAATTTTTTTGGGTGCTTTATGGCCAATCACCCCCCAGTCAATAACAGGCAATTTTACATTTACGGAATAAGTGGATTCTGTTAAAGCATCTGTATGACGGTTGGGAATTGCAGTTGCTGCATTCAACTGTAAAGAACTTATGTTTGTTGAAGACTCAAAAGTTTCACTCATAAATATTAGTTTTATTAAATTGACAATAATTTATGTGACAATAAATTTGTTATACAATTATTTTTTCTTCGCAGCCTTTGCTTTTGTTTTCGGTTTTTTTGCAACAATTTTTTTCATTGGCGCTTTTTTCTTCACGGCTTTTTTTGCCGGCGCTTTTTTTACTTTGGTAATTTTTTTTTGATTAACGGATCGGGGATTACTTGTTCTGAGCGTAACATCGGAAAGCATTTTATCAAGGTCTTCTACAAGGTCGTCGCATATAAATGCTACTGTTCCTCCACTTCGATTTTCCATTGTTATGGTGAAATTGATATCACCAACACATATAAATCTTAATTTTTCATTTGCTGCAGAAACCGCAAGTTTTGCATGATCATTTTCTTCTGACCATTGCCAGGGGGGCTTAATACCCAGGGGGCCGGTGTTAACCCATTTCATCTCCTGAATGGTATGCACTTTACTCCCCTTTTCAACAGAACCAGGTGGTTTACCATGTTCCCATGTTTCTACATCCAGCGTTTCTGCAAGTGTAGGGCCCACGAGGTCATTATAAAAGTCATCGTCGCCCCTGGTATCCCAGAATTTATTTTTTGCAAAACATTTAAAAACCTGTCCATTTTTTGATTGAAAAGGAATAAAATTTGCGTAAGCGGTTTTGGCAGGTGTAATTTTATTATTTATTAATAGTGCTCTTGGATCAGTTGCTTTTAAAGCTGCCGGAACTTTAGATGCTAAATATACATTGGGTTGTTGTGCAACATACTGTTGCGTAGCAATTGCAGTGGCGGTATCTGCATTTTTTAACGTAATACATAAAAAAGTTTGTGCATTTCCCATGGCTGTTGCCGGAAAACCGTATTTGCCCTTGAGTGGAAATTTTGGCGCTGAATGGATCAACCAAAAAGCAGAGTTTGTTTTCAGGTTAAAACAAATTACCCCCTTTGTATGGCCCCTGATCCCATTGGTTTTTCCTGAGATCGGATCTTCATCATTATAAAAATACCAACCCATATCAGGATCGCTTAAGTTATTGTAGATCTGGTTAAGTGTGCTGGAAACTGCCCCGTTTTTAGGATCAGTGATCTGGTTTTCAGAAAGATCCAAATCTTTATCTGTTGGTCCGCTGGAGTCATAATAAAGGTACTCGGATCCCTTTGGTTTTTTTCCATTTATGGCAACCGATTTTCCGGCAATTTTGTAAATAAACCACCAGTCAACTGGTTTACCATCATCCCCCATTGCCGAAAGTTGTACACTAGTGTTTCCCATATATTTTGTTTTAATATTTTTTTATTGAATGCAATTAATTTTTTTTGATCAGTTGTTGATGCTGGCTTATTGATCTTCATCGGTATAAAAAATCACAGGTCAATTGGTTTTCCATTATGATCAATTGCCGTTAATGGCGATTTTGAATTTCCCATATTTATATTTTGTGTATATCATTTTTTAGGGGCAGATCAACCATGATTTAATGTTATATAACAAAATTAATGGGTGGAATATTAATTTAAATTGGGAGGATTATTTATATAATAAAGAAGTAATGTAGAGTTAAATAATTTAAAATGCAAATATATTAGTGGCTTTTTTTTATGTTGATGGAATGGTAAGATTACAGAAGGTCAACAGGATCAACAGGACCTATATTGACAACAGGTTATAGAAATTTACTATGCTTTTTTTGAACTTTTAAATAAAATTATAGCGTCATTAACTCCTCCTCGCCAAAACAATCGCCTGTTTAAATTGTTTTTTCTTTCCGTCAATATTAAATATTTCGATATAAATAATATAAATGCCTACCGGTAATTTTTGATCTTTTTCGCCCAGGCCATCCCAACGATAATTGCCTTTTATACCGCACAGTGCATTGCGTTGCAGGTACCGTACTGCTCTTCCGCCGGCATCAAAAATGGTAATATTAGCCAGATATCCCGGCGTTGGAAAACTATATTCAATTGTTGCAAAATCATCCATTCCATCATTATCCGGAGAAAATATTTCGGGTATAGCTTTTACTTCGCCTTTTAGTTCCTGGTCATTATGGTACTGCGAATTTTTATACGTCGGCGTACCATAGCCAACACTGGTTGCAGCTGAATGCCAATTATCCTGATGTTGGGTTATACCGCTATAATCTATCCTTTCCAGTGCTACACCTTCTGGATTGTTGATCAGTTTAAAATGCCATTTTTCGCTATACGCCAGTTCATCAACTATTTTACCCTGTGCATTTAAAACGACCACGTTCCCTTTATCATCATTAAAAGAAGGCATGCTGCTTAGTTCCGAAAAAGCATCTGTATTATGTATTATAAAATCTCTTTTCACAATTGATACATCAGTAGTGATGACCATAAATTCTTCAGGAAAAAATAAATAATTTTCTTGGCTCAGTTGAGTGATACTACTAACGGTGCCAGAAAAATTTCTATTGGCGATATAAATATTTTTCAGATCAATGATCTTTTTTCCACGGTTATAAATTTCTACATAATCCACGCCATTGGCTACAGGATTAAATAACACTTCATTGATCACAATATCAAAACTATCAGCAGCAACAGGTAAGCCCACCCTTGCCATGTTTTTAGCACCAATGCTATTGCCCGTACAATCTATAACACCATTGGCGGTAATGGTATATATTTTATTTTGTTGCAATGGCGTGCCCGTTTTTACAAATACCCTGTTGAATAATGGCGATTGAACAATTATATTTTGCGGCATCCCAATACCATCACTGATATTGTAATTTGCTACAGGTGCAGCTTTCAAACTATCCAGGGGCTCATCAAATACCATGGTAATGTTTACACTATCGGTTGCGTATGCCCTCAGTAATACAGGCGCTGTTTTATCGGTATTAATCCCGTCGACCGAATTTTTTTTACCGGGCGTTCCTCCTTTTATATCGGTACCGGCGCTCCAGTTTACAGATCCCTGGCATGGATTTTTTGAATCGATCATCTCTAAAGTCCAGCCACCATCTTTTTTTAATTCATTTTGATACCAGGCATCGCTATAATTTACCGCATGAATTATTTTATTTTGTGCAGATCGTAAAAAGATGATATCGCCGGTATTATCCAAAGTAGGAAAACCGGTTACAGAAATTACCGGTCCATAAACAGACATAGCAATAACAGCACTTGCAGTACAAACAATTACAACACTATCGGGCTTTAAATTATAATTGGGCAATGGCCCGCTTAGGCTTCCGGGATCGCCGATCCTCCATCCCAGTAAATTGATTGTTGCTGAAGAAGTGTTTCGCAATTCGATCCATTCATTATTAGGCAAACCAACCTGTGGCGAGGGATCGGCCATCAGTTCGTCAATAACAACATCGTAACGGTTAGGGGTTTGTGCAAAGAGGCTGGCATGCAAAAATAAGCATACCAATACCAGGGTACTGATCTGTTTCATGATAGGGTAGATTAATGTTTACCCAAGATAATTAATTCATCTTTATTTTCAAATAATTAACTGCGGTATAAGTACTTTTGCGTTCTAAATTTTATGCAATGAAAGTAGCTGTTGTTGGGGTAACCGGTTTGGTAGGCAGTAAAATGCTGCAGGTGTTGGCAGAAAGGAATTTTCCTGTTACAGATCTCATCCCTGTTGCCTCTGAAAGATCTATTGGAAAAGAAGTGCAGTTCAAAGGGAAAATGTATAAAATTGTTAGTGCCAATGATGCCATCGTAGCCAAACCGCAGCTGGCCCTGTTTTCAGCCGGTGGTAGTATTTCTCTGGAGCTGGCGCCTAAATTTGCTGAGGCCGGTATCACAGTAATTGATAATTCATCTGCATGGCGCATGGACCCTTCAAAAAAACTAGTGGTACCCGAAGTAAATGCAGGTGTTCTCACTGCAGCAGATAAGATAATTGCCAATCCTAATTGTTCTACTATTCAAATGGTAGTGGTATTAAAACCGTTGCATGATAAATACAAAATAAAAAGAGTGGTAGTAAGTACTTATCAAAGTGTAACAGGTACGGGAGTAAAAGCCGTAATGCAATTAATGAACGAAAGAAAAGGTATTCAGGGAGAAATGGTTTACAAATATCCTATTGACCTGAATGCTATTCCACATATCGATATTTTTTTGGAAAACGGGTACACCAAAGAAGAAATGAAAATGGTGAATGAGACCAGGAAAATCATTGGTGATGATTCCCTGCAAGTAACAGCTACCTGTGTACGCATCCCCACCATGGGTGGCCATAGCGAAAGTGTTAATATAGAATTTGATAATGATTTCAACATTGATGAACTAAAGGAGCTGCTTATCCGATCCCAGGGTATTATAGTGAAAGATGATATAGCCAATTTTATTTATCCCATGCCATTAACAGCCCATGAAAAAGATGAAACATTTGTTGGGCGGATCCGTCGTGATGAAACCCAGGCCAAAACTTTAAACTGCTGGATAGTAAGTGATAATTTGCGCAAAGGTGCTGCTACAAATGCGGTGCAGATAGCGGAGTATTTGGTGGAGAAGGGGCTGTTAACCCCCTAAAATGCCCCATCCTATCCTTCCCCAAAGGGGAAGGGAAAAGGAGAAGATCGTTGGGAAGATAGAAGCGGAGAATGTTGCAAAATTAAATAGATATATTAATAGCAAAGAGCCATGAAAATGATGGCTCTTTGCTATTAATAATAAAACATAATCCTCGCTTTGTTCTACTCCATTTCCTCCCCCTTTGGTGTTCCCTGCTAAGGGAACGAGCGAAGCTCAAGAGGGGGCCTAGCTGATCACCCAGGTTTCATTACCTCTTAATAATTTATCAAGATCGCCTTTTCCTTTTTTAGCAATTGCTTCTTCAATTTGCATAGTCATCGCATCTTCATAACAGGTTCTTTCGGTTTCATAAAAAACACCAAAGGGCCTTGGTAAATGGCCCTGTAGTTTAGGGTCATCAAACATGCGAATTAAAATTTGCGCTTTATAAAAATCCCTGTCATCATGTATCCACAGATCATCAGTAGATGCTCCTGCTGCAAGGTCAACAATTACGGGTTTAAAACCATCCAGCTTTATTCCTTTATTCTGCGTGGCGCCAAATATCAATGGCTTTCCTTGTTCTAAAAATAGTACTTCATCTGCTTTGGTAGATTTTTCAGTAAACATTTCAAATGCACCGTCATTAAAAATGTTACAGTTTTGATAGATCTCTAAAAATGAAGCTCCTTTATGTGCCTGCGAACGTAATAACATTGCCTGCATATGTTTGGTGTCGCGGTCCATTGTACGTGCAATAAAACTGGCATCTGCACCCATGGCCAGCGCCAAAGGATTAAATGGATGATCTATACTTCCAAAAGGTGTACTCTTTGTAATTTTATGTTCTTCTGATGTTGGAGAATATTGCCCCTTGGTTAAACCATAGATCTGATTATTAAACAATAAAATATTCACATCAAAATTTCGGCGCAATAAATGAATTGTATGGTTACCGCCAATGCTTAACCCGTCGCCATCACCCGTTACTATCCAAACACTCAATTCCGGCCTGGATGCTTTTAACCCGCTGGCTACAGCAGTTGCCCTGCCATGAATGCTATGCATACCATAGGTATTCATATAATATGGAAAACGGCTACTGCAACCAATGCCCGAAATTATCGCAATATTTTCCCGTGGAATACCCAGCGTAGGCATAATTTTTTGCACCATGGCCAATATGGCATAATCACCACAACCCGGGCACCAGCGGACTTCCTGGTCGGTTACAAAATCTTTGGCGGTAAGCGGCGGGGCTGTGGTTATAGTATCACTCATATTTCTTGAATTGTTTCATAAAGTTAATTAAAATAAATACTCAATAATCAATGTCCAACGCTCAATATTCAATTTAGCAGCCTGATAACAGGAATAGCTAAAGCTACAAAAGTAAAATCACGGCTTTGTGAGTAAACCAGTTTTCTTTTTTGCGGTTGAAATACCTTTTCCATTTATGGCGATTAATTCTTCTGTTTCTTTATACACTCCATCTAATTTCGAGACAGGCTTTATCAATTCCTTTCTTCTTACAACTTTAAGTACCGTTCTACATTCCTTCAATTCTTTTAAGATTATTCCTATCTTATGGACAAAATCTTTTGTTGATTCTGCAGCCTGCGCTTCGCCATAATTAAAAGTTGGAGAATGGCAGGATCTGACCAATTGCCCGGCGATGTAATTTCCTGTTCTTGTATTGGGTAATGTTTCTACTACATCAATCATACGGCAGGTATAATCAACAAGCCTGTCTTCAAGATCGTAATTTCTGTTTTGCATAAGGGGTACATTGATTTCTAAAATTAATACAAATGTTCAATATACTCTTCTCAACTTGAAAATTGAATATTGAATATTTCCTAAAACCAAGGAAACTGCTTTATATTGGGATATGAATGATTGGTTTAAAAAATATCGCAAAGAGCTGGCACTCATAACGGGTATTTTTATTGCTGTACTCTTCTTTTTTATAAATCCATTCGGAGTTGATGCCAAAGCAAAACTTGTATTATCAGTAGCCATTTTGATGATCGCATGGTGGGTATTGGATGCCCTCCCATTGGCTGTAGTTGCATTGGTACCTTTGGTACTATATCCTTTACTGAATATTAATTCCATTAAAGAAACCTCCAAAGCTTATTCCGACTCCATCATTTATCTTTTTTTGGGAGGCTTTTTTTTGGGCCTGGCTATCGAAAAATGGAACCTGCATAAACGTATTGCATTAACTATTATTAAATTAACCGGTACAAACGGAAATAATATTATACTCGGCTTTATTTTATCAACAGGGTTTATAAGTATGTGGCTTAGCAATACGGCTACTGCCATGATGATGTATCCAATTGCAGTATCTGTAATTCTTGTGATGAGTTTAAACACCAACCCCGGTGCCAACATAAAAAATTTTTCATTAACGCTCATGTTGTCTATTGCCTATGCAAGCAATTTTGGCGGTATAGCCACCATCATCGGCACTCCTCCTAACGTTGCTTATGTAAGGCACCTGAACGATCACTATAAACATGGGATTGATTTTGTAAACTGGATGATGCTTTGTATGCCGTTGGCAATTATTTTATTATTTGTTTTGTATTTGGTAATGGTAAAATGGCTGTACCCCAATCACATTGCACATAGTGTAGATGGCAAAAATTTTATAACGTCGGAATTAAAAGGAATGGGGCCTTTGTGCCGCCAGGAGAAAAGAGTTTTAATAGTTTTTTGCAGTACTGCTTTTTTATGGATCACTAAAGATATTATTAACGCCAATCAAAAATTATTTCAATTAGATGATTCAATGATTGCCCTGATCGGCGCCATAAGCTTATTTATTGTACCCAGTGGAAGAAGTAAAGAAGAGCCGGAGGAAAGACTGCTGGAATGGAGTGACACTAAAAAAATGGCATGGGGAATTTTATTATTATTCGGTGGTGGTATTGCATTGGCCAAATCCCTCGAAGAAGCAAAGTTGATGGAAAGCCTTGGGCAATACATTGCTTCTTTTGCTACAAATAATATATTACTGCTGATCTTTATTGTAACACTGATCTCTGTCTTTTTAAGCGAAGTGATGAGCAATATTGCACAGGTTATTGTTATGGCCCCTGTAATTTCAGCAGTGGCAGATGCTTTGCATATCAATCCTTTATTATTGGGGATACCAATGACGCTTGGCGCCAGTTGTGCTAGTATGTTGCCGATGGGTACCCCGCCTAATGCCATAGTTTTTGCGAGTGGCCATATTAAATTAGGGCAAATGATAAAAACAGGTTTTGTACTTAATATAATTTGTGTGATACTGATCACATTATTTAGCTGGCTGTTGATACCATTGATAATGCCATCAATGTAACTCGGGTACTGAATTTGGTGGTTCCCAAAAGGGCAAAAATTAATGGCTAACTTTATTAAAATTTTTATTTACTCCTATACAACAGATCATGAAACAATTTACACTGACAAAATTTTTTATTACAATTATTCTATTATCATCCGCAAATTTATTTGCACAATCATATGATGCAAAATATTTCAATAGTATGCAATGGAGAATGATAGGCCCCCATCGTGGAGGCAGAACAGTGGGGGCTGTAGGTGTTCCTTCTCAACCAAATGTATTTTATATCGGCGTAAATAACGGTGGCGTGTGGAAGACAAATGATTTTGGCAGAACATGGAAACCTATTTTTGATGATCAGCCAACAGGTTCAATAGGAGATGTTGTTGTTTCGCCAAGCAACCCCGATGTAATTTATGTTGGCAGCGGTGAAGGAATCCAACGCCCCGATCTTTCCGTAGGCGATGGAATATATAAATCAACAGATGGTGGAAAAACATGGATCAACACCGGACTTAAAGATGGCCTGCAAATCGGGGGGCTAGCCATCGATCCTAAAAATGAGAACCGCGTTTTTGCTGCCGTGCTTGGGCATCCTTACGGACCCAATATAGAACGTGGAGTTTATCGTACCATTGATGGCGGGCAACACTGGGAAAAGGTTTTATATAAAGATGAAAACACCGGTGCCATTCAGGTTACCATCGATCCTAATAACAGCAATATTATTTATGCCGATATGTGGGCCGGGCGTCAAGGCCCTTGGGAAAACGGTGCCTGGAACGGTACAGAAAGCGGGCTTTTTAAATCAATAGACGGTGGTACCACATGGAAAAAATTAACAGCCGGATTACCAACAACTGAACAAGGCCTTGGAAGAATTGGATTTTGCATTGCTCCCTCCAATTCAAATCGTTTATACGCCACCGTAGATGCAGGCAAAATGGGTGGCATTTACAGGAGTGATGATGCAGGTGAATCATGGATAAATATAAATGCAGACGAACGCCTTTGGGGAAGAGGCAGTGATTTTGCAGAAGTGAAAGCAGACCCTAAAAATGCAGATATCGTTTATACAGCCGATGTAGTGGTATGGAAAAGTACAGATGGCGGAAAAACATGGAAAGCTTTTCGTGGTGCACCCGGTGGAGATGATTATCACAGGATCTGGATCAATCCCGACAACACAAATATTATTTTAATTGCCAGCGACCAGGGAGCGATAATCACTGTAAACGGTGGCGAAACTTTTTCATCCTGGTACAACCAGCCCACTGCCCAGTTTTATCATGTAAGTGCTGATAATGCATTCCCATACAATGTTTACAGCGGCCAGCAGGAAAGCGGATCTGTGGGTATTGCCTCACGTGGTAATGACGGACACATCAATTTCCGCGACTGGCACCCTGTATCAGCAGAAGAATATGGTTATGTAGTAGCCGATCCATTGGACAATAATATTATCTATGGCGGAAAAATTTCCAGGTATGATAAACGTAACGGGCAATCGCAGAATATTTCTCCTGAAGCAGTACGCAGCGGTAAATACCGTTTCTTAAGAACAGCTCCTGTTTTATTCAATCCTATTGATAAAAAAACATTGTATTATGCCGGTAATGTTCTGTTTAAAACAAAAAATGGTGGAATGAACTGGGATATCATCAGCCCTGATCTGTCGAGAGAAAGTTGGGATATACCAGCAAGCGTTGGCATTTATACAAAAGAGGATATGAAAAAAATGCCAAGGCGTGGAGTTATTTATACTGTTGCCCCATCGTACATTGATACCAATACAATTTGGTGTGGTACTGATGATGGACAGATACAGGT
Source organism: Chitinophagaceae bacterium (assembly GCA_043788195.1). Lineage (GTDB taxonomy): Bacteria > Bacteroidota > Bacteroidia > Chitinophagales > Chitinophagaceae > Ferruginibacter. Next base: position 72,007 of record JAYVUE010000024.1, read on the forward strand.
TACCCGTGACGGCGGAAAAATATGGACAAATGTTACCCCTCCTACTATTACAAGCTGGAGTAAAATATCATTGATGGATGCCAGTCATACTGATGTAAATACCGCTTATGCTGCGGTTAACCGTATCCGTTTAGATGACCTGAAACCTCATATTTATAAAACAACGGATGGTGGAAAAACATGGGTAGCAATAGTTAATGGATTACCCTATGACCCGATCAATGTTGTAAAAGAAGATCCGATCAGGAAAGGATTATTATTTGCAGGAAGTGAAAGAGCCGTTTATGTTTCTTTTAATGACGGCGAAAACTGGCAAAGCCTTAGATTGAATATGCCGGCCACTTCTATCCGCGACCTGGTGATTAAAGATGATGACCTTGTGATTGGCACACATGGCAGAAGTTTTTGGATACTGGATGATATGACATCGCTGCGGCAACTTACTGATCAGCTTATTAACTCATCCCATATTCTTTACAAACCACAAACAGCCTACCGCGTAAGATGGAATATGAACCCCGATACACCGATACCACAGGAAGAACCTGCCGGACAAAATCCGCCGGATGGGGCTGTCATTAATTATTACCTTGATAAAAAAGCATCGGCTGTTAGTTTGGAAATTTATGGTCCTGCCGGAAATCTTATCCGTAAATATTCCAATAAAGACACACTATATAAAATTCCGGATGTAAATATTCCATTCTATTGGATCCGTCCGCAACAAATTCTTTCTGCAGAAGCAGGTTCGCATCGGTTTACCTGGGATATGCATTTTACACCATTAAATGTTCCGGCCTCCTATCCTATTGCAGCAACTTATTTGAACACCGCACCCAATGAAACATCGCCATGGGTAACGCCCGGGATTTATACTGCTAAACTTACTGTTGATGAAAAAACATATGCTCAATTGTTTGAGGTAAAAATGGATCCAAGGGTAAGTACCAGTAACTCCGATCTTGAAGGGATCCGTAACCTGGCTTTTTTATGTTATGATGGCAGACGAAGATGTATGCAGTTATTAAACCAGGTAAACAATCTGCACCAGCAGATAAAAGATCTGTTGCCAAAAGCCAATCCTGTTCTTGTCAAACAACTAAATGAATTTGAAAATAAATTGTCCGCACTTGAAAAAAATGAACCGGGTAACCCTAACCGTGGAATTAATAAAATGAACAACGATTTTGCCGGGCTTTTTAACATCATTAACGATAGTGACATGCTCCCCACTACGCAAACAACTGAAGCCGCTTTAAAGACAAAATCGGATATGGAATTATTATTGATAAAATGGATGGGGCTAAAACAAAATGAAATAAAAACACTGAATATAGATCTTGCCAATGCCAAACTGCCGGCGTTGAATCAGTAAAATGAAAAACAAATGAGTTTTTTTACAACACTTATATTTGGCACCAACCGGCCCGAAAGCAAACCGCGTAGTGTTTACCAAAAAGAAATAATTGCCTTAAGACGAATATGGAGTAATAAGGCTTATAATGATTTTGGGCTGGAGAGGATACTGCGGCTAACACTTCAGTTACTATCATTTATTATGCCCGGCACCATCATTCGCCAATTATGTGGCAGAAAACATTTACTGTTTAGAAAAGTAGTGATCGAAATATACAGCCTGTTTAAAATAAGTTGGTACTTTTTTTTGTTTAAAATGGACTTTACAACTTCCTTAATTGGACTTGTAATTTCCATCATTCTAACTATCGATACGGTACATTTCATGTTCAGTAAAGTATTTCTTAATGATATCCACCAACAGCCGATCAGTTTCAAGCGAACACTTTTAATGACATTGATCAATATAGTTGAAGTGATACTTTGCTTTGCTTTCATTTATTCATATATCGATGACACAAACAATGTGCCCGGAAAATTTGCTTTTTCAACAGGACATACATTAACAGACCTTCAAACTATTTATTTCAGTTTTATAACTTCTGCTACCATTGGTTATGGCGATATTGCACCAACCAATCCGATAGTAATAAAATTGGTAGTACTTCAGATCATGCTATCTCTTTTCTTTTTGGTAATTGTGATCACTACTATTACCAACCGGTTGCATGATGATACTTTTTATAACAAGCGAAAAGAAACTTACCGCTAAATATTAATATATCACTTTGCCAAAGTTTTACCTGGTGGTAAATCTTTATTATGCAGGAAAAAATACATTTAAAGGGATTGAACGGGTTAAGAGCTATTGCGGCACTTAGTGTAGTATTATCACATGTTGCATTACCGGGTATTAATCTTCCTTATCTGATCCCACTGGCCAGCCTTGCTCAATATGGAGTAACAATATTTTTTACTTTAAGTGGTTTCCTGATCACATTTCTTTTATTTAAAGAAAAAATAAAAACAGGAGTCAATATCAAAAAATTTTATATCCGGCGCATTTTAAGGATATGGCCATTGTATTTTGCCTATTTGCTTTTAGTAATAGCAATTTCATTTATCGCTGATCATGGTAAATTACCTGCACTTTTGCCATGGTATTTATTTTTTGCGGCCAATGTGCCTGCTATGCTTCATATTTATATCCCGTTTTTATCTCATTACTGGACGTTGGGTGTTGAGGAACAATTTTATATTTTTTGGCCATGGATTATTAAAAAATCTTCAAAGATTTTAAAAGCTTTGATTATTTTTACTGTATGTTTTTTTGCATTGAAATTTTTTTTCCGTTTCATCTATTTTCAATGGGGTAATATCACTCCTTTATTTATTCTTTCAATCAATCGGTTTGAATGTATGTCATTAGGTGGAATTGCAGCATTATTATGCCTGCATGGTCATCGGTCTTTTTTACAAATAACAACACACCGGATCACAGAAATTATTTGCTGGCTTTGCCTTGGAGTTATGTGTGTAAACAAATTTTACATTACACCATTACTTGACCATGATATTGCTGCACTTGTTACCGTTGGTTTGATCATAAATCAAAGTTTCAACAAAAGGCCACTCATCAACCTGGAGAACCGGTTTTTTGATTTTTTAGGGAAATTATCTTATGGCATATATATCATTCATCCGTTGGTTATTTATTACTACTATTTATTATTGAGCCTTTTTAAATTTGAAGATCTAACAAAAGTAATTGTGTTTTACATTGGTTCGGTATTGATAACAATTTTTATTGCCTGGTTATCCTATGAATTTTTTGAGAAAAGATTCCTGCGGATGAAAGACAGGTTCAGTGTAGTAAAAAGTTCAGATAGTAAGTTCAATTAAAATAATTTATACTATTTTTTTTCTTTACATTTTTCTAAAAAATCTTTTATTCCTAAAATAATTTTATCCGCTATTTGTTGCTGAAATTCTTCATCCAGTATTTTCATCTCTTCTTCAGGGTTACTTAAAAAAAGCATTTCCACCAATGCGTTGGGATATTCAATGGGGCTGTTAAGCATAAAGTTAAATGAGCCGGTATTTCCATATTCTTTTAACCCCAACTCCAGCATGCGTTTATAAATATCAAGGCTCAGGTTACGAAAGCCGACATAACGGTAATATGTACTTGTACCACCCACATGTATAGGATCTGCCGCAGAGTTAAGGTGTAAGCTTACTAAAAGATCGGGCACACTATCGCGGTAAAATAAAATGCGGTCTTTATTGTCAACAAATTTTTCAGTGCTCCTTGTCATGATCACTTTAACACCAAGTGCCGTCAGTGTTTTCTGCAGCTTTAACGAAACGGCCAGGGTAAGCATTTTTTCTGATGAACCCGTTGGGCCTCCGGCACCCGTGTTGCTGCCGCCATGTCCTGCATCAACAGCAATGGTTAAATTGCTTATTGATAAATTTTCAGGTTGCCTTTTTATTTTTATTACGAGTGTATTGCCTTTGTAATAGACCAGGTGGCCCCAGTGCTGCCGATGTTTTAGTTCAATAGTGATCCTAAAAACTTCGTCTTCTATCTGCTCGTAAGAAACGTTTTTTATTTCCTTTACATTTTCCAATTGTGTGATCCAGTTGGTATTATTGGTGGCGCCAAAAATATCAACAATAATTTTTGATGGGTCTACCAGTTGAAATGACTGGTATGGTAACCTGGAAAATAATCCAACATTTACATAATCAAATGCCGAATCACCAAATATACGCCATGTGTCTGTGAGAGACTCAGGGCTAAAAGTACCCTTGGGTAAAAACTGTATAAGATCATCAGGAATAAATGCAGAGTGATATTTAGATAACTTCACTTTATAATTGCTGCCAACCTTACCCGTTACATTTAATAATACCAACGAATCAAGGTAACCGATCTTGGCCCCGCCCAATCTGTCATCTCCCAAACCAAATAACAAATGCGCCAACCTGCCTTTTGTAACAGCAATATTGGGCGCCAATGGACCAAACATTGAAACCCACGTTGTAGTTTGTTTTGTAATTGTATTCCCGGTTTTATCAGTAAGCGTTATCGGTATTTTTGAAACTAAGAAGCTATCTGTTTCTTTTATCGTATACTCTCCCTGGTAAATACCCGGCATCTTATTTTTGAGCATTTCATACAAAGGAATATTGCTATTGGCTGTAATAGTACAACCGGTTAATGCCTTTACTATAAATTTTATTTTATCCCCGGCCTGAACAAATAAATTTCCTTCAGGAAAAGTTTCAATGCTTGCAATCTCCGGCAATTTGACAGTATCAGGTGGTAACGGCAATGAATAATGATAAATTATTTTTTTGTCCATGGATCTGTCCGGCGCAGCAAAAGCTATTATATTAAATGAAGTGTCGCCTGGTTTTAAATTTAGTTCGTAGGCAAATGCACCTGTTGAATAAACTTTTACAGGTTTTCCATTAATTGTAAGGTTACAATTTTTACAAGTATTGCCTATTAAAAAATGCTTTGCTGTTTTTGTATTAATGATCTCTTTTGTTGGATCAACCAATCTTATAAACGGTTTATCGGTATTTTGAGAAAAGCCAAATTTAAAAACAGACGCCAATAATATTGTACATATAAATTTCATTGAGGAAAGGTAAAAAGAAATTAAAGTATAAGCCATAATTTATTTATAAATAAAGCCTCTAATTGCACGAATTAACACGAATAAAAACATTACTGGCCATTCGTGTTATTGGTGGCTGTATATTTATAGCCGAAGGTTATAAAAAATTGACTACGAGAAAAAAAACGCCTTTTCTTTGTTTATCCTGAGCAGAGTCGAAGGGCTCTTCTTTGTTCTCTTCGCCAAAAAAAAAGCCACCGCATATCGGTGGCCAATGGTTACTCATTGAATTATATTTTACCAGCAATATTTATTTTCTGCGCTTAGTTTATCAGCAATTCTTCTGCGGGTATCCTTACTGTTGAAAGGATCCATTTTTGTAAAGCGTTTTAATCCCAATAACATCATTCTTTGCTCATCGCCACCTGCAAAAGCATTGATGGCTTCTTTACCTGCTTTATTTACTTTATCTACGGCATCATTTAAATTACAACGCATCATATCGATCTGTAATTGTGCAGCTGCTTCGCCATGTTTATCAGCCATTTTCATTATACGCAGTAAAGTGCTTTCAGCAACAAAGGTTTCAATGGCCATGTCTGCTATATTCATCAGTATCTCCTGTTCGTCCTGAATTTTCATCATCAGTTTTTGTACCGCAGCTCCTGCAGTCATCAGGATCGCCTTTTTCATATTCACTATTGCTTTGCGTTCTTTTGCAAACGGGGTTTCGTCTTCGTTACCAAATTCCGGAATACTCATCAATTCTTTTGATACTGCTGTAGCCGGACCCATCAGGTCAAGCTTTCCCTTCATTGCTCTTTTTAACATCATATCCACTGTAAGGAGCCGGTTGATCTCATTGGTACCTTCATAAATCCTGTTGATCCGGCTATCTCTAAAAGCCCTGCTGATGAGGTATTCATCGCTGTAACCATTACCGCCATGTACTTGCACGCCTTCATCTACTGCGTAATCCAAAACTTCGCTGCCATGTACTTTTAAAATAGCACATTCAATGGCAAATTCTTCGGCAGCACCTAACAAGGCTTCATTGAATTGCTTACCATTTTGCTGCAATTCAATTTCTTTATCATCGATCCATTTGGCTGTTCTGTACAAAGCGCTTTCACTGGCAAAAATTCTAATGGCGCATTCAGCGAGCTTATATTTAATGGCACCAAAATTGGCAATAGGTGTTTTAAATTGTTCCCTGGTGTTTGCATAATCAACAGTAGTAGTTAATGCCATTTTAGAAGCTCCGATGGCAGCAGCAGCTAATTTCAGTCTGCCGATATTCAGTATATTAAATGCAATGATGTGCCCTTTTCCGATCTCACCGAGTAAATTTTCTACGGGCACTTTACAATCCTGAAAATATAGCTGTACAGTAGAAGATCCTTTGATACCCATCTTATGTTCTTCCGGACCCTGTGTAAATCCTTCCATACCACGTTCAAGAATAAACGCAGAAAATTTATCGCCATCAATTTTGGCAAACACGGTATACACATCTGCAAAACCACCATTAGTGATCCAGCATTTTTGTCCGTTCAAAATATAATTTTTACCATCTGCAGACAATACGGCAGTACTTTTGGCACCCAGAGCATCACTACCACTATTGGGCTCCGTTAGTCCGTAGGCACCTTTCCATTCACCACTGGCTAGTTTGGGTATGTATTTTTTCTTTTGTTCTTCTGTTCCAAAGTATAAAATGGGTAAAGTGCCGATGCCCGTATGTGCGGCAATAGCCACGCTGAATGAATACCCGCCACCCAAACCTTCATTGACTAAAGTAGAAGTAATAAAATCTTTTCCCAAACCGCCGAGTGATTCTGGAATAGAAGCACCTAAAAGGCCCTGTTCACCAGCCTTAACCATTAACGAAGGCATAAGGCCCTCTTCCATTTTATCAATTCTGTCAATGACAGGTACCACTTCGGCAGATAAAAACTGAAGGCACATATCTTTTACCATTTGTTGCTCTTCATTAAAATCCTCGGGAGTAAAAGTTTCAAATGCATTACTTTCCTTAATTAACCATTCGCCGCCTTTTAGCAAACTGGTAGTTGAAGTTGCTGTACTCATAAAATGTATTTTAAAAGTTTAATATCGTTGGTTGTTGCTTGTTTAGCACCCTGCTTTCCGGCCATCAAACAACGGTCAATGTGCTATTTCAGATTGTCATATACATTCTGCAACACTTCTTTAGCAATTTCAATCTGTCCATTTGTTACACCGTTCAATGCTTCATTTAAAGTTTGATTAGCAATTTCCATTGTTTGTTCCTGCATTTGCTGCGCTTCTTTGGTAAGGTAGATCATGTTGATCCTACGGTCATCTTTAGACGCAACCCGTTTAACCAGTTTTAGTTTTTCCAGGTTATCCACCAACCTTGTAATACTTGGCTTATCCCGGAAAGTGGCATCACATAATTGCTGCTGACTAAGCCCGTCTTCTTTCCACAAGTGATACAAAACACTCCATTGTTCAATTGTAATATCAACATTACTTTGTTTAAAATTTTTTTGCAGTCTACGGGCAATGGCAGTACTTGCTTTGCCGGTTATAAAGCTGTATAATTCTCCTCTTTTAAATTGGTTGTTTGGCATATAGTTGTTTATGCAACTAAACAAAGATAATGATTCATTTTAATTTTTTAAAATTATTTTTGGGGGGCTAACAAGGAGGAAAGACGAAGCCGACTTTGATATTTATATACTTAACTGAATTTCATTGATCAACATCGTCCCCGCATTTTGCGGGGCTCTCTTGTACGGCAAATCACTATGCAACAGGTCCTGATCATCATAGCTATATCGCTTTTCACCATTTATGCTGTGCTTATTTTTTATTTTTTCCTGAGCTGGAAAAGTATTCCAAACAACCTACAGCAAATTCAACCTGTCATTGCTCACACCAAAATCAGTATCATCATTCCGGCCCGCAATGAAGAACAAAATATTGAAGTCTGCCTCAACTCAATTATTAATCAGGTCTACCCCAAAAATAGTTTTGAAGTATTAGTTGTAGATGATCACTCAACTGATAAAACAGCCCAGTTGGTAAGGGATTATGCTGCACAAAATGTAACACTCATCACACTAAAAGATTTTATCGCTGATAAGGCATTAAATGCTTACAAAAAGAAAGCCATTGAAATTGCCATTCAGCAATCTACAGGAGACCTGATCATAACCACAGATGCAGATAGTATTGTTCCTGTAAACTGGCTGCAAACCATTGCCGGTTTTTATGAAAAAAACGATCCTGTATTTATTGTAATGCCGGTTAGTTTCAATTGCTCAAATAATTTTTTAGAAATTTTTCAGGCACTTGACTTTATGACCTTACAGGGAATTACCGGTGCAGCAGTTCATAAAAAAATACTCAGCATGTGCAACGGAGCTAACCTGGCTTACAGTAAAAAAGTATTTTATGAAGTGGGTGGTTTTAAAGGCATTGATACTATTGCCAGTGGTGATGATATGCTGCTGATGCATAAAATTTTTAAACAATACCCGGACAAGGTCAGCTTTTTAAAATCAAAAGATGTGATTGTGCATACTCAACCAATGCATACGCTGAAGGATTTTTTTAACCAGCGTATCCGTTGGGCAAGCAAGGCAGATAAATATGATGATAAAAGAATTTTTGCTGTATTACTCCTTGTCTACTTATTTAATTTATTATTACTGGTACTGCCAATTGTTGCAATTTTTAAAAATACAGTTTTCAATATTCATATTTACCCATTTAATTTTATTTTTTCTGTTTTTGAACTATGGATATTTTTGATCATAAGTAAAACGATCATTGAATTATTGTTTCTGCTTCCCGTTGCCCGGTTTTTTAAGCAGGCAAAACTGTTATGGTTATTCCCTTTAATGCAACCTTTCCATATTTTATATACAATTGCAGCCGGATGGTTGGGTAAGTTTGGCAGTTATCATTGGAAAGACAGAAACGTAAAATAATTTTTCTATGCTTTTAAGTGAAACTAAAAATCCTGAAGTTATTTTAATCGGCGCCGGTATCATGAGCGCCACCCTTGCCATTTTTTTAAAAGAATTATTACCAGGTGCTGCTATAACTATTTTTGAACGATTACCTAAAGCAGCAGAAGAAAGCAGTGATGCCTGGAACAATGCCGGCACGGGCCATTCGGCATTTTGCGAATTAAATTATACCCCGGCAGCAGCAAACGGTAATATCGATATTTCAAAAGCCATTAAAATTGCATCACAGTTTGAAATGTCCAAACAATTCTGGGCATACCTGGTTCAACAAAAATATATTTTAGCTCCCAACTCTTTTATCCATCATGTACCCCATATAAGTTTTGTATGGGGTAATGAAAACGTATCGTACCTGAAAAAACGTTTTGAAGCCCTGATTAAAAATAAATTATTTGAGGGTATGCTTTATACTGATGAAACTGATCAGTTAAAAAGCTGGATGCCCTTAGTGATGGAAGGCAGGGATACTACCCAAAAAATGGCGGCCACAAAAATGGATATTGGCACGGATGTAAATTTTGGTTCATTAACCGATTCTATGATCGCTTATTTGGAAACATTAAAAGATGTTACACTTTATTTAAATCATGAAGTAAGGGATCTTGACAGAGCCGATGATGGATCATGGAAAATAACGGTAAAGAATTTATTAACTGATGATAAAATAAAAACAAATGCTGATTTTGTTTTTATTGGTGCCGGCGGCGGTTCATTACCATTACTCGAAAAATCAAATATTGAAGAAGCTGAAGGTTATGGTGGATTTCCAATCAGTGGTCAATGGCTAAGGTGTACCAATGAAAATATTATTGGGCAACATGGGGTAAAAGTGTATGGAAAGGCAAGCGTTGGTGCCCCTCCCATGAGTGTACCCCACCTGGATACAAGGATCATCAACGGAAAAAAAGAATTACTCTTTGGTCCTTTTGCAGCATTCAGTACTAAATTTTTAAAGAACGGTTCTTATTTTGATTTGCCTAAAAGCATTGAGTGGGCTAATATTTTTCCAATGCTGGCTGCCGGATGGCACAACCTGCCTTTAACAAAATATTTAATACAGCAGGTAACACAATCACAGGAAGACAGAATAAATGCTTTGAAAGAATATTATCCATTGGCAAAAACCGAAAACTGGGAATTAATAATAGCAGGACAAAGAGTACAGGTTATTAAAAAAGATGAAGAAGATGGAGGTGTATTGGAATTTGGCACCGAGTTGGTCTGTTCAGGTGATGGTTCCCTAGCCGCATTGTTAGGGGCATCACCGGGAGCATCCACAGCAGTTGCAGTAATGATCAATGTGCTAAAAACCTGCTTCAAAGAAAAATTTACAACAGATAAATGGCAAAATAAATTAAAAGAAATGATCCCTACAATAGGAAAGTCGTGGGAAGATCATTCATTGCTATGCCAGGAAATAAGGGAATGGACAAATGATATTCTGCAATTAGATACAATTGCAAAATCCTAAGCTAATCTGTAAATTACATTATGCAGCAGTCTTTTTCTTTTTGGCAACAAACTTTTAAACGCCTTAAAAAAAACAAAAGTGCCATCTTTGGATTGCTGATCATATGTATTACTGTCCTTGTTTCTATTTTTGCTTATATTATTGCCCCGGATAATTCTCCAAATGCTGATCGTCAGACTGTAGAAATTCAGGCAAAAAAACCTGGGTACACTCAGCTCTTTTTAAAAATTCCTGATCTGAAAAAAAAACATAGCGGGTGGTTTAACAAATTACTGAATGGTCAGCCGGATGACTATCGTTATTTACCAATAACTAAATATGTGATCAAAAAAGATTCAGTACAAGTCAATAAATATATAGACGAAGACACATCAGTAATACAAACTTATGCTATCAGCCAACTTACCGGAAACCAACCTGGCAAACCGGTTACAAAAAATTTTGTTACAAAAAAATACTGGTTGGGTACTGATAAATTCGGGAGAGATATTTTAAGCCGGTTGATCATTGGCACCAGGGTTAGTTTATCTGTTGGTTTAATTGCAGTTTTAATTTCCCTGCTGCTGGGGATCATATTAGGGGCGTTGGCCGGCTACTACAGGGGATGGGTAGACGAACTAATTATGTGGCTTGTAAATGTTACCTGGAGTATTCCTACATTACTTTTAGTGTTTGCCATTACCATGGCAATGGGTAAAGGTTTTTGGCAAATATTTATAGCAGTTGGGCTAACCATGTGGGTTAGTGTTGCACGTTTGATAAGGGGCCAGGTCATGGCCATCAAAGAGCAGGAATATATACAGGCAGCAAAGGCTTTGGGGTTAACAAACAGCCGCATTATTTTACGGCACATATTACCAAATATCTTAGGCCCGGTGATGGTGATAGCCGCCGGCAATTTTGCAACGGCTATCATTATAGAAGCCGGTTTAAGTTTTTTAGGCATCGGCATTCAACCTCCGCAACCCAGCTGGGGATTGATGATAAAGGAAAATTATAATTTTATCATAACACATAATCCGATGATCGCACTGATACCTGGTCTTGCAATTATGTTGTTGGTATTGGCATTTAATTTATTAGGAAATGGATTAAGAGATGCAGTAGATGTAAGAGGCTGAATATGTGAACTTAATAATAACTAAAAATTGCGGTAATAAATTTTGTTGAAACGGTTAAAGTATGTTTTATAAAAAACTTGAACTAAAAGTTCAGGTTTTTTATTTTAAATATTATTTCTTGCGGTAAATTTGATCTCCATTATTTTCATTTCCTTACTATCATAACCAGGTCTATACATTTCCATTAGCTGTGTATTATCATCAATAACTTTAAATACCTCCCTGAAATCTTTTTCTGTTAAACTAGCGGGGTCCATCGTTTTACCTGTAAGTGTACAAAATTTTGTTGTTGCATCCCAGGGGCCCGACATATACATTACACCGGTTCCCATATTATCAATCCAGCTATTTTCAAAAATTTTCTTTGCATTATCATAAGCCAGTGTACCGCGTCCTTCAAAAGGCATTCCCATCATAGTACCTATATTATGGCTTTCCTGGCAACGCCCGCCCAATACCATTTTGTTTACAGTAGTTCCTGTACTCATTGTTGGCGGAGCACCAGGTTTTTCCCACATGGTCATTTCAGTCGTCCAGTTTCCATCCCATGAAGCCATCATTTTATACATATCACCGGGCGTCATGCACATTTGCTAGTTTTTCACCATGGTGGCAGAGTCGGGCATCGTCATTGGAGGGGCATCCTTTTTTACTTCCTTTTTAGCTGTTGTATCAGTTTTTGCTTTAGCATCATCACTTGAATTATTGCAGGCAAAAAGCAGCAGGGTTGCTGCGCAGATCGTTAAGGTTATTTTTTCATAATTAATTTTTTTACAAAATAATAAATAAAATTAAATCCTGCAAGGGAAAATGATAAACGGTTTTATAAAATAATTACTTATTCTACAGATGTGATCTCCATTAATACTTTGATGATCCTTTCGTTTAATTCATCATAGGATGTATAACCACTTGATAATAAATAAAATTTGGCGTCATTTATTTGCAGTAGTAATGCCGGGTAGCCGGTAACATATAATTGTTTGCATAAATCAAATTCGTAATAGGCTCTTTCTTTATAGTCTTCGCTTTGCAGCTTATTATAAAATGCTTCGGGCTGGATACTATATTTTTCCAGCAAGTGACGATAAGCCTCATTATCATCAAGGTCTCTTCCTTCATAATTTAATGCGTATTGCAGGTCGGCTGCAAATTCAATTTGCCTGTCGGGATGATAATCTTTGAAAACACATAGGGCGATCGCTGGTTTTTCGGAGTTCATGTGCCAATCACTTTCATCAGGGTAGTTGATATGCCATAAAAAATCTTCGCCAAATTTAATACCGGTTGTCTTTTCTACTCTTTTGTATGCCGACTGAATATAAGCAGCAATCTTACTGATATGCTGCACCTGTTCGCCAATGATCATACCGCCGCTTAATACTTCAATATCAAACTGATCTTTATATTCTTCAGCAATTTTTTTTATGACAGGGCTAAATCCATAGCACCAGCCACAGCAGGCATCGTAACAGTAATATATTGTGGGTTTCAATTTAAAACGAATGAATGAAGATATTAAATGCCCGGCAACCAATTCTCCTCCGCACCGATCGCAACATCAGTTGGTACCCTATTTACGGTGAGTCACCCATTTTGGGGTGACTCACCGAGTTACAAACAATCACTCTAATTTTGAGGATGGCCAATTATTTTGGTAATAATAGTCAACCTGGTTTTTGTGCCTTTTTATAAATTCAGTTTTATTGTCAAAGAAGTTAATAGTCTTACTTGTTTCTACAAAATGATCATCCCCAATTATAATTTCAGTATAAGATGAATGCGGGTATTTTTTAAAATCGCCTGTCAGTTTATGTTTTTGGGCATTAGCATGGGTATAAATAATAGCCTGTTGCAAATGATTATCATCATCTATTCTTATTCTTTTAAACGGTTTCTGAAATATTCCGCCTTTTCTGTTTCGTTTATTATTACAATAATTAGCATAAGATACAAGGAAACTATTCATTTGTCTTTCAACCATTGAATCAAATAATATTTCATTTTCCATATCTTTAAAAAGGGAAGTCATTGATTTTGTTCTTTCTTTCTCTTGCAATAATTCAATGCTTTTCAGAATATTTTCTTTCGATTTAACCCGGACAATATGATGTGTATGATTGAAAAGCATACAATAGCACCACAATTCAAAACATAATGAAGTAAATAATTTAAATCTTTCCCTAAAAACCCTGTAATCTTTTCCTTCATTAAAAAGTATAATTCCATCTATGCTTTTACAAACAATATGGAAAAATGCATCAGGGCAAAATGATGCCTTGAATTCAATAGGGGTTGGCATGATATTATTTTATTGCTGAGTCGTCTGTTGGATGGCTCATCATAAAATTACTTTATTCCGGGAGAATTTTTATCTCGATTACCAATTTATTTTAGCGATTTTTATCGGTGAGTCACCCAATGGGGGTGACTCACCGGTTTAATGCGCCAGCAACCAATTCTCCCCCGTACCGATCTCAGCATCAGTTGGTACTTTGTTTGGTAATGCAAGAGCAGATTGCATACAGTTTAATATGATAGGCTTAATTATTTCTACTTCATCTATATGTGCATCAAAAACCAGTTCATCATGTACCTGTAATAACATTTTCGACTTGAAGTTGTGTTTATTAAACTCCTTGTGAATTTTAATCATTGCCAGTTTTATCATATCGGCTGCTGAACCCTGTATAGGAGAATTAATGGCATTTCGTTCGGCAAAACCACGTACTGTAAAATTAGCAGAGTTGATATCTTTCAGCCAGCGTTTACGGCCCATCAGCGTTTCTACATAACCGTTCTCCCTGGCAAAATTAATTGTATCATCCATATATTTCTGGATATTGGGAAATTGCTTTTTATAGTTTTCAATGATCACTTTAGCCTCTGCCCTGGGTATGCCTAAATTTTCTGCAAGTCCAAATGCGCCCTGTCCGTAAATGATACCAAAATTCACACTCTTTGCTTTGTACCTCATTTCCTTGGTAACTTCCTTTTCATCAACATTAAAAACTTTTGCTGCGGTTGCATTATGAATGTCTTTACCCGTTTTAAAAGCTTCGCACATATTTACATCGCCACTGATGGCGGCAACTATACGTAATTCTATTTGAGAATAATCTGCCGAAACCAACACGTGATCCTTATCCCTTGGAATAAATGCTTTGCGTATCTCTCTTCCTCTTTCTGTACGAATGGGAATATTCTGTAAGTTGGGGTTATTGCTACTGAGTCTACCCGTTACAGCTACTGCCTGTGCATAAGAAGTATGTACACGACCGGTTTTTTTATTGATCATCAATGGCAATGCATCTACATAAGTTGATTTTAATTTAGTGAATTCCCTAAAAGCTAAAATATCATCAACAATTTTATTTTTACTGGCCAATTTTAATAATACATCTTCGCTGGTAGCATACTGACCCGTTTTTGTTTTTTTTGCTTTAGGATCAATTTGCATTTTATCAAACAGCACTTCTCCTAATTGTTTTGGCGAGGCTAAATTAAATCGTACACCTGCCTGTTGATACACACTTTCTTCAGCCACCTTTGCTTCTTTTTCCAGTTCTTTACTGTACTCATTTAAAAATCCTTCGTCGATCCTTATTCCTTCAAATTCCATTGCTGTTAAAACTTTCACCAATGGATTTTCCACTTCATAAAAAACCCGCTCTACTTCTTTTTGTTTTAGTTGTGGAAGAAAAACATTTTTTAATTGTAAAGTAATATCAGCATCCTCGGCGGCATATTCTTTAATCTTCTCAGCTTCAACATCACGCATATTACTCTGGCTTTTTCCTTTTTTACCAATCAGCTCATCAATATGCACAGGCTCGTAACCCAAATATTTTGCACTCAGTGCATCCATGCTCCGTTTGCCATCTGGTTCAATAACATAATGTGCCAGCATCGTATCAAAAATATTCCCTTTCAATTCATATCCATACCATTTTAACAGCAGCATATCGTATTTGATATTTTGCCCTACCCATATTTTTGTTTCATCATTAAATAATTGCTCAAAAAGTTTTAACCGGCCGGAAGTTTCTTTTTGATCAGCCGGGCAAGGAATATAATAGCCTTCGCCGGGCTTTATAGAAAAACTTAACCCAACCAATTCAGCATCATTGGCATCAATGCCCGTGGTTTCTGTATCAAAGCAGATCTCGATGGCGGATTTAAGGATGGATACGATTTCGCTGATCTGTTCATTGGTGTTGGCCAAAATATAATTGTGAGGGGTGTTATTTATGTTTCTCTCCGCCTCCCTGCCCTCCAAAGGAGGGTTCTCAGAACCTGATAATTTATTATCGCTATTAGTTAAAGGTGAAGCTTCAAGAATATTTCCAAACAGATCCATCTGCACGTTTTCTTTGATAGTTTTTGATTTGGCAGTCTTTTCAGAAGCTTCTCCTTCGGAGGGGTTGGGGAGGCCTTCTTCTCCCAATAATCTTTTACCCAGGGTTTTAAATTCCAGTTCGGTAAAAATTTCTTTCAATGCATCTGTGTTCATTTCCTTTATGCGAAAATCTTCTTCGTGAAATTCAACCGGCACATTTGTAATGATCGTAGCCAGCTTTTTACTCATCAACGCCAGTTCTTTTCCGGCCATTACTTTTTCACCGAGTTTACCTTTTATATTGGCTGCATTTTCTAAAACATTTTCAAGTGTTCCGTATTCTTTCAACAATTTAGCAGCCGTTTTTTCACCAACGCCGGGTATGCCGGGTATATTATCAACTGCATCCCCCATCAATCCTAAAATATCAATGACCTGGCTTATTTTTTCGATATCCCATTTTGCACATACTTCTTTTGGCCCCAATATTTCAAAATTGCCGCCCTGGTATGGTGGTTTATAAATTTTAATATTTTCAGAAACCAGTTGACCGTAATCTTTATCGGGTGTAACCATAAAAACTTCGTATCCGTTTTTTTCGGCCTGTTTGGCTAAAGCACCGATCACATCATCAGCTTCATAACCATCAATGGCAATTACCGGAATATGAAATCCTTCAATTATTTTTTTTATGTCCGGTACTGCCGATAAAATATCTTCGGGTGTTTCCTGTCGGTTGGCCTTATAATCTGCAAAATCGGTATGTCGTTCGGTTGGGGCATGTGTATCAAAACAAACCGCCATATGCGTTGGTTGCTGATTTTTTATCAGGTCAATTAATGTATTGGTGAACCCAAATTGTGCATTGGTATTACGTCCTTTACTGGTAATTCGGGGGCTGCGGATAAGTGCATAATAAGCCCTGAAGACCAATGCAAATGCGTCTAGTAAAAATAATTTTTTTTGCATGGCATAAAAGTAAAACAATTGATCATGCCAATCAACAACGAAAAATAAATATTAAAGAAGGCCGCTTTGGGAAAGCGGCCTTCTTTAATCATATCAACTCAAATAGATTTTGGCTTAAAGTGTTGTAATATTAAATTTAGTAGTAGCCGAAGTATTGTTTTGCAAACTCACTTTTGAGTTTGTAATAGATGTAATATCCCAATAATTATTCAGTTGTACCAGGGCCGGGTCTGTTGCATTAAGTTCAAGTTTGATCCTCTTTGAAATATTATCTTCCCCCCAATTGCCATTTACATCAACACCATTTTTATTAGCTATTACACTGCCTGAAACATTAAATGTAAAAGTGTAGCCTGCAAAATCATTGGTCTTATCGTTATTGGCATCACTGTAAAGATTAACTTTCCAAACACCTTTAGTTACAACAGGTGTTGCTGATTTTGCAATTGTATAATTTTCGATACTTGTGCAGGCGGCAAAATACAATATAACAGTGCATTTTAATGTAAACAGGAGGAAGGACTTACTCATTACTTGGGATATTGGTTTGTAGAATATTGACTACATGCTTTAACCATATAACTACAAAACCCTTACAATATTGTGTAAATTAAGGATAAAATCAGAACCTGGTCTCCATGTATAAGGGCAACATTGCCCTCCAGGTAGGCCAATCGTGTTTCCATTCTTCGCTCCACACATCCAATTCATATGTAATTCCCTTACCATAAAGTATACCTGCAAAAGCCTTTGAAGCATTGGGATCTTCATAGTCTCCGCTACCTGTAAGGATATGGATATGTTTACTTTTGCGTATTTCCTCAAGTATATTATGGTCAGATAAATTGGGTATATAGTGTGATGGTGAATTAAGGTAAACCTGGTCATCAAAATAGTTTTTACTGTATTCTGTAAGGTCGTACACCCCACTCATAGCAATTACCCCATTAATAAGATCGGGGCGTTTTAAAAAAAGGTTCATGCTATGTAAGGCTCCAAAAGAAGCGCCACAGGTAATTATTGGCGTATCAAAAGAAGTAGCATTTTTAATAAATGGCACTACTTCATTATGTACATATTCATTGAATTGGTTTTGACGAATGGCTTTATGGGCACCAGCCATTTCATCATTTAACCAACTTTCATTGTTGATGCTATTGATAGAGAATACCCTTACTTTTCCACTATTGATATAGGGAGCCAGTATCTCCATCATCTGAAAACGTTCATATTCTAAATAATCGGCTGCAGCGGTGGGTACAAATAATAAGGCAAAGCCATAATCTCCATAAGATACAATGGGCATTTCTTTTTGCAGAGCCTGGCTATACCAGGAATTAAGTTCTCGCTTCATTTTTAAAATTTGTGCAAAGATGTGGAAAAAATATTATTCCAAAACCCCTTCTTTTATCTCGGTCCATAATTCACGATAACAAGCCGCAGCATAGCTGCTGTTGGCAAATTCCATAATGGGTGCTTTATGAATGCCCATTTTTTCTACATCAGACAGGTAAGGAATATAATTTTGAAAAAATCTTTTGTCTTTATACAGTTCATTCATTATTTCATTGTGCATATTTTTGCGCAAATCGGTCATTGTAAAAAAGCACATCATTTTACTAATATCCAGTTCTTTTTCTTTAAAATAATCTTTTACCATATGATAGGTACGAATAGATAATGTGGTAGGTATCACCGGCATTAAAACAATATCAGCAGCATTAAAGATATTTTCACTTAATGCGCTGAATCCGGGAGGGCAATCAATAAAAACAAAATCATATTCACCCGACAATTGTTTCAATATTGATTTGAGCCTGTTTTTATTACCCCGCATTTCATCAAGCATGATATCAAAACTTTTACTTGAGTTATCAGCAGGTATTACATCCAGTAATTCAAAATCTGAAGAGAGGATGGCATTTTCGAGGTCGGCATCTTTGGTGATCAGTTTTTTTATTCCTGGGTGTGTTTTAGGTTTTGCTTTATAATAAAATGAAGAAGACCCCTGTGGATCAATATCCCATAACAGCGTTTTATATCCATCGGCAGCAGCTAAATAGGCAAAATTTACGCAGCTGGCTGTCTTGCCAACCCCACCTTTGAGGTTATATAGAGCAATTGTTGTCATTGTTGTTAGTTTTAAAAATGGACAGGTAAGATAGGAAATTATTTTTTCATCTCTTCCAACTCTTTCTGCAACCTGAACATTTCATCCCTCAACCTTGCGGCTTCCATAAAATCAAGGTCCTTTGCAGCT
>JAYVUE010000025.1:0-15028 GCA_043788195.1 Chitinophagaceae bacterium
CGGAGACATTACAGAAAAATAAAGATGGAAAACATGTTATTCTATATACCACTAACCCGGTGCAGCAGGATGCTTTTATACAACAGGCCAATGCAAAAGGATTGATAGTAGTGAAACTGGAAACTATCATTGACAACGGTTTCATCAACCAGATGGAGATGAAGTGGGAAAATGTTTCATTTACCAGGGTAGACAGTGATATTACTGATAATTTAATTGATAAGCAGGAGGGCGTCATTGAAAGTGTTTTAAGTAAGGATGAGGAAACAAAATTGAAAGAGTTATTTGAAGTTAAAGTGCCTGAATTAAATATAACAGTGGAGGTAAAAGGCCTTAGCGTTGATGCACCACCGGTAGTGGCAACCCGGCCCGAGTTCATGCGGCGTATGAAAGATATGGCTGCCATGCAGGGTGGTATGGGTGCTTTTTATGCCAGTATGCCTGATGAAGTAAATCTTACAGTAAATGGGAATCACCCGGTGTATAAAAATATCCTGGCTGAGGCTGAAAAAAGTAAACAGGAAAAACTGGTTCAGAATCTTGCCGACCTGGCGCTTTTATCACAAGGGCTCTTAAAAGGGAATAGTTTAACCAGTTTTATTAACAGGAGTGTAGAGATCATGTCTAATTAATACTGGCAGATTTTTCATCTTAGAATCAGTTAACTTTAATAAACCCATTCAATATGCGTACTGTAATTGTATTGTTGTTTGTTTTATTTTCCGGTAATACCTCAGCCCAAAAATTAACTTCTGGGGGTAAACTCAGGCCTGAGCAGGCTATTATGGATATTCGCCATTATACCCTTGCCTTGCAGGTAGATATTGCCAATAAAAGCATCAGTGGAAGCAATGAAATTGATTTTGTTTTATCACAACCGGCACCTGTTTTACTTTTTGACCTGATGAATGATTTTACTGTTGAGAAAGTATGGGTAAATAATAAAGAAGCTGCATTTACACATACCAATGCACTGATAACAATAACCCCGCAAACACAGGTACCCGTTGGTAAAACAGTAGTAAAAATTCAGTATGCCGGTAAACCGCACATAGCTACCCGTCCGCCATGGGAAGACGGATTTACATGGACCCAGGATTCTCTCGGTCATCCTTTTGCTGCCATAACTGCAGAAGGCGCCGGTGGAAAAATCTATTTTCCCTGTAAGGATCATCCCTCTGATGAACCCAACGAAGGTGTTGATATGATCATTACCGTTCCAAGAGACCTGGTAGTGGCAGGACCAGGATTATTACAGCATGTAAAAATGAAAGGTAATACTGCAACGTATCACTGGAAAACAAATTATTCCATTAATAATTACAGTATCGTTTTCAATATTGCAGATTATGCAGTAGTAAACAAAATGTATACCACCATTAATGGTAATCAGGTTCCCATGCAATTCTATGTGCTGCAATACCATGCTGATAAAGCAGCCCATCACCTGGATCTTTTGGCAGCAATGGCCAGGGTAAAAGAAAAATATTTTGGTGAATATCCCTGGGTTAAAGAAAAGATCGGGATTGCTGAAACACCACATCTAGGCATGGAGCACCAAAGCATGAATGCTTACGGAAACAAATTCAAATATGCAAAAGTGGGTGGTAATGATTTTGACTGGCTGATGAATCATGAGTTTGGCCATGAGTGGTGGGGCAATAAAGTTACGGCCGGCGATTGGGCAGATTATTGGATTCATGAAGGCATCGACAGTTATGGTGATGTTCTGTACACCCGGGATATTGAAGGCGAAGCTGCCTATATCGATAATTTTAAAAACAGTGTGTTTCGAATCAGCAATGAAAAACCTATTGTACAGGGAAAAGATATTGATGAAGAAAGGGCATATATCGGAGACATTTATGTGAAGGGGGCTTTCTTTATGCATACTTTACGCTATGTGGTGAGCGATAGTATTTTTTTCCCCGCACTAAAAGAACTGGCAACAGCACCACGTTATACTTACGATAATTGGGTAACAACAGCTGATGTTGAACAATTATTCAGCAAGGCTGCCGGCTATAATGTAAGTTCTTTATTCGACCTCTTTATCAGGAGTACCGGCAAACTGGAAATACATGTTACTATACTACCAAAGGATCAATATAAAATTCAATTGCTGAATATAGATATGCCGCTGCCTCTTGAAATAGTAACGGATAAAGGCCTACAAAAAATTATGGCTGATAAAAAAGGTATAATTATTACCAGCAATAAGATGCCCCAAATTGATCCCGATACTTATTATTTTAAGAAACTGATAATTGAATAAGATTTTTCCCGGGCTATTTTTAGATAGTGGTAAATTGATAGGTTTTTATACTATCCTATTTTCCTGTTCAGTTCAATAAAATTCCGGTTCGGCTATAGAATAGCTTGTTTGGGTGTCTTTTAGTTTTTTTATGGCTGATGGCGATATACTTTTACATCAGAAACCAATCAATATCCCTTTAGAAAACCAAATCCAATATCCAAAAGTTAAATTGTTGTAAATATCCAATCCTACTAAAACCAACAACAACCACAAGAGTAAAAAAATTGAAACCTTCAGTAATGAAGGTTTTTTTAATTGATATAGTGTCTCCGCTATTTGATCATTACTTTGTTGAAAATGATCAGTCTTTAAGTATATCTCACAATTACAGTCTTACCTTTTCCGGTTCAGTACCACATTTTACCAATTCGGCCATAAAATAACTTGTTTAGGAACCTTTTAGTTTTTTAATGGCAATTGGCGACATATTTTTACATCAGAAACCAATCAATATCCCTTTAGAAAACCAAACCAAATCCAATATCCAAAAGTTAAATTGTTGTAAATATCCAATCCTACTAAAACCAACAACAACCACAAGAGCAAATGATTTTGAGCCTTCATAAAATGAGGGCTTTTTTTATTCATTAAATATCACATCATTTCTTTGATTCCAGTTGTTGCATAGCCATGATCTGCTTCATGGTCTTCTCCATTCCGTCACTACCGCCATCTAAAAATATAACATTACCTTTTCCATATTCTGCAAAATTCTTGATCGCTTCCACCCACATACTGAATAAGATCACATTGGTATCGAGGTTGGCTTGTTTCATTTCGGATGCAGCCTGACTCATACCCTTTGCAACTTCTTCCCGGAACAATGCCACACCCTGTCCACGTAATTGTGCAGCCAACCTTTCAGCTTCTGCTGCAATTTTTATTGCATTACCCTCTGCTTCTGCTGCCTTTGTTTTAGTTATCAATAAAGCCTGTCCTTCATTTTCTGCAGCAGCTTTTAAATTGTTTGATGCTACCACTTTGCTCATACTGGTAATAATGGCTTCATCAAATGTGATGTCATTGATCTGCAGATCCTGTAAATGATAACCCCAGCTTTCCAAAGCCACATCAACCTGTTCTTTTACATTTTCAACAATATCCCTGCGTACATTTAATACCTCGGCCTGTTTTTTTGTGGAAACAAATGCACGGATACTTCCCTCAACCGTACGTATCAAAGCCTGCATCAGGTCTTTATCACTGATAAATTTAAATGCCACTTTTTGAATAGTATCTTCATTCTCATTTTGTACTGAATATAACAGCATTGATTTAAAATAAACATTGGCCTGGTCTATCGTAACTGCCTGAAATTCCAGTTCCACTGATCGGTTCTGAATACTTACTTTTTTGTAGATCTGTTCAAAGAACGGGATCTTAAAGTTTAATCCTGGCCGCATAATCCGGCGGTATTTTCCAAACATAGTTACCACACCTATTAAGCCCTGGTTAACTGTTACAAAACAGCCAAGTAAGGCCAATATCAAAAGTATGACCCACCAATATTCTTTTAACATTTCCATAATAATAAATTTAACTCTGAAGATAGCTATTTTTTAAGTTGCTATCAGAAAATCTTTGGGAAACTATCTTGTTTCATTTACGGCTGAACTATGGTGCATATAATTTTCTGATTTCGCTTATTTAATGAATATAGCTGTCAAAAAAATCTTTAACCGTTGTCGGGTCACTTCGACTAAGCTCAGGATCAACCAGAGACAGAGTTTTAACTCTTCTCTTCCCAGATCATTCCCAAATGAACTATTGTTTCAGCCGCTTTCGCCATATCTTTTGTACCTATCCACTCTAATTTACTATGGATGTTTTGCATACCTGTAAAAATGTTAGGACATGGCATTCCGATATAACTAAAGCGGCTGCCATCAGTTCCGCCGCGGATGCTTTCCTTTTTAACAATTAGCCCTGCCCGTTTTATAGCTTCTTCAGCGTATGCAGCAACCTGCGGACAGGTGTCTAATACTTCTTTCATATTGCGGTATTGCTCTACAATATTATATTCCATTGTTGCTCCCGGAAATTTTGAAAGAATTTCTTCTGCAATTTTTTTAAGGCGACTGTGATGTAATACTAGCCCTTCTTTAGTAAAATCCCTGACAATAAATTGTATAGTTGCTTTTTCGGAAATACCATTAACGGCAACGGGGTGAACAAAGCCTCCTCGCTTTTCTGTGGTTTCGGGGCTCCATTCATTTTTTGGTAACGCATCCAAAACTGCACCCGCAATTTTTAAAGCATTTACTAATTTGTCTTTTGCATATCCAGGATGTACAATTACACCACTGATCACGATCGTGGCACCGTCTGCGCTAAAAGTTTCATCTTCCAGGCTGCCGGCTTCGCCACCATCCAATGTATAACCAAATGATGCGCCCAGTTTTTGCATATCTACTTTTGCTGTTCCCTGGCCTACTTCTTCATCGGGTGTAAATAATATTTTAATCTCTCCATGTTTTATCGCAGGATTTTGTATAAAGAAAAGGGCTGCTTCCATAATGGCCGCCAATCCGCTTTTATCATCTGCTCCCAGTAAGGTTAACCCACTTGCCGTAATTACACCACTTTTAATGTGATGTTGCAAATAGGGTGACTCACTCATTTTTAAGATCTGTGTGGTATCATCAGGCAAAATAATATCAGTCCCATCGTAATAACGGTGATGAATAGATTTTACATCAGTTCCGCTGCAATCGGGTGCTGTATCTACATGTGCGCAAAAACAAATAACCGGTATATTTTTTTTATCACTGTTTGATGGAATAGTGGCATATACATAACCGAATTGGTCTGTTTCAGCCAATGTTATTCCCATTGCCTGCAATTCCCGTAATAATAATTTGCTGAGGTCTTTTTGTTTTTCCGTTGATGGATGTGCATTACTTGTTGGGTCGCTTTGTGTATCAATACCAACATAGCGCATAAAGCGGTCAGCAATATTATCGGGGCTTATTTGTATCATAAAAATTGAATAAGGAATAAGAAAGTAAAAATAAGGAATAAGAAAATAAAAAGCAGTTCACTTTCGTAAACTGCCTTCAGTGGTCGGTCGTTGGTGGTCGGTCGTCCCTATCCTATCTCCACCAACTCAATATCAAAAACCAGTTCTTCTCCGGCTAAAAAATGATTAGCATCAAGTACAATTATATCATCTTTTACTTCAATAACTATAACTTGTACAGGCTGGCCCTTCTGGTTGCTTAATGTCAAAGGCATACCAGCTTCAATTTTCATATCAGCAGGTACATGCTGTTTTGGAAATTCAATGATGGCTTCTTCATTTCTGGGGCCATATGCTTCTTCCGGTGCAATATTGATCGTTTTTTTATCGCCAACTTTCATTCCGGGTATAGCTATATCAAATCCCTTGATCATTTGCCCTTCCCCTACGGTAAATTCCAAAGGTTCCCTTCCTGCAGAGGAGTCAAACTGTTCTCCATTTACCAATTTTCCTGTGTAATGAACTTTTACCAGATCACCGTTTTTTGCTTCCATATAATTTTAATTTTACGTTTTTAGGGATGCAAATTAATCTTTAAACGGTAGACCACAATTAAAAAATTTAATTGAAATTTGATCTATGAAAAAAGTACTTCTTTATTTAATGATCATTTTAATTACAAATTATACTTCCTTTTCCCAAACAACAGTTAAACCACAAAACAAAACATCGGTTATCACAGGTGCCGAACGTATGCAGGTATATCTTCCAATGCTGAAAGGTAAGTCTGTAGCAGTTTTTGCCAACCCCACCAGCCTGGTCAATAATACTCATTTGGTAGATACATTACTTAAAAGTGGCATTAAAGTGGTAAAAATATTTGGTCCTGAGCACGGTTTTAGAGGAGACGCAGATGCTGGAGAAAAAGTTAATAATGCAAAAGATATAAAAACGGGTATCCCGATAATCAGCCTGTATGGCGATCATAAAAAGCCAACAAAGGAAGATCTGAAAGATATAGATGTTTTAATTTTTGATATCCAGGATGTAGGGGTAAGATTTTATACTTTCATTTCATCCTTGCAATATTATTTAGAAGCAGCACTGGAAAATCATAAACCCTTATTGATCCTTGATCGCCCCAATCCAAATGGTTTTTATGTAGACGGACCTGTATTGGATATGAATTTTAAAAGTTTTGTAGGCATGCAGGCCATTCCTATTGTTTATGGAATGACGATTGGTGAATATGCCCTGATGCTGGCCGGCGAAAATCTGTTATCACCCGAGGCCAACGCTATCAATGCGTATAATATTACTACTGAGCCAACAACTGATACACCTTTTCATGTGCAGGTAATAAAATGCAAAAACTACAATCATACAACTAAGTATCTTTTGCCGGTAAATCCATCGCCTAATTTAAAAGAAATGCAAAGCATTTACTTATATCCCTCGATCTGTTTTTTTGAAGGAACTGTATTAAGTGAAGGAAGAGGAACGGATAAACCATTCCAGGTTTTTGGGCACCCCACCTTTTCAAAAAAACTGTACAACTTTACACCAATGCCCAACGCCGGAGCCAAAAACAGTAAATGTTTTGGCCAAAAATGTTACGGATGGAACCTGAGTGGAAGTACAGAAGAAGTATTAAAAAAATTATTTGATAAATCTAATGGATACAGGATACAATTAAGATACCTTATTGATGCCTATAAATTATTCCGGGGCAAGGACAGTTTTTTTCTGAAAAATAATTTTATCAATAAACTGGCAGGGAATGATCTGCTGGTACAACAAATAAAACAGCGTAAAACAGAAGCTGAAATAAGAAAGACCTGGGAGCCTGCTTTAAGTGAATTTAAAAAGACCAGGAAGAAGTATTTACTTTATGCTGATTTTGAGTAACCCAACCTAAAGATATTTTTTTGTAATGGAACCAAGGATCGTTTTTATGGGCACCCCCGAATTTGCTGTAGCATCACTTGATAAGTTGCTGAAAGCTGGTTGTAATATTGTAGGGGTAATAACAGCACCTGATAAAGCAGCGGGCCGCAAATTACAAATACAGCAAAGTGCCGTAAAGAAATATGGTGAAGAAAAAGGGCTGCTAATTTTACAACCAGAAAAATTAAAAGATATTGTTTTCCTGGACCAACTGCGGGCCTTAAACGCAGATCTGCAAATTATTGTTGCTTTTCGTATGTTACCTGAAGTAGTTTGGAATATGCCGCCAATGGGTACTATCAATCTGCACGGTTCTTTATTACCCCAGTACCGTGGTGCTGCGCCCATCAATTGGGCCATCATCAATGGTGAAAAGGAAACAGGGGTAACCACATTTAAACTGAAGCAGGATATAGATACCGGCAATATTTTATTATCAGAAAAGATCCCGATCGGTGAAGATGAAACGGCAGCAGAATTACATGATAAGATGAAAGAGATCGGTGCAGCCCTGCTGTTAAAAACTGTTAATGGGTTGACCGAAGGTAAAATTACAGAACAGCAACAATCCATGGGGTCAGACGGGGACCGTCAGACTCCGTTAAAACATGCTCCCAAAATTTATACGGAAACCTGTAAGATCAATTGGGATAAAGGGGTAAAGGAAGTATATAATTTGATCCGTGCCTTATCTCCCTATCCCTGTGCATTTACTTTGTTTCGTGAAAAAACTTTAAAGATATTCAAGGCCGAAAAAATTGTAGGGCTACACTCATCTATTGTTGCCGGAAATTTTGAAACTGACAGGGAAACATTTTTACGTTTTGCCTGCAACAACGGGTATATCAACATTATTGATCTGCAATTGGAAGGGAAAAAGAAAATGAATGTGAAAGATTTTTTAAGAGGTTATCGTTTTGATGCATAAAAAAACTCCGAAATATCCGGAGCTTTTAAAAATTTTGTTTTTTTAAATTTTATCTTATTTTCAATTTCTCCAGTAAAGTTTTAGGTATTGCAGCTTTTGGTATGATCAGGCTGATAGTATTGATGGCAAAATAAGCTTCGGTTACATTAATATAACCATGCAACGGGCCGATATCTCCCCATGAATTTTTTACAGAAAATAATGTTTTTCCGTTAGCCTTTTTTTCCATGCCCGTTATATGCATAAGGTGATCATCCTGCGTGGTAAGATTTTCGTATAATTTCTGGCGCTTGGCTGCATCCCATTTTATTTCATTCATTGA
Organism: Chitinophagaceae bacterium; assembly: GCA_043788195.1. Classification (GTDB taxonomy): domain Bacteria; phylum Bacteroidota; class Bacteroidia; order Chitinophagales; family Chitinophagaceae; genus Ferruginibacter. The sequence goes on from JAYVUE010000025.1 coordinate 8,474, forward strand.
TACCGTGTTTAGTTCTCCCTTCGTTTTTATCTGAAGGCCGCTATCCATCTGGTAGGCTATTGCCCTTTCCTGCATAAATCCAGAATTACTTACATCCGCATCCCACAAAACTGTATATCCTGTTGAAATAACATCTTTAGTTAATTGAATCATTTCATTCAATGGCAGGTTATAGTATGCACCATTACTGAAATTATCCGGCACTTCAATAATGAAGGGTTCATAATATGGATGATGTGTAAACGAAGTAATGTTTACATATTCATCCGGGTTAAATTTTAAAACCTCAGTTGCAAAAGATTTTGGCGTAAATTTTTTACCGTTATAAACAAAATCTACAGGAGAAGGACCAAGCATAGAATCTAATATATGCACATATCCCCTACTCCAATCAGATGGTACCGGGGTGATCTTTAAAATGCTATCCAGGTAATTTTTTAAATAGTCCGCCAATTTAACATGATTATGTGAGGTGTTCCCTGCCAATAAACCACTATAAACATTTTCAGGCACTGCCCCGTAAGTTGCAATTGCCCTTATCAGATCATGTCCCAATCCACCTTGACCAAATTGTGTATGACCCTGGCGCAAAATATAATTATGTGCTTTTTCAACATAAATATTTCTTACTGTGTACATTTCGCTGATATCAAATTCTCCAAGGTTCTTTTTAATACACTGGCTTTCTACCAATGAAGTGGCAGAAAAACACCAGCATGTTCCTGTTATGGATTGGTTTTTCACAGAAGTAACTGCACCACCTTTACCTTTTTCTACAATTGCAGTGGTTTGAACCTGTGAATTTTTTTGCTTTCCCGAAGTATCAAATTTGTTTACATTTTTTACCTGGCCATTATCCGTATTTGAAGCGCCTATTTTATCTACCTGTGCAACAGATACAAAAAACATAACTAAAGTAACAGCTGAAAGAAATAATTTCTTCATAAAATTTATTTTGAATAATTAAGGATGCAATTAAAATTGTTCTCAGCAGCTCCCAGTATTTCACTGGCTGCATTGCTTATACGGATAACTAATCCGGCATTTTGTGTTAAATCAGGCATAATATCCAGCACTTTTGCATAAATGAATTTACCATTTTCTTTATTGGTAACTTTTATAATGGTGCCGGCAGCAACCGTATTATGCAAACAATAATATTTTCCGTCTTCCCAACCACTTGTACTTTTAAAAACACCTGCACTACCCACTTCGGCTTTTTTTTCATTTGCTTTTGACTGCGATTCAAAAATATCTTTAAATATTCCTCCATTAAAATCTTTTGCAATTGGGTTTACCTGCTTCGGCTTAAACGGATCATCATGTATAATTTTTTCCGGTGGTAATGATTTTTCTGTGATCGGTGCCGGTTTTTTTTCAACAACAGCAACTTCTGTTTTTACAGGCTTTATAATTTGTTCCTCCTTGATAATTGTAACAGGTTCCTTATCTGATCGGGTATATCCAACAATAAGATTAGTGCCTTCACTTAAAGCATCGGAACTAAGTTTGTTCCATTTTTTCAGATCATCAATTGGCACTTTATTAAATAGCCGGCTGATCTGGTACAAACTTTCCTTCCTTTGCACTTTATGATAAACCGGAACCAGTTTACCTGTTTCTGGTATTTTTACTTCCTTTTTTGTTACCGGTTTTTCTTTAGGTAATATTTCGGTGACAGTTTTTTGTTCTGTTACTACAGGTGGTAACGGAGTAAGTGTTGTTTTGGATGGTATTTTTAACACCTGCCCAATGGTTAGTCCTGTTTCAAAGGATATATTATTAAAAGCAGCCAGTTCACGTGGATGTACATTGTATTGTCGGCCAATTGAAAATAAAGTTTCTTTTGGGCCAACGGTATGGCTTTTTTGTGACCATGCCATTACCGGTGCCAGTAACAATAAAAAGAGAAATTTTTTCATACTCAAAAATAGGATTGCAAAGATGCGAAATTTTGTTGGTTAGATTGGTAATTACTTGTTAAGGATTCGCCAGTCTTTGGGATAATAATTATTGACACGGTTGGGTAATATTTTTACCCATCCAATTGGTAATTGTCCGTAACGCAATACTGCCCAACCATTTGAGGTTTCAGGCAATTTTATTTCTACCCGCCGCAGGTATTGCAATGCAGTAGTGTTATCAACATCAATGGTTCTTACCGCCGGATCTATGATTGTACTTACAGCCAATTCATGATCCGGAATTAATTCATTTCGGATTATCGTTCCAAGTCTGATGCCGGCTTTTTTAATATATAGTGCCGATTGAATGACGGGCAGTTCTTTTTCAAAAGCAAGTGGAAGAGCAATTATCTCTTCATTTTGTTTGAAAAAGAAAAAATCATCTCCATTTTTTAAATATGGCCTGATAATTTCAATTACTGCAGTTGAAATTTTTTCTGACCTGGATTTTGCTTTTGCAGTTGATTGTACTTCCCCAGGTGCTTGTTGTTTTTTAAAAGCTGCTATAAAAAAACCTTCACCTTTTAGTTTATCTGGGTAAAAACGGTAACCGCAAGCCTTATGTTGTAATGAAGTTGTTTCAATAATATTCCAATCCTTTTTTAGTTGAATGGGGGTAGGTGACAGATGACAGTTTTCAACCAACCAATCAGCAATAGTTTCATCCTCTTCTGTTGAATACGAACAGGTTGAATAAATGATAACCCCTCCTTCTTTTAATGAGGGTAAAATATCTGTCAATATTCTTTGTTGCCGTTGGCTGCATAGCTGCACATTATTTTCGCTCCATTCTTTAATAGCTGCAGGATCTTTACGAAATAAACCACTGCCGCTGCAGGGTGCATCAACCACTATCACATCAAAATAATTTTGTAAACGCTGAAAGTCTTTGGGATCATTATTAGTGACGATAACATTGGCTGCGCCCCACTTGGTAATATTTTCTGACAAAATATTTACCCTGGCCTTGATCACTTCATTGCTCACCAGTAAACTTTCTGCTGAAATGAGTGATTGCATTAAAGTTGATTTTCCGCCGGGTGCCGCACAAAGATCCAATACTTTTAAAGGCTTTGTGAGATCACTTGTTTGTTTCAACACTTCTGCCAAAAACATGCTGCTTGCTTCCTGTACATAATAAGCACCTGCATGAAAGAGAGGATCGAGGGTGAAGGAGGGGCGTTGGGGAAGATAGTATCCATGTTCATTCCATTTTACTCTCTCTAATTGAACATTGAATATTGAATTTTGTTTATTGAATATTTTATTTGGATTAATCCTTACCGAAGTTACCTGCTCACCTGATTCATGCACCTGCCTGAAAGTTGCTTCATCAAAGCCTTTTACCTTTTGTAAAGAATTTATTAATGATGATGGTAGATGCACGGTCTTTTTATTTTTGATATTTCAAAAATATTGAATCCCTAATGAATTTTGATCGCTTCGTTAAAAGTTGAATAAAAGTATACCGTAGAAGTGAGTGACACAACGATGATGAATTGAGTTGTAACTGTTTGTCCAATAAAAAACATTTTATTATTCACCCGTACCTCGACTCCGCCCGGTACTGGCAACCAAACACTTCAACTATGCTCAGGGTTATACTGCTTTCACTTCCCCACACAGATCCTGCAACACCTTCTTTGCATCACCAAATAACATAGATGTTTTGGGTTGAAAGAAAAGATCATTTTCAATTCCGGCATAACCCGGTTTCATACTGCGTTTATTAACGATAACGGTTTTTGCCTGTTCCACTTCCAGGATGGGCATACCGTAAATTGGAGAAGCCGGATCATTTTTAGCAGCTGGGTTAACCACATCATTGGCACCCAGTATCAACACCACGTCACAGGTTTTAAATTCGTCATTGGCATTTTCCATCTCCATTAATTTTTCGTAATTTACATCAGCTTCTGCCAATAGTACATTCATGTGCCCGGGCATACGACCCGCAACCGGGTGAATGGCATATTTTACTTCAACGCCTTTTTCTTCCAGTATTTTTTCCAGCTCATGACAAACGTGTTGTGCCTGTGCTACCGCCAACCCGTACCCGGGAACGATCATTACCTTATTGGCATAACTCATTATCATAGCAGCATCACTTAAACTGATCTCTTTATAAAGTCCTTGCTCTTTTGAGCCGCTACCGGCATTTGATTTATTGTTGCCGCCAAATGACCCGATCAAAACATTTAATAAAGAGCGGTTCATTGCCTTACACATCAGTATGGTAAGCAAGGTACCGGCAGCGCCTACCAGTATACCACCCGTAAGCATCACTTTATTATCATACAAAAATCCGCCACAGGCCGCGGCAACACCGGTAAAAGAATTCAGCAAAGAAATAACAACCGGCATATCGGCTCCGCCAATGGGCATTACAAACATTACACCATAAACAAGGGCAAGGGCGAGTATACCATACAATAAAAAATGATGTTGGGGATTAATTACCAGGTACGCACCAGCACCTATAGCTACAAATAAAATAGCAAGACTAATTAAATTTTGTCCGGGAAAACTAAAGTCTTTCACTTTTCCGTTTAATTTCCCCCAGGCGATCATACTACCGGCAAATGAAACTGAGCCTATGATCAATCCTAATACAATAATTAAAACGGTTGGTTGAATAGCTTCTACAGAGATCGTATTTGCAGCCAGTTCTTTAGAAAGATGATTAAATTCTACCAAAGATATCAATGCGGCACAGGCACCACCCATACCATTAAATAAACTCACCATTTCGGGCATGGCTGTCATTTTCACTTTCCGGGCAGCCAGGGTGCCTATAATTCCACCGATCAATAAGCCCCCGAATATCCATAAGTGATTATGTAATTTTTGGCCATCGGTCTCATACAAAAAAATTGTTCCTATGATTGCGACCGTCATCCCCGCAGCGGCCACAAGGTTTCCCTTACGGGCAGACGCAGGATTGGATAACATTTTTAATCCGAGGATGAAAGTGATGCTTCCAATTAAATAGCAAACGGTGAGTAAATTAAATTCCATTGTTCATTTTTTGTTTCACGCAAAGACAGCAAAGAACCGCAAAGCCGCAAAGATTTATCTGTTTTAATTCGTGTTGATTTGTGTAATTAGTGGCTAATATTTTTTTATACTCACTAATTGCATAAATGGCCACGATTATATTTTATTTCTTTTTCTTAAACATCTCCAGCATCCTGTCAGTCACAACAAATCCGCCCACAACATTTAATGTACCCAGTATCACTGCCAGAAAACCCAATATCAATGCCAGGTAATTATCTGTTTCTGCTTTTCCCATAACAATGATAGCTCCAATGATAACTACCCCATGAATAGCATTGGCGCCACTCATCAATGGTGTATGCAAAACACTGGGTACACGACCTATGACTTCTATCCCTACAAATATCATCAACACAACAATGTAAATGGTCTGTTGATTGACTGATATCCAGTTTAAAATATTATCCATGATATATTATTTTAGGTGATTGTGTAGCCAGAACACAAGTTTGTTTTGTAATGCTGAAGAATGAAGCATCTCAAGAGATTCTTCCTGCGTCAGAATGACAAACTTGTGTTCTGGCTACACGTATGCCTTATTTTATTAGTTTTTTATTAACCGCCGACAGGGTTGAAAACCGCTGTCGGGGTTTAATAATTTATATTCCAATTACCTGGTTAACTCTTTCATTGGTGATCTTCCCATTATGTGCAATACAGGTGCCTGCTACTAGATCATCTTCAAAATTTAAATTAAACACGCCTTCTTTGCTGATCATTAATTGCAAAAAATTAAGGATATTTTTTCCGTACAATTTACTGGCATCGCTTGGCATAGTTCCGGGCAAACGCGAATTACCTACAATGCTTATTCCTTTATACATTACCGTTTCATCATTTTTTGTCAATTGCGTGTTGCCCCCGGTTGCAGCTGCAAGATCAATAATAACAGAGCCGTTCTTCATGACTTCAATCATTTCAGTAGTAATTAAAACCGGCGCATTTTTTCCGGGGATCTGTGCAGTAGTAATGATGATATCAGCTTTGGCAACACTCTCTGCGATCTTTGCTTTTTGTCTCTGTATAAAATCTTCAGTTTGTTCAACTGCATAACCGCCGGCCTTACTGGCATCAGCAGCACCTTCTACTTCTATAAATTTTGCACCAAGGCTCATCACTTCTTCTTTTACCGCTGGCCTGGTATCAAAAACTTCTACCACTGCACCTAATCTTTTTCCGGTAGCAATGGCCTGCAATCCTGCAACACCTGCACCCAGAATCAACATTTTTGCCGGGGGAATACTACCCGCAGCAGTCATAAACATAGGAAAATATTTGGGAAATAAATTGGCAGAAAGCAATACTGCCTTATATCCTGCAATATTGGCCTGGCTGCTGAGTATATCCATACTTTGTGCCCTTGTGGTACGTGGCAACATATCCATACTAAAAATACTTAACCCCTTTACCGTCCATTCTTTTATTAATGTAGCATTGAAAAGTGGTTGATATACACCTAATACAACAGTACTGTTTTTTAATGTATCAATATCAACTGCAGTAAAATTATTGATTGATAAAACCAGGTCGG